>DATNPU010000023.1:0-7372 GCA_036703105.1 Microcoleaceae cyanobacterium
CAGAACTCTGGAAAATGGAGCTATTTATTTCGATCGCCTAACTCTGCTGGAGTAGTGTTTCTCGCAAAACAACTAGACATCAATGAGTCAGACTGACCTTTATTTCATTGCTCTGCTCCCCCCAGCAGAAATTCAGCAACAAGCCACCGAGATTAAGCAGCACTTCAGTGATCGCTACAACAGTCGGGCGGCTCTCAAATCTCCTCCCCACATTACTTTGCAACCGCCATTCAAATGGGAATCGGATCACCTAGCGATCCTGTATCAACAGTTGAATGAATTTGCTTTACAACATGCCCCTGTGTCGATCTCATTGGAAGGATTTGCTGCCTTCCCCCCTCGCGTCATTTATATTAATGTCCTTAAGACGCCGGAGCTACTCGCGTTAAAAGCCGCTTTGATGGCTCACTTAGCCGCCACCTTAAACCTGAGCGATCCCGTCGAGCACCGCCGCCCCTTTTCCCCTCATCTCACCGTGGCCTTCCGCGACCTCACCCGCCAACACTTCAAAACCGCCTGGGGCGACTTCCAGCATCGCCCCTTTTCTGCCCAATTCACCGTCTCTCACCTCACCCTCCTACGCCACGATAGCCAACGCTGGCAAATCCACAGTGAATTCCGCCTCGATCGCTAACTTCCCCATCTCCCTCAACTTCTCTACCTCCCGGCCTGCATCTTCGTAACCATCGCTACCTAGATTACCTATAAGTCCACGCTAAGCTATGGCTACATAGGGCTTGACAAAATGCCCTATACCGTTAACTTGGGTCTAGCCGCATGGCAAACCAGACTGTATCAAGGAAAGGACGTTAGACATGTCGGATGTTGAACAACAGTCACCCCATCGGGTTGTAATTGTCGGTGGTGGATTTGGTGGATTGTACGCTGCCAAAGCACTGGGGCGATCGCCCGTCGAAGTTACGCTGATCGACAAACGGAATTTCCACCTATTCCAACCATTGCTGTATCAAGTCGCTACAGGCTCACTCTCCCCGGCAGACATCTCCTCACCCCTGCGGGGAATTCTCAGCCGCAACCGCAATACTAAAGTGCTGATGGAAGAAGTAGTTGATCTGGATCCGCAGCAGCAAAAGTTGATCATGCGGGGTGGAGAACTGGGTTACGACACGCTGATTATTGCCACGGGAGTTAGCCATCACTACTTTGGCAATGACCAGTGGAAAACCACAGCCCCCGGACTAAAAACCGTTGAGGATGCGTTAGAAGTTCGTCGCCGGATTTTCATGGCGTTTGAAGCGGCGGAAAAGGAACCTGATCCTGAAAAACGCCGGAGTTGGCTGACCTTTGTGATTGTGGGAGGTGGGCCTACTGGTGTGGAACTCGCGGGTGCGATCGCGGAACTGGCGTTTAATACGCTGAAACATGACTTTCGGACGATCGACACTTCGGAAACCCAAATTATTTTGTTAGAAGGGGTCGATCGGGTGCTGCCACCGTATCCTGCTGACCTATCGGAAAAAGCGGCGAAGTCCCTGGAAGATTTAGGCGTCACCATTCGGACAAAAACCTTAGTCACCAATATTGCTGATAACGTGGTGACGGTGAAGGAAGGCGATCGTACGGAAGAAATTCCCGCTCATACCATTCTCTGGGCCGCTGGAGTGAAGGCTTCGGGGTTGGGGAAAGTGTTGGCCGAACGGACAGGCGCTAGTCTCGATCGAGTCGGTCGGGTGATGGTAGAACCGGATTTAAGCATTGCTGGCTATCCCGACATTTTTGTGATTGGCGATTTGTGCCACTTTGCCCATCAGGATGACAAACCGTTACCCGGTGTGGCTCCGGTGGCAATGCAGGAAGGAGAATATGTCGCGAAATTAATTAAACAGCGGTTACAGGGACTAACCCTTGCTCCATTTAAATATGAGGAGTTTGGCAGCCTGGCTGTCATTGGACAAAATCATGCGGTGGTCGATCTGGGATTTGCTCGCTTCTCTGGACTGATTGCCTGGTTAATTTGGGTATTCGCTCATATCTATTACCTGATCGAATTCGACAACAAACTGATTGTGATGATCCAATGGGGTTGGAACTACTTCACCCGCAACCGGGGTGCCCGTCTGATCACCGGAGAAGCCGAACTCCTTCAAGTGGAATTTGACTCCCACGGTGGCTTTCACACCCCAGCCCATAAAGAACCGATCGAAGTTTAGGGCGATCGGGAACTTGCAAGTGATACTCAGCTTCTAAGTCTCTTGATAGACTAGATGAATTGTTTTAGATCGGGAGTCTATGCACAAGCGCCCCACATTCGACAGTAGCCAATTGATGCGACGGGCTGACGACCTGATTTCGCACGCCTCCAACCGCTATCGGATCACCGTTCAGGTGGCAAATCGTGCTAAGCGTCGTCGGTTTGAAGATTTTGACAACAATGAAGACTCTGCGGTCAAGCCAGTGATGCGGGCGATTATTGAAATGTCCGACGAACTAACTCAGCCCGAAATTATTGGCGAGTAGTTGTTCTAATTCTGGTCATTGGTCATTTGACAAGTGACTAATGACCTCTCCCCTATTCACCCATATCCTCAATGAGTAAGCAAAAGCGGGTTCGACGCTGGTTCGGCGTCATAGTTGCGATCGCGCTTTGTACGATCGGCGGTTTCACAATTACTGAGCATCAGGCCACCTCTCCGGCGATCGCCCAGGTCATTCCTAGAGTTCGTCCAGATGGGGTTTGGCAACAAATTTACCAGCGAGTCCCTACTCTACCGTTAGAAAACCAGTACGTCAGTAAAGAAACCAAAAAAGTGGCAGCAGACAATACACTGGTCGGTCGGTTTATTCGCTACCACCTCTATAGCAAAGGTCGGCTGCCCTTCTATCGCCTCGACTGGAAAATTAGTCTGGCAGATTACCTGGGGATCAACGAGCGGATGGACGAAACCGATTATCCTAGCCGTGACACCTTGAACCAGAATCCGATGGAGGCAGACATTGTGGCGATCAGAAGCCTGACTCGCGCCCAACGGGAAGCCTTAGTCCAGGCGTTAGTCGATGCGTTTACCGCCAGTTCATCGACGCCGACTACTCCCACGCAACCGTAAGCTTTGACATGGCACGTTTAGTCAAAAGTGGGTCAGGGTGGCGCATTGGCTATGATGCTGAAGCCCCTAAGTTTCAAGGCTTGATTGGGACAGATGACTGGGCCTTAGAACTAACGGCGGCTGAACTGGATGACTTTTGCCGCCTATTGAACCAATTAACTGTAACGATCGCACAAATTAGCCATGAACTGATGGATGAAGAAACGATCGCCTGTGAGGTGGAAAGTGATTTAGTGTGGCTGGAGGCGGAAGGCTATCCTCAGGCCTACAGTCTCCATGTCATCTTACTAACGGGCCGGGGTGGCGAAGGCCGCTGGACGGCTACCGTCGTCCCTGAATTGCTTCAGGCTGTCCAGTCTTTGCAGGTGTTTTGAAATTTATTGGATTAATTGGGAAATTTGTTTACAAAACGATCGCATACCTATGTTATAGTTGTTAAGCGAACAAACGAACCGGGGCGTAGCGCAGCTTGGTAGCGCACTACTTTGGGGTAGTAGGGGTCGTGGGTTCGAATCCCGCCGCTCCGATTGGTTCAGACCCTCTCAACGAGAGGGTTTTAGCATTTTAAACAGGGTACTCGATACTGCCACGATACTAACTTGTGCGTGGTTTACCCCAACTCTTTTCCATGAGTTGGTAGCCTACTGGGTCATACGTTCTTAACTGAGTCCGGGTGAAGGGATAGAAATCATTCTGACCGAAATATGACTCTGATAGTTCAGCAAAGTACTCCTTAGCATCTGTCAACGCATAAGCCTTCTGCTTACCACCCTTGATGTAACTGACTGACTGGTATAGCGCGTGATTGACAGCATGGTGATAGGCCGTCTGAATATCTAGATTGGCATCCCCTAAGGCCAAATGGTGATAGGCATGAGCAAATTCGTGCAAGAGCATCCAGGGTTGAGCAGTACGAGACCACTCGACAAAGTTATGAGTGTTTGATACTTCAATACATCCAGCTTTATCAGGGTTGTAACCATGCTGCCGGAGCCACGCTGCCGAAGGATGGAATTCAGCCGCTCCGGCTCGGTTTGCCCACTCCACCCAGATCCAAACCTTTCGCAGCTCAGTCAACGGTTTAGCAGGCATGACCCGAGAGATCGCGGCAAGTTGTGAGTTGAGTTCTTGGTGCATCGCCTCGGCTTCTGATTGATGCACTAAAACTGCCGGATTGATTAAAACCGTAAATCCTTGTACAGCTTCCTTTTTGTAGGCAGAGGTAGGAGTAAATTGGGTTTTCTGAACATATACTTGCCCTACAGTACCAGATTGGTTTTGCGGCATGACATCACGATCGTGCATGACTTCAAATCGGCTTTGAGGCATCCTGGCTGGCAGCATTCCTGGGATTAAAACTGCCATAACTGTCACGTAGCAAATCAACTGTAATTTCATACCCAGACCTAATCATCACTCAAACAATCACATAACCACAAAACAATAGCGATTAAAATCGCTACTTAATTGAAACTCACTGCTTTCACCGTGGAAGAGTTGCTGCGCTTCACTCATTGATCTGCTGGATTGAATGCCAGTGGGGAATGCGGTACTGCTTCATGGTAATGGGGTAAGGAGTACTGTAGTAATAATTAGATAGTATTGTCCACAAAGAGCAATAGGAGTGATTTATGGCAACTCAGGACAAGTGCTGCACGATCGTGCCCTACTTTAAAGTGCATAGTGGCAAGATCGATCTGTTTAGAGAATTGTGTGAGCAATTTGTTGACAAAACTCAGGCAGAGTCTCAATGCCTCTATTATGGATTCAGTTTTGATGGTGACCAAGTTCATTGCCGAGAAGGCTATGAAAGTGCTGAAGGTGTGCTAGCTCATCTTGCAAATGTGGCGACTCTACTGGAGGAAGCTCTCACGATTGCTGATCTGACCCGTCTGGAAATTCATGGGCCAGCAACAGAGCTGGTTATCCTGAGAGAGAAACTGGCTCACCTCAACCCCCAATTTTTTACCCTTGAGTACGGTTTTCGCCGATAACGCACGATCGCCTTGGGATGCGATACCCGATCCATCTGCTATGTAGGTTGGATCGGGTCAGCTGTGGGATTTGAGGAGAACAGTTATAAGTCAGATTATGGTTTAATCAATCAACCAATCAATAAACATTGACATAACACTGGAAGTGCTGCAAGTAAATGCTAAACAACACGATAAGGCAACTAACCAGGCGTACTTTTCTTTCCTAATTAAGCATTGGCGTTGCCATAAAACAGCCACTATACTCGCACCTATTAGGACATGTAGTAACAGTCCGTTCAACGGCAGGAGCAGTAAGAGTAGCATGAAGTCAGTAGGTGGATGCTCCATAAAGTCCCAGGTTGGTGGCACATTTTTAATCTGCCAATAGCTGTACTCCCAACGGTAAGCACCGGTAATATAAGCCGGAATAACAATAAAGACGGCGTTGATCACGGTAATCAGGACGATCGCTGCACAGATTCCTCGCAATACCTGACGCATCTTTTGCATTCTGTTCTCCTTAAATTTGCCTGACACGCTGTTACCAATCTGGCAAACCGCAGGAAAATTGTCCATTTTATCGATCGTGGATTTGAGGATATTTTGTCACCATTACAATTTGCATACTACGGATGTTATCCAGCCAGCTTTTAGGGTTAGGTGTGAGTATAAAACTGGTGACAAACAGAGTTGAATCCTTTCCTGTTAAGGCTTAGCCGCCGCTTGCAATTACTTCAAAGAGGCAACGATTTATGGAAAACTGTTTTAATCCTGCTCAGGGCACCAATATCCTACCGATCGCTGACCCATTAAATGCTCCATTAACAACTGGATTAGAAACATTTCTGCCATCCTCCAGTTCTTTAGAGCTAGCCAGTGCTGCCAGCGTTACTATAACGGCTGAACCTGATAGTATGCTGCCGGAGTCACCGATCATTGGCACAGCCTCGCAACCCGATATTGTGCCTGCTGATGTGCCATCGAATTTGCCAATCGTTGTTACAGAACCCAACAATACCTTCGGCACAGCTTATCAAATTAGCTCTTTGATTGTGGGCAATGCACCTACTGTTTTTTCAGGCACAATCGATGATGCTGATTCGCTCGATTACTATCAATTCACTTTGAGTGAAACTAGCAATTTTAATGTAGCGTTAACTCACTTAATTGCTGATGCCGATATCTATCTCTATAACCAGGATGGTCGTGTTGCTCTGAATGGTTCTTTTCGAGGTGGCACGAGAGATGAGGCGATTAACCAAACTTTAGCGGCGGGCACCTATTATCTGGGAGTACGGCAATCTAGTGGTAGTACCAGTTATAACCTGCTAGTTTCGACGACATTAGCAGGATCGATCGTGGCAGCCGGATGGCCCAGTAATTTGCTACCCACTGAGTTTGAGGTGGCAGCCTCAACGACATCCTATAGTCGGAGTAGTTGGATTTGGAGCACTCCACCAATTCCCACAGTGAGAGGAAATACAACTGATGTTTATCGGATACATTTAGATGCGGCCAGAACAGTGAATATTTCGTTAACTGGATTGGTTGCTGACTTAGATCTGCGGTTAATTCAAGATACAAATAGCAACCAAATCATTGATGTCACTGAGCAGATCAACCAATCCCAAAATAGTGGCTGGGATGCAGAAAGTATTTCTACCACCCTAGAGGCCGGAGATTACTATTTACAGGTTTACTCGGCTTTTGGTAGCAGCAGTGCCTATACTTTAAATATTGCTTATGTTTAAAGTGTACTAAATCATCAGTGCGAAGATAGACATGATAAGGATAAGGAGTTGTAGCAAAAGGGGTATTGACGACTCAACTTTCCCTTAAACTGCATAAAATTCCTGTATTTACTACATTCGTAGTTTATCTGTTCCCAACTCCTGATACCCTGCATGTTGAATCGATTCAAAATTGGCACCCGCATTGGTGGCGGATTTGCGTTAGGACTAACCATTCTGACCACGATCGGGGTGATTTCTTATCGGACGACAACCAACCTGATTGAGAATGCCGATCGAGAACGAAAAACCTATCAGGTGTTGGGACAACTCAATACGCTGGAAACTGAATTGGTCAATGCGGAAACTGGGCAACGGGGATACATCATCACTGGGCAGCCTCGTTATCTGGAACCTTATGACACGGCGCTTAAAGAAATCGATCGCAGCTATACTGCCCTGCAACAACTGACCGAAGATAACCCTGATCGGCGCAATCGGTTAAATAATTTGAAACCTGTCATCGAAGTCAGGTTAGCGAAACTGCGAGAAGGAATTCGGCTGCGGGATACGGGTGGGCTGCCAGCTGCCCAGAATTTTA
>DATNPU010000016.1:0-10456 GCA_036703105.1 Microcoleaceae cyanobacterium
GCCTATAGCATTGAGTACATGTTGTTGCCGGTCTTAGTTTGGTCATCGTTCCGATTGCGGTTGCAGGAAACGACGCTATTAATTGTGGGTGTATCTGCGATCGCGATTACAGGCACGGCCCATAATTTAGGCACTTTTGTCCGCCCCTCGGTGCTGGAATCATTAGCCCAGTTGCAATCTTTTATTGGCGTGATGTTGCTGACTAATTTAGTCCTGTCGGCCGTCCTCAGTGAAAATCGGCAGGCAGAACTGCGGCTAAAACAGGCGAATGAAGACTTGGAGCAACGGGTTGACGATCGCACAATGGAATTGAAGGAGGCTCTGCGAGACTTACAGCGGACCCAATCCCAAATGGTACAAAGTGAGAAGATGTCAAGTTTGGGACAACTGGTGGCTGGGGTAGCCCATGAGATTAATAACCCCGTTAACTTTATTCATGGCAACTTAATTCATGCGCAGGAATACACTCACGACCTGTTGGATTTGATGGCCCTGTATCAAGAAGAGTATCCTGATCCCAGCCCCAACATTCAGCAAAAGATTGAAGCGATCGATCTGGAATTTCTCAGAGACGATTTGAGTAAACTAATCCAGTCTATGCAATTGGGAGCCAATCGAATTCGCAGTATTGTGCTATCCCTGCGGAACTTCTCTCGCTTAGATGAGGCGGAGTTAAAAGCCGTTAATCTGCATGAGGGGATTGACAGTACCCTGGTGATTTTAGGGCATCGCCTCAAGGCCAAGACCAATTTCCCAGCGATCGAAATCGTGAAAGAGTACGGTAATTTACCTCTGGTTGAGTGCTTTGCGGGACAGATCAATCAGGTGTTCATGAATATTTTCAGTAACGCGATCGATGCTCTGGAGGATAGCATCAAGCATCAAGACGCTTCCCTGGCTGAGCCTCCAACTATCACCATTCGGACCACAGCCATCAACGAACAGTGGGTACAAGTGACGATCGCCGACAATGGGCCTGGGATGCCTCAATCGGCAGTAGAGCGCATTTTCGATCCGTTCTTCACGACCAAACCCGTTGGCAAAGGGACGGGTATGGGCATGTCGATTAGCTATCAAATTGTCACAGAACGGCATCAAGGCAGGCTGTTTTGCCAGAATTTACCTAAGTGTGGCGCAGAGTTTGTCATTGAACTACCTGTTCGGACAATGGCTAAATCCCCTGTAGTGGTGTCGGCGATCTAAGCCTGAGTTGGCTCAAGACGGTGGATTTTAACTAATGTGGAGTTGAGTCAGATCATTCAGTGTTTGTTCAGCCTCTTGTTGATCAACGATGCTGAGGGCAAACCCAACATGCACAATTACATAGTCCCCGATCTGAGCTTCGGGCACATAAGCCAAGCTCACTTCTTTAAGAATGCCGCCAAAGCTCACTTTACCAGTACGCCATAAGGCTGCATCATGGCCACTCTCGGTTTGGTTCGCGATGCTGACAATTTTACCGGGGACTGCAAGGCACATAATCATTCCTCTCTTAAATATCTTTGTAATGAAGGTGGCGTAAGGCTCCCATAACTTGACCAACGGCAAGACCGCCGTCGTTAGTCGGAATATGGTGATGCCAAATGGGGGAAAATCCGGTACAAGTTAAGCGCTCGATCGCCTGTTCTAATAAATGGCGATTTTGGAAACAACCACCGGTTAACGCAATGTGGTCAATATGAAAGCGTTGAGCCAGGGTCACTAACGCATCGATTAACGTGTTTTGAAAGGTCGCTGCAATCAACTGAGGAGACACACGATTGCGCCAATCCTGGATAATTGCCTGCACTAGAGGTTGCCAGTCTAACATGAGCGTAGAGTTGGGTTGGGCGAGCCAGGTATAGGGATAAATCCGATCGCTGATCACGGTGTTTGCCGCAAACTCTAGTTGCATAGCGGCTTGCCCTTCAAAACTCGCCCGATGACAGAGATTGATCAAGGCGGCGATCGCATCAAATAATCGCCCCATACTAGAAGTCATCGGGGTATTGAGTTGTTGATTTAACATTGATTTCAACACCGTTAATTCCGATCGCGTGAAGGCGTGTAACAGGGGTAAATCAAGTTGATCAAACACGGCATTACCTAAGTGGGCATAGAGTAAGCCTAACGCCGATCGTCGGGGTTCCTTGACCGCCTGTTCGCCACCCGGTAAGGGAAACGGTCGGAGATGGGCAATGCGCTCAAACCCAGGAGCTGTGGTGGGATGAGTGGGCACATACAACCATTCGCCCCCCCAGATGGTGCCGTCTAAGCCGTATCCTGTGCCATCCCAGGCCACCCCTAATACCGGGGCATCTATCTGGTTATCTGCAATGCAGGATAGTACATGGGCATAGTGATGCTGAATGGGGATCAGCGTTGCCTGTGTCGTTTGACTTAATGACTCCGCGAATTGGTGCGAGTAATAGTCGGGATGAGCATCGCAGGCGATCGCCGTTGGTTGAGTCTCATACAAGCTCAGGAGATGGATGATCGCTTCCTGAAATCGGGCGATCGTGGTAGGGCTATCCAGATCTCCTACATGTTGGCTGAGAAAAATCTGCTGATTTAAGCTCAGAGCGACTGTGTTCTTGAGATGGCCACCTACGGCCAGAATGATCGGGGCTGCTGTTGGAGGTGCAGGAACAGGCACTTTTAGCGGTAAAGGGGCATAGCCTCTGGCCCGCCGCAACACCACAGGTTGATCTTGAATTACTCGCACAATGGAATCATCAACGGGGCGAGCGATGGGTCGATCGTGAATTAGGAATACATCGGCAATAGTTCCAAGTTGGTGTAAGGCCGCGCGTTGATCAATACACATGGGTTCATTGGCTAAATTGCCACTAGTCGCCACGATCGGAAACCCCAACTCAGCTAGCAATAAGTGATGGAGTGGCGTATAGGGCAACATTACCCCCAGATAGGGATTACCGGGAGCTACAGACGGCGCGATCGGGTTAGCCTGCCCCTGATCAGGGGCAATTTGCGACAGCAGCACGATCGGTGCTTCGGGAGATTGCAATAATTGGATCGCCACAGTCGAGAGGTGACAGTGGTGCTGAAGACACTCTAAATTAGGATACATAACTGCCAACGGCTTATCAGGTCGATGTTTGCGTTGCCGTAGAGTTCGTACAGCCCTGTCGTTACGGGCATCTACGACGAGATGGAACCCACCCAACCCTTTAAGCGCAATAATCTTTCCCTGACGAATGGCTTCAGCCGTAGCGAGTAAAGCCGCATCATGAGTCGCTAAAATGTCTCCATCCCGATTCCAAAGGGCCAATTGTGGCCCACAGTCGGGACAGGCATTAGGTTGAGCATGAAAGCGACGATTACCAGGATTTTCGTATTCTAACTGACAGTCAGGACACATCTGAAAGTGATGCATGGTCGTATTCGGCCGATCGTAGGGCAGCGATCGCAGAATACTAAACCGAGGGCCACAGTGAGTGCAGTTAGTGAAAGGATAACGATAGCGACGATTAGCTGGATCTAAGACTTCCTGCAAACAGTCGGGGCAGGTCGCTAGATCGGGCAGAATACAAGCTAATTTTGCGGTGGAATTGGTTGTTTCAGATGGACGAATTTCAAACTGCTGAGCCCCGATCGCTGATAAGTGATCGATCGTTAGAGATTGTAGATCAGCATGAGGTGGCTTGTTTTGTTGAAGCTGTTCTAGGAATATCGCTAGTTGGCCGGGTTGGCCTTCTAGTTCAATTGAAACTCCTTGCGGAGAATTATTCACCCAGCCTGTTAATCCCAAGGTAGTTGCCAGGGTGTAGATGAATGGCCGAAATCCTACGCCCTGTACCACTCCTTGCACCTGAACTCGAATGCGTTGCTGGTTGAGATCAGATGGGACGAATGAAGTGGTACGTAACATGGTTTAAACCTCGATCGTCTGCTGAATCACGCTGTCTAGATGGGTATACCAGTCTGCCATCCCTTGACCTGTCCGAGCCGACACCACAAATATTTTGGCTTGAGGCGCAACTTTTCGGATATTAGCCATTGCCAGTTCTCGATTAAACTCTACGGCTTCTGCAATATCAGCTTTGGTAATAATCACCATATCTGCTGTACTAAACATCGTGGGATATTTGAGTGGTTTATCTTCACCTTCTGTGACTGATAACAGCACAACGCGTTGGGTTTCCCCCAGGTCATAAGCGGCTGGACAAACTAGATTACCAACGTTCTCAATAATTAATATGTTGAGTGTGTTTAAATCTAACTGCGTCATGGCCTGAGACACCATTTCAGCTTCCAAATGGCAGGCTTGCCCAGTCGTAATTTGTACTGCTGGCGCACCTGCCTGACGCAACCGTTGGGCATCATTATCTGTTTCCAGATCGCCCACAATTACTCCGATGTGTAGCGATCGATATTGATCAACAAATAAGCGTTCATTCGCATCTCGGACTAAGCGCTCAATCAAGGCCGTTTTACCTGATCCAGGAGAGGAGAGAATATTCAGTACCAGCATCCCTTTTGCCTGGAAATAACCCCGATTACGCTCGGCAAACCGATCGTTTTTGGCTAGCAACCCGAGGTGAATTGGATGAGTATGAGTGTTATGGGAGTGGGGATGAGGATGTGTGTGATCGTGATGATGCTCTCCATCGTCATGATGATGCGCATGAGGATGAGCTACCTTCCCATTAATTGCGATCGTGACTACATCACTACAACCACAGTCCTGACACATAGTAGGTGATCTCCTCAAGAAAGCTCAATTGATGCGAGTTCTAATTCCCGACCTTGACGCAGTTCTGTGCATAATTGATGGCAGGTGGGACACTCATAGATCCAATCAGACAGGTGAAATTCTTGCTGGCAGTGGGGACAATAGCTTACGGCAGGGACATAATCGATCGCCAGTTGAGCGTGTTCAGCGATCGTGCCTTGCATCACCACTTCAAAGGCAAACATCAATGCCGCCGGTTCAACTCCAGATAATTCCCCGATTCGTAACGTCATCTGGTGAATCTGAGTAGCCCCTTGCTGACGAGCATACTCCAGCGCCAGTTCCAACGTATTCTGCATAATGCCCACTTCGTGCATAACATCGCTCCTATTCAGGAACACCTCAACCCTATATCACCAACTTGAGGATGTTGTGAGGATCTTCGACAGGCGACTAATCCTCAATGTTTGAACGATCGTGGCAATTCATCTTGCGGCTTCGTCAAACCAGTGAGTGTAATGGGTAATGAGTTGTCTGATAGATGACCACCAGCCTCTCATTAGCCATTACTCGGAGTTGCTATGTCCCTACACGTCGTAGATCCGGGCTTCCAGCGCATCGGGAAATTCTTCGCAGTATTCTGAAAACGCTGTTTTGCCTTGCAATTTAGCTTTTTGATGAGCGGCTTCTGCCTGAAGTTCCTCGACGGTATCCCAGGCCACGGCACATTTTGCTGAATCGGAACCATATTCGGAACAGATTGCTCGCGCTTCAGCGATCGCGGTAGCAATGCGTTGGTCAAGCGACAGAGGCAGAGAGGATTTGTCAACAGATAGTGTATCGATCGTCTGCATAGATCCTCCCATGATTGGGTTGATGGTGTTTAGGTTCATTGCTGAAACCCCCTATAAACGCTGATTAATGTAGCGTCTTACTCATCTATCATGCCCCAACCCTAGTTAAAACAACAATTTCTTCAACAAGGTTTCAGCAACTGAGTTAAGAAGTGGTGAGACGCTTAAGATCAACTGGACTGGCTCAACTGCATAATGATTTCGAAGTCGTAATTATGGGCAAGTCGTTGTAAGCCTTTGGCGAGTGCGGCATAATCGGCAGGAATTTGGGCAATCAAATCTTCGACCTCTTCAGACGAGCAATTGAGCGCTGCTTTATGTAGTGCTAATATCCATGTGGCAGGCATCACTTGCAAGGCTTCTGGTCGCAAAACTTGATGTTTGTCAACCGCCTCAAACGGTTCAACCATCATTGAAGTTGCCGCGTCGGCATACAAGTATTGCAGCCCTAAATAGGTGGTCAACTGCTGAAAAATCTCGGCGGTTCGGAATGGTTTTGTAACAAAGTCGGTAAACCCAGCCTTGAGGGCAAACTCGCGATCGTGCTGATAGGCTTGAGCGGTTAGGGCAATGATGGGGATCGGTGGTTGGGAGGGTGAGGAAGGACGAGCTTGCTCTTCTCCGTCGTTTCTATCTGCCTCACTGTGACCTTGTTCCAACAGGCGAATTTGCTGCATTGCTTCATAGCCAGTCATACCAGCCATCCGCAGATCCATCCAGATCAAATGGGGTTTCCAGGTTTGCCATTGCTGAATGGCAGCAGTTCCACTGGCTGCTTCACGGATATCCAACCCCACTTTTTGCAAAATTTGGGTTAATAGTTGTCGGTTGGCTAATTGATCATCCACTACCAGGATCCGGCAAGGGGGTTGACCAGGAAGTAAGCCAATTACGGGGCGATCGACGATCGTAAGAACCTGTTCATTGAGATTGGCAAGTTGTATAGGAATTGCCACACTGAACTTACTGCCCTGGCCAATTTGACTTTCAGCCCATAATTGACCATTCATTAACTGGATAAATTTCTGGCTAATGGTTAAACCGAGCCCCGTCCCTTCTGTCGAGTGTTTACCAGCGCTTGCCTGGGAAAACGCTTCAAAAATAGTCTCTAGTTCATCAGGTGAAATACCAATCCCGCTATCCTCTACTGCAATTCTCAATCTGTGGGAGGGGGGGAGTGCAGGAATGGTTTCAGCCTGCTGCTGGGATGTTGATGCGATCGACTCTTGATCTACCCAGACTCGGAGGGCGATCGTACCCGATACTGTAAACTTCACAGCGTTATTGAGCAGATTGATCATAACCTGCCGCAGTTTGTTGAGGTCAGTGGTAATCAACCGGGGAGCTTCTGCTAACTCCAACGTTAATTCCAGACCTTTAGATTCGGCGCGAAACCGGAACATTTCCCATAGGGTGTGCATCAGGTCATGGAGATCAAAGCTACTGGGATCAAACGTGGAACGTCCAGCTTCGATTTTGGACAGATCCAAGACATCGTTAATCAATGCGAGTAGATGGTTGCCGCTGCGATGAATCGATCGTAAATAGTCCAAATACTCCGGAGTGAGAGAGGTGTCATAGCTGAGCAATTGGGCGTACCCTAGAATCACATTCAGCGGCGTCCGGAGTTCATGACTCATATTGGCAAGAAACATACTTTTGGCCACATTGGCGGCTTCTGCGGCTTCCTTTGCCTGTTGTAGTTCTAGGGCGGCCTGTTTGCGATCGCGGATATCCTCAATCACCGCTAGAGTCAGTTTCGGTTGGCCATCTGGCCCACAGATCAGGGAGACGGTAATGTTGACCCAAATATGAGAACCATCTTTGTGAATAAACCGCTTCTCTAGCGAATAGGACGACATTTCCCCGGCCAAGAGTTGCTGAAAATACTGCTGGTTCTCAGCCAGATCCTCGGGATGGGTAATATCTTGAAAATTGAGGGCCAGTAATTCTTCCTCTGAGTAGCCTAATAGGTTGACCAGCGCGCGATTGACTAACAACAGTTGTCCAGTTAAATCGGTGTATTCCAATCCAACCGCGGCCTGCTCAAACACGGCGCGAAAGCGTTCTTCACTGTCTCGCAAGGCGTCTTCTGCGTGTTTACGATCGGTAATATCAACATCCACACCAGCCATCCGAATCGCCTGACCAGTCTGATCCCGCCATACTTTGCCTTTACTCAATGCCCAACGAAGACTCCCATCAGGTTTGACAAAACGAAACTCGATATTATAATCGTTGTCGTGTTCGACACTGTAAGTAATGGCGTTTGCCACTCGTTGGCGATCGTCTGGATAAATCATCGCAGCGACAGTTTCAAACCGGCCGTCAAACATACCAGGCTCAAGCCCCATCAGCCGCTCTAGGCTCTCAGACCAAATGATTTGGTTCGTTGAAATATTCCAATCCCAATTCCCCATCTGAGCCGCTTCTAAAGCGATTCGCAGACGTTCTTCGCTCTCACGTAAGGCAATCTCAGCCTGTTTACGTTCAATTTCACTCCGTTTACGATCGCTGATGTCTCGGCAAATACAGAATTGTAAGGTTTGCCCATCCCAATCGACCGAGTTTGAACTAATTTCCACATCAAATACAGAGCCATCTTTGCGGCGATGACGGGTTTCAAAGATGTTATTGCATAGGTCTGCCTGATGAATTTTCTGTTCAATTTCTGCTTCTGTCCAATAAGCATCGAAATCAATCAGATTGAGTGTTAATACTTCCTCTAAAGAATAGCCTAGCATGTTGGCAAAACTGGTATTAGCTTCAACGACATTGCCTACTTGATCTAATATGGCAATACCATCAATGGAGATATTAAAGAGCGTTCTGCGCCGCAGAATTTCTTGGGCCAACGCCGCTTCAGCCTGTTTGCGATCGCTGATATCTAAAATGACCGAGATCACTTGGTTGGTATGCTCTTCAATTAAGGCGCCACCCACCATAACGGTAACTCGACTACCATCTTTGCGGATATATTGCTTTTCAAATGGCTGAACCCAGCCGTGAGCCAGTAAATGGGTGACTGCTACTGTATCTAATTCGCTATATTCAGGCGGAGTGATACTATCCCATCGCAAATTTCCTGCCAACAAATCGGTGCGATCGTAACCAACCATTTGCAAAAAGGCGTCATTCGCCTCGCTGATTTCGCCTGTTGGTGTCGTCAAAATAATGCCAACGATATTGGCATCAGTAATCCGTCGGAATCGCAATTCACTTTGTTGTAGAGCAATTTCCGCTGCTTTGCGATCGGTAATGTCAGTCACAACGCCATACCAGGCCACTTCTCCGTGCTCTCGCTGTTTAGGGCAAGAGTTACCCTGAAGCCATTTAATTGCTCCTGACAAAGTAATGATGCGCCATTCATAGTGAAATGGTTGCAGAGTCTCTAAGCTACGCTGTACCGCCGCTTCGTATCCGGATCGATCGTCGGGATGGATGCGCTTGAAGAGCAGGCTGGCATCTGCCAGAATCTCCGCTACAGGAATCTCATGGATCACTTCGATCGCTTGACTCATGTATTCAAAGTAAACTGAACCATCAACCCGCCGCACTAGGATGTAAATATTGGCAGGTGAGGCTTTGGAGAGTTCTAGAAACCGATTTTCACTCTGCTGAAGCGCGATTTCGGCTCGTTTACGATCGGTAATATCGACAGAGATGGCGGTGACAACCCAACATTGCTGCGCTTCATCCCAACCGGAATTATTGGTTTGCGCAATCCATCGCAGGCTACCATTTTTATGATGAAAGCGATATTCGTAGGTATCCGTTCGTTCGGCAAAGATATCACTCAATACTTGAGGCGCGATCGTTTGCCAATCTGTCGGTTCAATTTGTTGAATCCAAAGGTTGTTATCTAACTTTAAGGCTTCAGCCGTGTACCCTGAGACAATCTCACAACCTGCTGACACCTGATCAATTTGCCAACTACCATCAGCAAATACTCGCATACTAGTAATGGCGGCAAGGGCACTGTTGAGAATATCTTCAGGATTGGTGCGGAAAACGCTCGTAGATTTCTCGTCTGATTTCACCTGTGGGGTTGGGCTGCGATCGCCGGAGCGCTGAAGTTGAACCGCCGTTTGATTGAGGAAGTGGGTTAAAGCTCTGAGTTCAGCGATCGGGGTTGTTTCTGATACTGGTTGCTGCCAATTCCCCTGTGCCAAAGCTTGGCTTGCTTGACTCAGTTTCAGAATGGGTTTCGCAATCCAACGGGTGGTGAGAATACTAGTGCCAGTAGTAGCTAGCAGGATCAGTGCGCCCAGCAGCCCAATCCTCATCTGCTCTGACCGATGTTCCAGTAGTTGGCCAGATAACTGTTCGGGTACTTGTTGTCCATAGAGGTAAGACAAATATCCCACTAGGACAACGATTCCCACAATTTGCAGCAGAAATGGCACAACTAGCACTAGATGCAGTGGTACATTTAACCTGAAACGAGGGAACCAGGGGGGAAGTGGACGGAAGGTCATAAATGGGCTACTACAGCTTGAACTCTAGGTCAGACTGTTCATGAACTTTAGCAAAGTTTGACCATTTTGCTGGATCACTTTTAATCCCGCATAGTGTTCGGGGTCGATCGCAGGATTTCGGCTCAGACGATCGCTGTAATCCAGAATTGTGGCGATCGCGGATACGACGCTGCTATCGATTACCTTCATGTCTGAGCGAGGGACAGCGGCTTTCTCCTTAACCAATCGGGCTAACTGTTGTTGCTGATCGGCCACTTGTTGTTTTAACTGACGAATGGTGAGTTGATGTTGAACTCGCGCTAAAACTTCCTCTACCTGAAAAGGTTTGGTAATATAGTCCGCCCCGCCAACCTCAAAGGCTTTGGCTTTATCTAACGCTTCATCCAGGGCACTGAGGAAAATAATCGGAATCCCGTGCAGTTGAGGATCAGCTTTTAACTGCCGGCACA
>DATNPU010000052.1:0-12953 GCA_036703105.1 Microcoleaceae cyanobacterium
GGTCATTATGCTCTGTTAACGGAAACGTTCGCTACTGCTACCGCGTTCATTATCGCGTAGAACGTTACCAATTCCTTTAATTACACCTCGGCCAATTAGCCCAATGCCTCGACCAATCACTTCTGTTAAAACATACACTACACCACTGCCCACAAAGGCAATTGCTGTGCGGAGTCGAGGCGCGATCGCATCTCTCATCTCCAACGTTAAGGTCACCGCCAACCGAACCCCTGATAGATCAGCTAATTCCTGATTTCGAGCGGCATAAATTGAGGTTTTAGTAATGCCTAAAGAACTAAATACAAATAAATAAAAGCGACTTTCAAAAATTGCTGTAGGTTCGCCAACTAGATGTTCAATTCGATATTTCCAAGATAAATTATTCCGAAATCGCTCAATTTCCCGTGATGACAGTAAGCGTTTATCGTAGAAGTTTTGTTTAATGGTAATGACATCACCAAAGTGATTTAACAAGGGTTGCATTACCGCATTCGCTACTTGGATCGTCAAATTCTGTAACAACATCTCCAACCGTGCCATTGCTTCCACGGTACCTATCGCATAGGGAACGCCATCGATCGTTAACGGAGATTGAAATAGGAGATGACTTAGAAACTCTTGAACTGCCGGAATTCTACTGAGAATTGCTGTTTGCACAATTTCTGCATCTTGCAACAGGCGATCGACTAACAAAACCGATTGATTACCAACAGCTAAACTGTAATATCTACCTAAAAAATCGGTGGTTGCAGCCTGCCACAAATCATGGATCACGATCGGGTATTTTTCGTTCAATTGCTCCGGCGTTACCTGAGAAAATCGCAACTCATCTAACACGGCTTCTAACTGTTTCAGGATGATCAACAGTAATTCTCGCTTCTTATCCTCTCGCAAGATATCAATTTCTAAAGGGGTATCCGTCAAGTTCAGCAAGCTAGCCGACAACCGGGTGGCCATACCATCAAATAGGACAGCCTGAATTGTTCTAATGCTGCTAGCAGTAGTTTGAGTTAGCAGCTCGCCCGAGAAAGTTGATGAGTCAGCAACCGTTTCTGAAGGTAAAGATGTTGTCTGGCCGGGAGTTGTGGACGGATTTGAGTCGTCTTGAGTAGAGGATGCAGCAGTAGTAGAAGGTTCTGTAGTAGGCGGCTCTTGGGAAGTCAATAAGCGATTCACTACCCAACGGGCTGCCCGCAATTCTCGGAGGCGACCGGCGAGAAAAATCTGGTCAGCAACCGATAATTCTGGATTCTGGAGTTGTGCTTCTAGTTGAGCGATCGCCGCATTGATTTGCCGCAATCCCGATCTACGGAGATTACGTCGTAGCACTGCAAACGGGTTGTCGTTCATAGCCGTCCAGATGACTCCTGCTGGAGGTTAGTATCAATCCTTCCGCCATTATGGACTGCTCTGTATTTACAAGTGCCAAGAAATAAAAAGAGCCCGGTTTGCACCGAGCTAGTGAGGCTTAAGGATAGAACAGCCTTTATTGCTTAACGTCACAGGTTAACGGACAAGCCGCATAACTCGCTTCATGCTGGGGATTTGCCCGACCTTGCATCCAAGGTAACCAACTCACATCTTTAGGATGAATGCCTTTGTACGTTAGTGTAGCCGCGGCAACCATCACACCCAGAATCTGAACGGCGATTAAACCACCTACAACCAATAGAATGCCAAGCCCTGGCATGATGGCGTGCAGGCTCATGGCCAGTAGCCAGCCGATCGTCACAATCAAAATTCCGACAGGAAACCCGATAATCAGCAAGCAAACCGTCAAGATACCTGTCCACAGCGCAAAGCTTTTGAGCGTTAAGCCCAAGTCAGGTTGAGCAATCACTTGACTCTGAGAAAGCGTCACGTTTGACCTCCTATAACGAGTAATGCAGTTGAACAGATTGCTTGCAGGCGCAACACCGTTGTGTCGTCGCACAGCGGTAGCGGTTTCGATAAAGCTTATGAAAATCTCCTCAGAGAATCTATCTTTTTTCAAAAAAGTTTACATTCAACAGTTTAATTTCATGTTCTCTTAGGTAGATTAACTCACTAAGATTACCAAGAGTTTACCGAAGCCAATTCTGAAAAAGCTATATCTAGCAGGGATTTCGGCAAGATAGCTTGATAAGCTGTCTGATCAACCAACCAAATCACTACTAGTTACATTTCTTTAGTTAGATATTTCTATAGTGATCATCATAAAAATTAATGATCTTCTCAGATTAATGCTAAGGATTCAGTGAGCGAGCCATGATGTGCCTTAAAGGCGCTGAGTGCTGAAGAAAAAGAAGGAAGGTAATCCTCAGCACAACCTCAACCAAGTTTGATCAAGCAGCTCTTAGTACCTGTACAACCCAGTTTCCGTACAAACTGCTTGTAACGGTTGATCCCACGGATCAATTGGTAACTGAGGTAAGAAAGCAAAATCGAAGACGATACCGATCGTTGGTTTACTGGCCCAGGCAGGTTCCGCCAGGAAGCGATCGTAAAAGCCACCTCCATAGCCCAAGCGGTAGCCCTGGTGATCACAGGCTACACAGGGGACTAGCACTAAATCCACGGCCTCAGGAGTTAGTCCAGGGGAATCGGGATGGGGTTCGAGAATGCCATAGGCTCCAGTTTGTAAAGGCAACGTTGCGGCAGGAGACCAATGATGCCAGAGCAGAGATTGCTCAACGCAACGAGAAAAGCCCCAAGTTTTGGCGATCGGCCATAGCGAACTGAGATCAGGTTCCTGACGAATGCTGAAGTAGGCTAAGACAGTTTGGGCTTGGCTAAATCCAGGGTCAGTTTGCAAATGGCGACAGATTTGTAAGCTTTTTTGTTGCCACTCCTCTGTGGACAACGATCGACGAGTGCTGAGAAGTGCTTTGCGCAGTGATCGTTTGTCCCAACCTGAGCCGTCCTCGATCCCCATTAGGAGAGCGACCCTCCAGCACTCTGCCGAATCGTGGCATGATCGATCACAGATTGCCGCGTGTGCCCACTCAAGGGGATTAATCCCAAGGCTTTCAGGTCAGCTTCAACCATCAAATACACCAGTTGTTCAAACGTGACAGACGGTTGCCAGCCTAACAGTTGCTTGGCTTTCGTTGGATCGCCGATCAACAAATCCACTTCTGCTGGCCGCAAATAGCGATCGTCAAACTCCACATAATCCTGCCAATTCAAATTGACATAGCCAAACGCCACATCCAGAAACTCTTGCACTGAATGCGTTTCCCCAGTCGCAATCACATAATCATCGGCTTGGGGTTGCTGCAACATCATCCACATGGCTTTGACGTAATCTTTGGCATAGCCCCAATCCCGTTTAGCATCGAGATTCCCCATGTAGAGTTTTTGTTGCTGTCCGGCAACAATCCGGGCGATCGCGCGGGTAATTTTGCGAGTGACAAAGGTTTCGCCTCGTCGGGGCGATTCATGATTAAACAAAATACCATTACAGGCAAATAAATCGTAGGACTCCCGGTAATTCACGGTTTGCCAATGCGCATAGACCTTAGCGCAAGCATAGGGACTACGAGGATAAAACGGCGTGGTTTCCTTCTGAGGAATCTCCTGCACCTTACCGTACATTTCTGAGGAACCTGCCTGGTAAAACCGCACCTGAATTCCCGTTCGGTGCTGATAGTCGCGGATGGCTTCAAGTAAGCGCAGTGTCCCCATGCCCACGCTATCCACCGTGTATTCTGGCGAATCAAAACTGACCCGCACATGGGATTGTGCGCCCAAGTTGTAGATTTCGACGGGCTGCACCTCTTCTAAAATCCGGCGCAAGGTTGTGCCATCGGTTAAATCCCCGTAATGCAGAAATAGCCGCACTCCCTGGTTGTGGGGATCTTCGTAAATATGATCAATCCGATCGGTGTTGAAGGTAGAAGTCCGCCGGATAATCCCGTGAACTTCATAGCCTTTCTCTAGCAAAAATTCACTTAGGTAAGAGCCATCTTGACCTGTAATACCAGTAATCAGAGCACGTTTATTTGTGGTCATGGGCAATAAGAAACAGCTTCTATAGCCAGAATCCCCAGAAATTTGAAAATCCTAGCGCATCTATCGTAAATCGATATGTTAAGAGATTTTTGGTTCTATGAAGAAGTTCACAAAGTGTTTGTCCTGCTACGCATTGATCGCCGGAATAGTGTATATTTCCTCCCCAATTGTCAATTTCGACGAGCCTTGAATTATGCGATCGCAACTCAGCTTTCCATCCCTGGGGATATCTACTAGCCCAATTACCTCACAGCCATTTCTGATTACGCCCCTCAATCGGTTTCGGTTCACGGTCCTATTTGTCCTTGCGACTGGCCTGGGTTGGGTACTAGAAGCTGGAGTTTTACGAACGCTAGATACGCCGATCGTGACTCAACAGTGGGAAACCGGAGGCTTGTTAGGCGCATTCGTGACTGGCTTGGTCGCTGGCACGATCGTCAGTGCCTTGCAATGGCTGGTATTACGACGGTATCTCTCTGACTGGCTGTGGATTCTGGCCAGCAGTGTCGGCTATGTCCTCCTCATGACCACCCAGGAAGCCTGGTGGAGTCTGTTAGAACAACTACTCAAAAACACTGAGTGGTTTACGACCCTGAGCACAATGCATCCCAGAGCCACCTTATTAGCCTCAGGGGCCGTCAGCACTCTGCTATCTGCCTTATGTGCCGTATGGTTAGGCATGGCTCAATGGTTATTCCTGCGTCAGTACACACAATCTAGTCGCTGGTGGGTGATGATTCCATCGATCGCGGTCGTTTTGTCGTCCGGATTATTCACCCTCGGCACACTTCTGCCCCCACTGTTCAATCTCAATCTGACTCTGGAACCCACTGCCCTGGGAGCCGGAATTTTGGGAACGATTCAAGCGATCGCCCTGTGTGCCCTACGTCAACGCATCAGCGATCGTGCGGCTACGAACGCCTCCCTGTTAGCGACAGCACCTGAGATTGCTAACCGGAGCCAAATTCGGTATCTCAGCAAACGCGTTTTTACGTTGTTAGATACCAACTGGGAAAGTGAAGTCGTCTGCGATCGTCCGGTCAGCTATTGGGTTGGGGTCGATGACTTGGGTGGTATTGCGGCTTATGAACCCATCACTCAACTCGCCAGCGATTACTTGCCCCAAACACCCTTGCCTTTACTGGTAAAACCCCGTTATCGCGAGCAACCCCTACCCGCTCTAGCCAGATTCCAGATTACATTTCAACCTTCGGGAACAATTCGAGTTCGACCAGAACAGGGAATCTCGCTATTCTGGATCGCCACCCTGATGACGCTCGTGGTGATTATTGGCAGCGCGATCGTGGCTCAGTCTGGCATCACACAACTGATTCAGCAGATGCTGCAATAAGTCAGCCTAAGTCAGCCAATAGGTAAGTAGCGACCGATCGCGCATGGCCCATTGCCACTGTTGATTGTTTATTGCCTCCCTGCTGATTAACGACTCATCCTAAAATGGTGGAAGTGAGAACGCATAAGGACAGAGAGCGGGATAAGCAATGGATATTGTCGAGTTTTTCCAGCAGAGCAGTGGCAAGTGGTTTTCTCAGCGCACCAATCACCATTTGAATGAGCAACAGACCAAAGTGGGTCGATCGGATGTCGTACTGGAAATGCTAGATAAAACGGATCCTGATGTGATCAAACTCTGTGAGCAACACCAGATCGCTCCAGAGCTGGCGTTGTGTGGAGCCCGAGTGACCTGGAATGGCTTTATAGATGGGGAAACTAGCAAACAAGCGGGCACAACCGTGCTAGTTCCGATCGCAGAAGCCAATCAGTCCAATGCTGGTCGTCTGTTACGTTACATGGATAGCCGAGGCAGAATTTCTGCGGTGGGACAGTACACGCTGGGCAGTGATGAGGTGCTAACGCTCACGACAGATCACAACTCAATGCAAATGGAAGAGCGCCTATGGTTTGCCAGTCCTAATCTGCGCCTACGGACTACTGTATTAAAACGGGCAGATGGGGTGAGTACGGCTTCGTTTTGCTCTGAGATTCGGATGGGAGTCCCTCAAACTCCTGAGCCAGCAGCAACCGCCGGCAATGCGCAGTAATTTTGTTGGGGGTTGAAAGACTCGACCCCTGAATAACAAATGCCATCAGCATAAAATCAAGGATCTTGATGGCTCGTTGAGGAATCAGAATCATCCTCCCGATTCATGTCGATCGACTCGATCGATGCCACCGTAGTTGATTCAGCCACAGCCCGAAGCTTGCCATGAAAATCTGGGGAGTCGGTGGTTGGAACGAACTGATGAATGGGTTGATTGGAATCAAACAGACCCCAGTCTCGCTGATACATCTGGCTCAGCAGGAGCCGTAATTTTGGATGTATCGATCGATTCGTTAATCCTAAATCCAGGGAAAATCGGATCCCCTGTCTAATTTGTTCCAAAAATTGGTCTTTACCGTTATGAGTCGCACCCAAATTACTGCAATCTGGATCGTCGTCATGGCCTGTAGCGATCGCTTGTGGTTGAGCAGTGTGGACCGGCTGCGGCTGACTCCCCGTCGCTACCAAGTCGGACGAGGTTAACTGATGAGTCAATAGTGGATCTGACTGAATCCGCTGCCAAATTGGCAATTCAACTACTCGCGGCGGCACAGCGGCGGGAGTCACCGGACGAGTTGGCTCCGCTTCTACAAATTTGGCCTCTGGTGAAACGGGCTGAGATGACCTAGTGGACTCTGACGATCGCGCTACGACAGCATCCGACTCTGAGGCGACTGAAGCCGTGAGTTCAGGTGGTATCCGAGCATCGGTATCCTCCCCATCTGGTACTTGAGCCTCAGCGGCTTGAGACGATCGCTCCGTCGTCAGCTTCACCTCAGAGGAGGCTACAGCGGTTGGTTTGGGTAAGGGTCCCGGTAGTTTAGATCGTTTCGTAGCTGTTGGAGTTTGAGGCTCCGTGGTTTGAGGCGATCGTTCAGCCACTACCTTTACTCCAGGTGATTTGCGCGCTGCCGTTAGCGGTGATGGATTCGAAGGCGCAGTCACTGTATCCTCAGTCGGCCGTTGGGAACTGAATGGATTAAGTGGCACCCCCGAAGCTGGACTGGGAGTGCTAGCAGTCTGCGACAGCGGGGTTTTCGGCTCAGACAACTCCGGCGATTTGATGCTTATAGGTTCCGAGGAGTTAACCTCTGGTGTAGATGCAGATTGCACCTGTTCAGAAGCCACGATCGCTGGGTCTGGCGATGGCTGAGCGATCGCAGTACGGAGGTCAGCGACTGGTTGGCAGGGAGTGCGATCGGATTCACCCACCGGCTGATCCACATGGTTCACCGGAAAGGGCGGCAAAGGGTGACTAGCCGCCTGGATAGGAGACACTAAATCTAGGAGTCGGGAAGCAGAACTGCCATTTGCGGCTGGCGTAATGCGTAAAGGCGGGATTTTAGCTGGAGTTTGCAACAGAGAGATAGCTTGCTTGCCAGGCAAGTGCAACATCACCTTACGATGCAATGGGTTAGTCGGTAAGGAGGGCTCCGGCTGGGTTGGCTGGGATGAAGATGCTGTTCGAGAGGCCAGGTGACGATGATGAGGAATTTTGTTGCAAACCAACCGCTCAAATTCCCGATTGAAATGACAAAAAGCTTGTTGTCGCCGCTGCCAAAGTCTTAAGATCTGCTCGACGGAGATAGCTTTATACCGTCCTTGATATAGCGCTTCGACTACCGCTAATCGAATCCAATCTGCTGGATACTGAGTCAGCCAGTGACCTAATAATTGCTCGACTGGATACCCACCCAGATCGAAGCTGTAATAGCGCAACAAATCGGCTGCATCGATCGCCGCAGGAACGTTAAATGAAGTTTTAGAGCCGTCTGGCAGTTCTGTCATAGGTTAATAACGGTGGCAGAAACCCGCTGGAATGAACAGCCATTGCTTGAATTGCGATCCGGTTGCCTAATTTCAATTTATGTCATCTGTTGACAAAAAATTGCTACTGTTGACTACTCTTGACATCTAGCTCGGTATATGGAGAAGAAAATTGTCAAGAAAGATTGGGCTTTTAGTAGAAAAGTGAAATTTGATGTCACTCATTACTAAGATCAGAGTAGCGAATGAGTGGATATTTTTCAGTGGGAAGTTGAGCCTGAATTCATATTTAGGTTGTATTCATCCTATAGATAGACGCGAATTTGTGGATAGTAGTTATGGCGATCGCTCAATCACAAGTTACCAATGTAGTTGTAATCTAAAGGATTAATTGAGGCGATTTTTTTCTAGGCTTCAACCTATTAACGTTTTCTAGACGGCCTACTCAACCGTTCTACCTCATCTTTAAGCTGATTCTTAATTAACGTTCAACTCCCCATTACATATGACTTTGTCTTCCGATTCCTGCCTCCGTGAACAACTACAGCCTGCAATTCGTCAATTGGCGGACTGTATCGAAGCGACCTGGAAACAGTATTTAGATCTGTCTCCTTACCCCTTACCTGCGGAACTAGGATATGTGGAAGGTCGGTTAGAGGGAGAACGCTTAACGATCGAAAATCGCTGCTATCAAACCCCACAATTCCGCAAGTTACATCTAGAAGTAGCGAAAGTGGGTAGTATGTTGGACATTTTGCATTGTGTCATGTTCCCCCGCCCCGAATATGCCCTACCTATGTTTGGAGCCGATTTAGTAGGAGGACGGGGACAAATTAGTGCGGCGATCGCAGATCTGTCCCCCGTCAGCGCTGAACGTCAGCTGCCAGAAGGCTATCGGTTAGCCTTAACAGCACTGCCCGCTCCGAGCTTTTCCCAACCGCGCGAGTTACCGCCGTGGGGAGACATCTTCTCTGAATTCTGTGTGTTTGTTCGCCCAGAAGGGAGCGCGGAGGAAACAACCTTTGTCTCGCGGGTTCAGTCGTACCTACAGATCCACTGTGAGCAAGCGATCGCAACGCAGCCAACTCCCGAACGGCAGGCCGAAATTTTAGCAGGACAACACTACTACTGCTCTAGACAGCAGGAAAACGATAAAACTCGACGGGTGCTCGAAAAAGCCTTTGGCACCGAGTGGGCCGATCATTACATGACCACTGTGTTATTTGATTACATCAAGGCTTAATCAACAGCCCTCTTGCAATCACACTTCTAGCGACTGACTGATTGCATACAATCCTTACAGCTTCTCTACGAGCTTTGGTAGGATGGGCTTTTTTGGAGGTGCAGTGTGGCAAGAATTAATCAGCCCCTACCCTGGGAAACGAATCCAAATGAGGTTTACACTCCGATTTCCTACGAAGGGAAGATCGTTGGCTTCTGTCAACCTGATTTTGCCGATCGCATTGTTGCCATCCTGAATGAAGACGAGCAATATCGTAAAGCCCTGAAACTGGCTTGCTACGATATGGTGGCGCGATCGGGTGGAGGGGCTGCTCAGGTTGAGCAATTAATCCAGCGATACTTAGCTAAAGCCGGACGCCCCAAACAGGGTACTGCCGTAATTGCTCTGCTGCTTAAAGACCGGCAGGATGAATTAGATTTATCTGACGAGGAGTTTGCCAAATTCTGTGATACGTTCAAGCTCTCTCGCCCAGAACTGAACAACATCTACGCCGGTGGTGAGATTGGCAGTCACCAATTAACACCGCTGTCTCGGATTTTAGGGATGAGCGTGGATGAGTTAATTACAGCTTGGCAGGGGAGAGGAGAGTTGTAAGCACGATCGGGAAGATGGGCAAGAGAAAGCTTAACCTGAAGCCAACCTACTAATTAACTTCCCTTGAGCTAGAGACGATAGCCTATTTCTGGTTCCATTGTGGGATTCTCTTCTATGCTCCAGCTTCATACCGCCAAACCAGCCGATCAATTGGATTTGCGTCAAACCTTGGAGGAACTTTACCAGGGACGAAGCCTGTATGCATTTCGGGCCGGACAACCTATTCCGATGACGTCCCAAGAGGTTTGGATTGTTTGCCGAGGGGTAGTTTTGCTCAGTACCCTATATCCCAACGGAGAAGAAGCGTTATTAGGGTTAGCTGGATCTTCCATGCCCTTTGGTTTGCCCATGACCTTAATTCATCCCTATCAGGCGATCGCGTTATCAGATGTCGATCTCATGTGTGTGTCGATCGCTGAACTTCAGCAGTCAGCTGCCCTTAGCACAGAAATCTTCTATCACCTCAATCGGCGGTTACGGCAGGCAGAAGCGATGCTAGCGATGGCAGGCTGTCGGCGGGTGGAGGATCGCTTACGCCAACTGATCCTGTTATTGCAAATGGAAATTGGTCAGCCGGTCAGCGACGGAATGCGGCTGAGTGTGCGCTTAACGCATCAACATCTAGCCAGTGCGATCGGGACGACCCGTGTTACAGTTACTCGCTTACTCGGGAAGCTGAAGGAGGAGGGCTGGCTAACGATTGATCAAAGCCGCCACATCATCCTGCCGTACAGTTTGGTGATTTAACCTCAAGATGGTTATAGAACGAATTTATCCTTAAGCAGTTTTATAGCACCAAGTGCTGAGTGTGAGTGCTGAGTATTGAGGTGGAAGGCTGAACTTAGGGAATGACATCAACCCTGGCCAGCCGATCTGGTGAAACTGACCCAGCATAAGGTTGCATCACCGTCGCTTCGATCGGCACTACTCCCGTCTTTTCACTCCCTAACGATCGAGCCGCCGCCAGGGATAAATCTAAGGTTCGATTGCCGACATAAGGGCCGCGATCGTTAATTCGCACAATCACCGATCGGCCGTTCTTCAGATTCGTCACCTTCAGGTAAGTATCAAAGGGTAACGAACGATGAGCGGCTGTAAAAGCATGTTGGTCGTAGATTTCACCGGTAGCAGTCTGCAAGCCATGAAAATCATCACCATACCAGGAAGCCACACCTGCCATCTTCTTGTGAGAATCCTGCAAGCCATAGAGTTTTTCCTGTGCGACAACCAACGATAAAGGAGGTTGATCAACAGCCTGCCGCAAATTATTCACCCAATCTAGGACCAACAGTTCAGGGTCGCAGCCCCACGCCTTGGCAAATTCCTGATCAACCGTAAACAGTAAGTGATTATTGGTAGGCTGATGAATTTTGAGTTCCGCCGCTGGCATGCCATTGATGGTAGTAGGCTCAACTTGATCGGCTTGTAAATTGGCCCGATCGAGCAGTTGTCTCAACTCCTGCACTAGCTGTTCGGCTAACCATTGCTCTGGAGCAGCCGCAATCACGCGATCGTGAAACCGAATTTGAAAGGCTTGCAGATTTCCGCTCGTTTCACGGTTAGTGCTCGGGTTTGCTAAAGGACAATCTTCAAACGATGCATCTAGAACACTCGGAAGCTTGGCCTCATCTGAACCAGCCGCTCGATCGCCCCAAATTGGCACGATCGTAAAAGCTTGATCAGCAGTAGGTAAAGAAACCTGTAACCCAGAAAAGCCGCGATGAAACAAGTTCAGCTGGTTGGAAAATGTGGGCAACGCTAACTCTTGGGTGGCACGGATAAATGGCTTACTGACTTTCGATCGTTGACTATAAGCCAGTTTCACCAGCTCACCTACCAGCTTGGTGTAGCGAGACTGCGAATGAAACAATACACTCTCTAGCCGATCTAACCAAGACAAACCCGAATTGGTCGAGGCAACAGCTGGCGGTTGGAATTCATGGGAAAACGGAGAGGCATTAAATTGAGTCGATTCGGATGTCCAGGGACTCAGTTTAATGGGAGACAGTGACCAGGCTGGTGAGACGGTTGACGGAGCGGAACTATCTCTAGAACGCGCATTAGAGACGGTAGCGTCATTCGAATCAGAATCAAAGGTGAGGGTTGCCAGGCTTAAGGGGCGCGCAAATAATCGGCTAGATAAATTTAGGCTTGCCGATACCAAGGAGTTTTGTAGAACGCTCGTTAAGTGGTAGGGGGGTTTGAGGAAGTCCTGGGTGGACGCAAAGAAGCAACTAACCCACGATGCAACCCATACAAGTCCAAAAATTGGCATGGGGCTTACGGTACGATGCACGACAACATTGGCTACCGTATTTTACCGGATCTTTATTCGGGAGCTAAACCGAAACGATAGCCTTTACCATAAACCGTGTTGATCAATGGGGGATCACTAGATGTTTCAATCTTTCGTCGCAATAGCCGGATCTGAGCCGCTAAAGCATTGCTAGTCGGCTTTTCATCACTGTCTCCCCACAAATATTGATGAATTTGATCATGGGTGAGCAATTGATTGGGATGACGCATTAAATATTCTAATAATTGAGTTTCTTTCTCCGAGAGTTCGATCGCTTGCCCCTGGCGATAGACCACTTGATTTCGGCTATCTAACTCCAAATCATCCACTCGCAGGCGATCGCTCGTCACTTCTAACGTGGTAGGACGGCGCAGCAATGCCCGCACTCGGGCCAGTAATTCCCGCAATTCAAACGGTTTAATCAGATAGTCATCAGCGCCGGCGTCTAACCCCTGCACCCGATCGTCGATCGTATCCTTCGCCGTTAGAAATAGCACCGGGGTTGTGTCTCCCTGGGATCGCAACTGCTGGCAGATTTCCAGGCCCGATCGTTGCGGCAACATCCAATCCAAAATCAGCAGGTCATACCGAGTTTGGGTGGCTAATTGGCTACCTCGATCGCCATCATAAGCCACATCCACCTCATAGCCCTCACGCCGGAGCAATTGACTGAGCGGATTCGCCATTTCAACTTCATCATCAACGAGCAGGATTCGCATAGGACTGGGGGTGGGAAAGGCTGAGGAGGATGGGGGAGGTAGGAGATGTAAGGGAGGTAGAGAAGTTTGAGGTAGGCTACGGTTGCTGATAGCCTGGGATCGGTTCCTATTAGCCAGGAGCCAGAAATTCAATCATTTTAAGCAGTTATGGCAGAACAATGGCTGACGATCGCCGGAACAGTCCAGCAGGGGCATCAAGTCGCTTCGGGATCAGCCGGAGATAGCCCCTATCCGACTGGCACGATCGCGCTGCAACTCCCGTACTTTCAAGCCTTAGGATTA
>DATNPU010000068.1:0-2808 GCA_036703105.1 Microcoleaceae cyanobacterium
TGCCTAGCCCGCTTCAGCTAGAACCAATTTCCTTAGCCGAGTTTGTCCTCAGCGATGCAACTTACCAGACGGCCCTAACTCTCGCGCGCCACGGTTTATGGTCTGAGAGTTGGCAATGGTTCCAGTCGTTACAGAAGACGGGGAAACCTCAACATTGGTCTGCCCAGGCCCAAGCTCAGATAGACATGATTCGCTGGCATAGTCAGGCGACTGAAACTCAAGCGAATCAATCCTGGGCCAGCCCCAGCCAGCAGATTCTCGCCGATCTGATTGATGGACGGTGGGCGAATGCATTACAGGTATTTGAATCATCAGCCGAAACAAGCCTAGAAACCAAAACAATGCTGAAAGCGGATGTCGGTCGGCTAGAAAAACGGGTCAAGGCCGCCCTACGAGTTAACCCTGACCAGTTAGAAGCCAAAACCTGGGGTGCCTTATGGGTTGCCGCTCGCACCGATCGCAATCGGGCACTGCTTTGGTTAAAAAAACAGCCTCACACCAAACCGGGCGATATCACTAAAATTGCCAAGGTACTCCAACAATTTGCAGCCTTACCACCAGATCCCCCTTAGGGTTGGAAAACACTCCTAATTCCCTGTACCCTATTCCCTGTACCTTAGCCCTGGTTGCTGATGGCCTTACAAGATTTTCAAATTTGTGATGGGGATTTGACAGACGCACAGCTGGCCGAGTATCTGCAATCGGATGTGCTGGCAGTGGATACAGAAACAATGGGTTTGCTACCAGCGCGCGATCGCCTGTGTTTGGTACAACTGTGCGATCGGCTGGGGCATGTGACGGTGATACACATTGAGCGAGGGCAACGAGAGGCGCCTAACTTAAGGCACTTATTTGAGGCTAGTAACGTCCTGAAAATTTTCCACTATGCCCGCTTTGACGTGGGGACATTACGCTACCACCTGGGAATTCATGTGTCTCCTGTGTTCTGCACCAAAATTGCTAGTAAGCTGGCTCGCACGTATTCCCCTAAACATGGGTTAAAAGAAGTTGTACTGGAACTGACCGGAATTGAGCTAGACAAAAGTGCTCAAAGTTCCGACTGGGGCAATGCCGGGAATCTGTCTGAGGAGCAACTCCGCTATGCCTCGAACGACGTTCGCTATTTAATTGAGGTGTCGGCTAAATTAACGCAGATGCTACGACGTGAGGAACGTTGGGAACTGGCTCAGCAATGCTTTCAATGCCTACCGACGATCGTGGCGCTGGATCTCCTGCAATACTCAGGGATATTTGAGCATTAATCCAAGTCCTGCTTCCGAGCCTAGCCAACCAAACCTCCCGTTCTCCGGCACAATAAAACGAGTGTTTGCGATCGCCTATCCATGAAAGTCAGTCCCATTACGTCCCTGTTACCAGTTCCCACTGGAGCATTACAAGTCCCAGATTTGGCCGCGATCGCCCCACCTCCCTATGCCACTACTGACGAACCGACTCCAACGATTTATTTCTCGTTAATCATTCCAACTTACAACGAGAGCCGGAACTTAGAGGCCCTAGTTCAACAGCTAACTGGCCTGTTGGATGACGCATTACCAAATGATTACGAGTTGATTGTGGTAGATGATGATAGCCCCGATCGTACTTGGGAACTGGCGCAGGAGTTACAACCCTACTATCCTCGGTTGCGGGTCATGCGACGGCAAACAGAACAGGGCTTATCAACTGCCGTCATTCGTGGTTGGCAGGCCGCTCAAGGGCAAGTCTTGGGAGTGATTGATGGCGACCTGCAACATCCACCAGACACCCTATTACATTTATTAACTGCAATTCGGCAAGGGGCGGATCTGGCCGTAGCCAGTCGGCATGTTGAGGGAGGGGGCGTCAGTAATTGGGGCTTAATTCGGCGATTTTTATCCCGTGGGGCGCAACTGCTGGGACTGCTTATTTTGCCCAATGTGGTAGGGCGAGTGTCGGATCCGATGAGTGGCTACTTTCTGGTGCGGCGTCGGGCCATTTCTGGCCACTTGCTGAATCCGATGGGGTACAAAATCCTGATTGAAGTATTGGGTCGGGGCGAAATTCAGCAGGTTGCCGAAGTCGGCTATGTGTTTCAGGAACGGCAGGAAGGAGAAAGCAAAGTTACCTGGCGACAATATGTGGAATACATTCTGCATCTGCTGAAGCTGCGATCGCGAGGCCGCATTACTCGCTTACGCCAACGGCTTCAGTTCCCGTTGCAACGGTTTGTACGGTTTGGCGTTGTCGGCTTAAGCGGTGTCGTCGTTGATATGCTAATGCTGTACTTGCTGAGCGACCCCAGTATGCTGGCCTGGGGATTAACTCGCAGTAAACTGATTGCCGCAGAAGTAGCGATCGTCAATAACTTTATTTGGAACGATCGTTGGACATTCGGTGATATTTCCCAGAAACAACAAAGCTGGCGCTGTCAGCTCAAGCGGTTCCTCAAATTCAATCTGATTTGTCTAGCCGGATTGGGATTAAACGTGCTGTTGTTAAATCTGTTTTTTAATGTCTTTGGCATCAATCGTTATCTGGCCAATCTGCTGGCGATCGCGATCGTCACGCTATGGAATTTTTGGGTCAATCTCAAACTCAGTTGGCGAGTCACCCAAATTAAGTGAAGCGCTTGCTCAACCGCCAATTTCCAGTTCTGTGTGGAATTTAAACCCCATGTTATGCTGGGTAAGCAGGAATTATTTTCGGGTTGTTAGTCGTTTCTCATTAATGAGCGGTGCTCCGAATTTAAGCCTCACATTCTTTGAGTTTGGAGATGCTCTATGTCGATTTATGTTGGTAACCTGTCCTATCAGGTCACTCAGGATGACT
>DATNPU010000075.1:0-8529 GCA_036703105.1 Microcoleaceae cyanobacterium
GGTCATCAGGGGCGCATTACCGCCTTAGCGCTCAGTGCCAATGGGCGGATATTAGCGAGTGCCAGCTTAGATGCCACCATTCGCCTCTGGGATGTTCCCACGGGTACCTTACTGGGTACGCTCAATTCCGGCAGAATGACCCATCTGGTGTTTAGTCCCGATGGCCGCTCGTTAGCCAGTAGTAGCCAGACGATTCACTGGGCTGATCAAAAAACGAGTCCCACTGGAGTTCTGATCTGGAATGTGGCTACCCAGCAACTTCGCCACCTGATTCCCAGCCCATCTGTGACCGCGATCGCCTTCAGCCCCAATAGCCAACTCCTGGCTGTTAGCCATCCCACCGTAGAAGTGTGGTCACTACAACCCGAGCAGATGCTCTACAGCCTCAATTTACCAAAAACAGCGGCTTTAGGATTTACGCCCGATGGCCAATGGCTGATCACAGGTGGTGATACCCTCGACACTTGGAATGCCAATACAGGGCAACCGATCTATACCCGTTTGTCACCTGCGGCTGAACTGGCTCTGAGTCCGAATGGCACATTATTGGCGACCGGGGAGGGTGGTATTGTCCATTTATGGCAGGTGCGACTCCCCCGATACTTGGGTGATCTGCGTGGGTCAAATTACAGCCGAGTTTTGGTAAATTTTGGCTTATTCGGTCGAGCGATCGTGGTGGCGGGGAGTGATGGCATTCGCCTCTGGCAACAACTAGCGATCGTGAACGGACGATAACACGTCGGGTTGGCGTATTTCTAGCTCAGATGCCTCAGATGGCGTTGATGCAAACCCATGATGACCAAAGCTCGTTAACACACGTTCCAACGTTGGCAGTAAGTGATTGACTTGCTTCAACCGAATCAGTACATCCCAGATGGGTTCCGCTTTTTTCCACGCTCCTGTATAGGCTAGATGCCGCAAGCGATCGGCAAGATTATCCTTCGTCCAGGCACCCCGGAAGATCGCACTCCAGCGATAGAATTCTCGATACGATCGCCAATAGCCTGCCTCCAATACCTCGGCACTCATTTGCATGGGTCGATAGATCGCATGGCGCGTATCATACAAATCCCAGTTATTACTCGTGATGCGGTTTTGTTCGATCATGCGATCGTAGAGCAGCGTTCCCGGATAAGGCGTGAGAATATGGAAAGTCGCCGTTTCAATCCCCTGAGTTACCGCCCATTCCACCGTACGATCGAATACTGTTTCATCATCATTATCCATGCCATACACAAAGCTGCCATTTACCATGACACCACAGTCGCGTAAGCGTTGAATTGCAGTGCTATAGTCCCGATTCAAATTATGGTATTTGTGTTGTTCCCGTAAGTTATGGGGATTTAGCGTTTCAAAGCCGACAAATAGACTACGCAATCCTGCCGCAACCGCTTTTTCTAACAATCCGGGTTGTAAGATCGATTGCACGGTTGCCGCTGCCTGCCAAACTCGCCCCATGCCCTTCATGCCCTCAAACAATTCACTCGCAAAGGTCGCATGCCCAAATAGGTGATCATCCAGAAAATACAAGTGTTTGCCCGGTAAGCGATCGATTTCTGCTAACGCATCATCCACAGGTTGGGTGTAGAATGACTTCCCGCCTTTGTAGAAGGCATCTTTATAACAAAAGTCGCAATGATGCGGGCAACCTCGCGAAACTACGATCGAGTTTGGGACGAGATAGTTATAGCGTTTGATCAAATCCCGCCGAATCGGTGGTACTCCGACTAGTGATCGAATTTTGGATTGATACAGGGGTTGGGGCTGTCCGGCACGAAGATCTTGCAAAAACTGCGGCCAGGTATCCTCGGCTGGCCCTAGAAAAATTGTATCGGCATGGGCCGCTGCTTCCTGAGGCAATGCTGTTACATGCAAACCACCTAGCACCACATACGCCCCTTTCTGGCGATAATGATCGGCTAATTTGTATGCTCGATAAGCAGAGGTAATGTAAACCTGAATCACGACTAAATCTGGTTGATCATTCAGATTCAGCACTTCTACATGCTCATCTTGTAGATCAATCTCATCATCTGGAGCGAAATATCCCGCGATCGTGGCCAATCCTAGCGGTGGAAATAAATGATACTTAATCGGTCGCCAAAACGGACTGAGAGCCTCTGTCAAAGCGGGCAAAATCATTTTGACTTTCATGTGCCTTCATCCAGAAAGTTCCCTGGAGATACACCCTCACTACAAATTATTCCTGAACCTGTACAGTTATTTTTTGTGTAAAATTTGCAACATCTGGAAATATAAACTATCCCTATGCGCACTACTCGCCCCCAGCACACGATCGCAGCTCTACAAACCTTCCTCAGCACATCACTCGATCAAGCCCTGAGTGAAACCACGATCGCCCAAGCAGAAACTAACGCTCTAAATTTGTTTCATCGGGTCGCGAGTAGTGTTCCAGCCTATCAAGCCTGGTTGCAGGAACAGGGGATTGATCCGACGGGAATTCAGACGATCGAGGATTTTCAGCAATTACCGCTGTTAACGAAACAGAATTATCTCCAACAGTATTCCTTAACAGATTTGTGTCGGCATGGACAACTAGAAAGTTGCGATATGGTGGCTGTGTCATCTGGTTCGACTGGGCAACCGACATTTTGGCTGCGATCGCTCACCGATGAATTTCAAATTGCCACTCGGTTTGAACAAATTTTTTATGACAGTTTTCGAGCAGATACTCGTCGTACCTTAGCTGTAATCTGTTTTGCCTTGGGAACTTGGGTTGGTGGTATGTATACCGCGAACTGTTGTCGGCATTTGGCCAGTAAAGGCTATCCCATTACAGTTGTCACTCCTGGTAACAATAAGACTGAAATCTTTCGAGTTATTCAGACGTTAGGGAGTAATTTTGATCAAGTCGTTTTATTAGGTTATCCTCCCTTCCTCAAAGATGTCATTGATCAAGGTATCGCTGAAAATATTGCCTGGTCACAATATTGCATTAAATTAGTCATGGCTGGAGAAGTGTTTAGTGAGGAATGGCGATCGCTGCTTGGTGATCGTCTTAGTTCTCGCCAACCCTGTTATGACTCTGCCTCGTTATATGGCACAGCCGATGCAGGCGTATTGGGTAACGAAACCCCATTAAGTATCTGTATTCGACGATGGCTTGCCGATCGCCCTGATATCGCACGAGAGTTGTTTGGAGAGTCACGGTTGCCGACATTGGTGCAATACGATCCCTGTAGTCGATTCTTTGAAGTGCAGGATGGGACACTATTATTTTCGGGCGATAATGGCATGCCGTTAGTGCGCTATCACATCTCTGATCAAGGCGGTATCATTCCCTATACTGAAATGATGCGATTCTTACGCGATCGCGGTTTTGATCCAATCCAAGCACTACAGTCCTCCAGTGATCAAAGCCAAACTGTGCGGGGAATTCGCCCATTACCCTTTGTTTATGTGTTTGGCCGATCGCACTTCACGATCTCCTATTTCGGTGCCAACATTTATCCCGAAAATGTCACGGTTGGTTTAGAACAAGCTCCCATTTGTGAATGGGTCACAGGTAAATTTGTCATGCAAGTGCAGGAAGATCGCGATCGAAATCGGCATCTAACGATCGTGGTGGAGCTGTCTCCCAGTATTACGGCAACTGATGACAAGCAAGTGGCAATTTCTACAGCAATCCATCATCATCTTTGTCGCCTGAATAGTGAATTTGCGAATTATGTTCCTGTGCCTTATCAAACGCCACAAATTACTCTAAAACCAACTGGAGATCCAGAATACTTCCCGATCGGGGTTAAACACCGATATACACGGCAATAGTTCGATCGCTCTACAGAGTCCATTTAATTCATGGTTTGCTTGTCAGCTCTGATGATTAGCATAGCGCCACCATCCGGTGAATCTGCCATTAGGACAGGCGATCGACGATTAGGTTCTGCCAGACGGATGACGAAAGGCCATGATTGCTTTTGATAAGCTTTACGCACAGTTAACTAAGAGTTAATTGAACTCAGTACTAAAGCCCTTGAGTACTGATAATTGCAAAATAAGCTGACGGAGAACAGCTAAAGACGTTTGATTCGCTAGTCTTTAGGGTTGTGCATCTATATCATCGTTTGCTCCTTCTTTTATGAGAGGGATAGTTTTCGTATAAACGAATACTGGTCATTCCGCTAATGGGGGAATATTACTGATGAATTTGTCATCTAATCTTGAGGAGTTTAATCGCTGCTGTGCCACATTGAACGTTACTTCGAAAGCCTCATTAGCAGAAATTAAGGCATCGTATCGGCAACTGGCTCGGCTTTATCATCCTGATTTAAACCCACAAAACCAAGCAGCTGAAGAGTATTTGAAAGAAATTAATATTGCCTACGAAAAAGCTTGTCGCTATCTGGCTACATCATCCTATCAACGACAAGGGGTAGTGCTAGCGAATCCCTCAACTGGCAAAGCTGTGGCAATGGATCGTGATCATGCCACTCAAAACACAGTGTATAGCGTCTTTGTAGATGCACTATTTGGAAATTCTAGACAACGATTGGATTGGGAATAATGAACGAGTCACCTTGTGAACTGGAACTAGTCGAAGCCTTATTTAGAACGATCGCGTATGCCTTAGAAGAGATGTATTGCAAACAAAAAATCTCTTCTGAAGAATACGAACTATTAATTGATTCTGCCTGGGCAATTCTCGGTTACGGCACCAAATTACCCGATTAACTGGCAGAATATTCGGAGGCTCTATTGCTACATTAGCTATGAGGTTCATTAAAAAATACTGAGTGCTAAAAATGGATTAATCCCTAGTTAATGGATGAATCTTTCGTTTCGCTATTGGATTGCCCAGGAACTTACACGTTAAATAATGATTGCATTCGGCGCCGAATCCAATTCAGGGGATTCTGGGTAAAACTAGCTTCATCTTCAATCAGTCCTGCTTCTTTTAGCTGCTCCTTGCGTTGCTCTAACTCGGATTTGTAGCCATTAATTTTGAGTGCAATATCATCTGCTAGTTTGGGATAGCGACTGAGGAAATCCTTAAACCCAGGACGATCGATGACAAATAAAATGCTGTCCTCTAAAGCTCTGGCAGTGGCAGTCCGAGGAATGCCTAGTAGTAAGGCTAATTCTCCCAAAAACGCTCCTGCCTCCATATTCCTGAGGTGGCGGTTAGGATATTCAATAAAGACTTCTACGGAACCAACCAGAATAATATAAAAAGCATCACCATCTTCGCCTTCTCGGCAAATATATTCATCTTGTCGAAACACACGTTTATACCCGATCTCAAATAAATAATTGAGTTCTGAATCGCTTAAGTTCTGAAAGTAAGTGACGTGGCGTAATATCTCAGGTAGTTTAATTTGCTCCAACTCTTCGACAACTTTTCCCCTCGCTTGGCGGGATAACCGGAGTAGCTGCTGGACTTGGTTGCGTTGCGTCAGGTTGACTGCGATCGCGGCTTGTTTGACCCGATCTTTTTCACCTTGCATTCGTTTAATTTGACTTTGCAATTGGGATTCACGTTGATAAACCACACTAGCCATTTCATTGATCACCCGTGCTAGTTGTCCAACTTCATCCGATCGCATGACAACATCTTGTAAACTGTTTGGGTCGAAATGACCCGACTCAATCTCTTTCGCAGCTAGGCTGAGCCGTTCCAGTGGTTGAATAATCCAGCGAGCCGCAAATAACCCCAGTGCCACCGCCCCCCCCACCACACATACTCCAATCAAGATGTTTTGGCGGGTATTCGCACTGATTTTCTCCATAAAGTCGGCTTCTGGTACTACAACGATGACCAGCCAATCCAACCCTTGTTGATCGACTAAGCGATCGACATGAACGAACTGGTTCTCACCTTTTAAGGAAAAGATCAGTTCTTCGTTATCTTTAACCTGTTGAAAATCACCATATTTTTCATACAACTGTTTAGCTGTTGCCTGAATTAACGCTTGGCTGCTGTTAATGGCAGAAATTCGCTCGGTGCCCTTTGCCGTTTGCATCACAGGAGCTTCACCTGTAGAAGTTGCGATCAGATTGCCCGATCGCTCCATAATGAATGCTTCTCCTGCGGGACTGATATCGAGTTTTTGCAGAAATCGGCTTAGTTGCACCAAGGGGACGTTATTGGCTAATACCCCTTGCAAATTGCCTGTTTTGGAGTAAATAGGGATGGTGGTTGTAATGCCCAACACATCTGCATAAGAAAATTTGAACACCGGACTCCATCTGGCTTGGCCCGTCTCGATCGCAATCTTGTACCAGGGGCGAACGAGGGGATCAAATTTCTCTCCAGTTTCCTCTACGCCGCTCCGATTGCCCTGCTGATCCAATGTGTAGGTTGTACGAGTGGGAAAAGTAGACTCATCGCGAATCCGAGCGACGATCGAGCCATCATCTTGCTTTTGCACACCGACAAAATATCCCTGAGGATTACCGTAGTAAATGTATGTTAGCCCTACAGAAGCTTGGATCTGCTGCCATAAAAACTGTTCCATTTCCGGGAAATTATCTGGATTCAAATTCCCGCTCCGAATGGTCGCCGCAATCATACGATTGGCTGATTGGGGTTGAGCCACATAAGTCATGACATGCTGCTTGATGCGCTGGCTGACTTCACTACTTAATCGAATTGCCAACGATTCAACCGATTGCCGCCCCCCATGATACGCCAACCAACCAGTCAACCCCACAGTAACGACCAAGGGTGTAATTAACAAAATCGGCAGCGCGCGCTGGATGGAAATAGCAGGCATAATCAATGGCCGTGAAATATATGGATAGAAGGCGTTAGTTTGAATCTTAGGGCCTTCCTATGGCCTTCTAAAACCATCTGTCATGGATTGTCAAATAAATGATTGATTTCGCTTCCGTCTCAGTTGCCGTGCCCCTCATCGCGAATTCAGGTTTCCTCTTCACTAAAGACATCTGGCTCATTTGTATGGATTTTCTCACCTGTTTCCTTTAGTAATTCTTCCGCTTTCTGGGGGTTCTCGGAAATTAGATTCAGTAAATCCCATTTGTTCATGCCAGCTTTGTGGGCATAAAATTCCACTTGGGACAAAATGCGATCGTGGGACTGCCGAATATACATGGCTAAAGCGGCAGCGGCCTGAGAAGACACCTTGCGGCCCAGAAAGAATGAGAGAGCTGTTAAAAGCTTCATCTCATACTCAGGTAAAGCGTTGATATAAATGCGTTTGCGTTCCGATGGTTCAACCATAAAAGAGCATCCTGGGGATTGATGGGCAGTGGTAAGACTGGGTGGAAAGTGACCGATTCATTCACTAGCAATTTATCATACCTAAAAGTGAGTTTTGGTGGTGTTATCGCTAATAAAGTTAACTTTTGGTTGCCAATCCTTTACTCTTGAACTAATATTTTTGTCAGCCATTGTCATCCCGGAGTGATGAAAAAAACTAGCCAATTGCATGATCTACTGACCTCCGATCGCCTGGAGTTTTTGCTTGGAGCCAATGATACGATCGCCGCTAAAATTGCGGAAACAGTTGGCTTTTCAGGCATCTGGGTTAGCGGCTGGGCGATCGCTGCCCAATGGGGATTGTCAGATCACCAACCCTTCAACTGGGCATTAATCCTCGAAGTGCTGGAGTTCATGGCGGATGCCACCTCGATCCCAATTCTGTTTGATGCCGCTCGTACAGATTGTGACCCGCACCAAATGACATGGTTAGTCAAGAAGCTAGAGCAACGGGGAATTGGCGGAGTTTGCTTTAAGGAAGCCTTTGTACCGAGTCGCGATCGCTCTACGGCTACTAACTCATCGACTGAGATTGCCGAGTTTTGTCACCAACTGAAGGCGGCCAAAGCGGCAGCTCAAACCCCAGAACTGGTGGTATTAGTCAGGGTGGAACTGGGCACGACAAAAACCTCTGTAACCGAAGCCTTAAAACGAGCGAAAGCCTATGCTAAGGCTGGAATTGATGGCATTGTGATTCACAGTCCGCACCCTAGCCCAGAGTTGTTGTTAGCATTTAAAAAAGCTTGGGGCGATCGCAGTCCAGTGGTGATGATGCCAACTCGAACGCATGGACTGTCAACGGAAGTTTTGCAACGGTATCAATTTGCGTTGGTGGTGTGGGAACATCAACTCCTGCATCACGCGGCGACAGTCATGCAACAAATCGCTAAAATTCTGCGGCGCGATCGTCATCTATTCAATTTGGATACGGTGATTACTCCAGGTTTGCCAACGGGGTTACCACCAGAAAAACTATTGCCATTAACCACCGATGCACAGGTCGCTAATTCCAGTCGGGTGATTTTGTTAGCGGCGACTCAGGATAGTGAATGGGGAGAACTGATTGCTGAGCAACCGAAATATATGATTGGTGCCCCGGATCGTCCGTTGTTAGGTCGAGTTGTGCAAACCTATCAACACTTGGGACTGACTGACATTACGGTTGTACGAGGCTATGGCAAAGCCGCGATCGATCTACCCCAAATCCGTTATATCGACAATGATGCCTACGATCGCACCGGAGAATTAGTTTCCCTATATCTAGGAGTGCATGAATTGCCCCAGGACGG
>DATNPU010000084.1:0-3626 GCA_036703105.1 Microcoleaceae cyanobacterium
CTGTTCGATTTATATACTGCAACTGTAATTTGGGACGGCCAATACCGAGAGATTTATATTGCAGAGTCAGAAACGGAACCCCTACTAGGAATGGCGTTACTCTATGGGTATCGATTGCAGGTAGATGCAATTGAAGGTGGAACTGTGACGATCGAAGCATTGTGATCCCATAGGCAAAGCATTTAACATTCACGGTTTGATTCCTAATCTTTTCTAACTATTACCCAAGGTTCTCTCAATTCACTAAACTGTAGATATACAATGTATCTACTTCTCTTTCGAGGGATGGGACTATATTGGTTCAACTAGCCTAAATGTAAGGACAACCTATGGTGGCGATAGTTGCCAAGTGGGGCAATAGTTTAGCGGTGCGAATTCCCCAACACATCGTCAAAGAGATTCAGCTAATTGAAGGTTCTGAAGTTGATCTAGTAGTGATCGACGGGAATTTGGTGATCAAGCCCAGACCTCGTAAGCGCTATTCCTTAGAGGAATTGGTTGCTACTATTACGCCAGAGAATGTGCATTCTGAGGTAGAGAGTGGTTCTGCTATGGGGAATGAAGCTTGGTAAATCCAACCGATCGCTACGTTCCTGACAGAGGGCACATCGTTTATCTAAACTTTGATCCCACTAAGGGTCATGAACAACGGGGACAGCGACCTGCGTTTGTACTTTCGCCTCGTAGTTACAACGCCAAAAGCTCTCTAGCACTATTTATGCCAATTACTAAGCAACAAAAGGGCTATCCCTTTGAAGTCCTCTTGCCGCCTGAGTTGCAGATCCAAGGGGTGATCCTGGCGGATCAAATCAAGTGTTTGGATTGGACAGCCCGTAATATTCAGTTCATCGAAACTGTTTCAGACAGCTTAGTTGAGGAGGTGCAGGCAAAAATTGAGCCATTGATCTTGTAATGAATGGTTTTAACTTGCTAACCAGAATCAAGGCTGGATGCGGGAGAAGCTAATGCGATCGCTCTGCCTCTTGCTACAAGTCGGTGACCTGTTTCTGGTTCAACTCTGGCGCAATAGCCTTTACAATGGCTTATCCTAGCTCCTCGTCATTTTCATCTATGAGTCATGCCTTTCGAGAGCTACTTCGCAAGATTGGGAGTGGTACCCATACCAGCGAGAGCTTAACCCGCCAGGAGTCTGCTGCTGCCATGCGGATGATGTTGCTTCAGGAAGCGACCCCCGCCCAAATTGGCGCATTTATGATTGCCCACCGAATTCGTCGCCCCACCAGTACTGAACTGGCCGGAATGCTGGATGCCTATGCGGAACTGGGACCACGGTTGTCCCCGATCGCGGCTGATCATCCCGTTACTGTATTTGGGGTTCCTTACGATGGGCGATCGCGAACTGCCCCAATTTTGCCCTTAACAGCTTTGATTCTGGCAACCGCCGGCTGTCCAGTGCTGATGCATGGGGGCGATCGGATGCCAACGAAAGAAGGCGATCCATTAATCGATTACTGGAAAGGGTTGGGGGTTGATTGGTCGCTACTTTCTCTTAGCCAAACTCAGACCGTACTGGAAACCACGGGCATTGGCTTTGTGTATCTACCAACCCATTTTCCGTTAGCTCACGGCTTAGTGCCCTATCGGGAGCAGATTGGTAAACGTCCCCCGTTAGCCACGATGGAACTGATGTGGTCGCCCTATGCAGGTGCAGCCCATGTGGTGGCCGGATACGTGCATCCTCCGACTGAAGAACGGTTTCGGGAAACGTTCGCTCACCGAGGTATCACTCAATTTACAACTGTGAAAGGGTTGGAAGGCAGTTGTGATCTACCCAGAGAACGCACTGGCATTATTGGGATGCAAGACCGCGATCGGGACTTTGAACGCTTACACCTACATCCTCGCGATTATGGGTTTGAAGGCACTAATGTGCCACTAGACACTCCAGCGAACTTGGTTCAAGTGATGCAAACTGTATTACAGGGAGAGCAGTCTGAACTCTGGCGATCGACCCTCTGGAATGGTGGCTTTTACCTATGGCGGTTAGGCGTTTGTCCCACGATCGCGGATGGTATTACCCATACGGAAACCCTGTTACAAACGGGACAAGTTCAACAAACCCTGCAAACCCTACAACAAGCCATTACTCCCGCGATCGCCCATTCCTAATATCTTCCTTATCTTCCTCACCTCCCCTACCTTCCCCATCTCCCAACCTCCTATGCCCACCGAAATTGAACGCAAATTCTTAGTCATCGGCAACGACTGGCGACAACTAGCTCCTGGTGTCGTCTACTCTCAAGGCTATATTGCCAAAACTGAGGGGCGAGTCGTCCGAGTCCGGATTGCGGGAGATCAGGGATACCTGACGATTAAAGGGGCGACACAAGGCATTACTCGGAGTGAGTATGAATACGTGATTCCGATCGAGGATGCCAGGGAAATGTTGCAAACCCTCTGCGATCGACCATTAATCGAAAAAACGCGGTACAAGATTGAGCAGGCCGGTTTGGTGTGGGAAGTGGATGAGTTTGCGGGCGACAATCAAGGGCTGATTATGGCGGAAGTGGAATTAAGTGATGCCAATCAAGCGATCGATCTGCCTAGTTGGATTGGCGAGGAAGTGTCCCATGATCCGCGCTACTACAACTCGAATTTGGTGAAGTATCCGTATTCGCAGTGGGCAAGTCAAGGGTGAGGGCGATCGGGAGGATGGGGGAGTTATGTCTCAGGTGGTTGAAGAGAAGTTAGGGTATTACTTTTTTGATAAGCGGTTATTGAGTCGGGCTTTGACGCGGAAATCCTATGCGCTAGAACAGCCCCAACCCTGTGAACATCAGGAAGCCTATGTGATGTTGGGGAATGCGATCGTCACGATGGTACTGACAGAAGCTTTGGTGCGAGCGGGGTATCAAACTGAAACGGAATTATTAGTTAAAAAACTGGAATTGGAACTGGAGCGAGAAGCGGTTTTAAGCCAAGTCAGTACGGCGATCGGGTTAGGCTACTTAATTAAACTGAGTGCAGCAGAACGGCAACAACAAGTTGAAGAACAACCACAAGTATTAGTGGAAACTCTGGAAGCGGCGATCGCGGCCATCTACTTTGACGGCGGCTTTATGGCGGCGAGACAAGCTGTGCACCGATTGTTTAGAACGGTGTTACCAGATGCTTGATGGTGGGACTAATCAGAGTTATTGAGCGATCGTTGACTCAGTACAGGTGTTCAGATTTGGCGATTCCCGCGTATCCTTAGAATGACTGGACGTTGAGGAGCAGCAGCAATGCGTTTGGGCAAAGTGGTCAAATCCAATTCCCACTGTGACTATATTGTGCAGTTGGATGATGCGATGGATTATGCCGAACCACCGCAGCCCGATGATTATGGGTTCGGTAGCTTTGTCCGGTTAGACTCTGACGATCGGCATTGGGCGATCGGGATTGTTTATAACTCTCAACTGTTCAATCCCATGTTTTTGAATATGGGGCCGAGGTTGTCTAGCGAACCCGATCCAGTGTTTACCCCCGATCTCATCACTGAAACCCGTACTCTACTCTGGACGGTGTTGATCGGCATGTTGGAGTGGGATAACAATGCTGTTTACGGCGTTCATGGGATTCCGAGAGTGGTGGTTCCGGCCAATACGCCGGTTTACACTATGACT
>DATNPU010000085.1:0-3489 GCA_036703105.1 Microcoleaceae cyanobacterium
TTCGCGATCGTTTCAATCTCGATCTCGGTATAGCCCAGCAATTCTCCATTCCGGATCAGGTAGTAGGAATGCTTGTGGTGGGCCGAGTGGCTAATGAAATGCCCACAGTTATGCAGAATGGCAGCAGCCCATAGGAGTTCCCGTTCATCATCACCCCAGTTATGCAGGATGCCTTTAGTTTGGTCAAACAACGTCGAGGCAAACTCTGCTACTCGTTCGCTATAGGGCAGATTAACGCAATATTTTTTGGCGATTTTCAGTACACTGCGTTGCCGCACCGAGCTTTGGTAGCGTAACCGATCTTCGATCAGTCCGTGGGTCAGCATCCAATCAACGACTAACCCTTCTCGCAGCGATCGCTCACAGATCGTAATCGTGTCGATCTCTAACAGGCTCATGGCTTCTTGCAGGATCATCGCCCCGGCCAGAATAATTTCGGCTCGGCGATCGTTGATCCCGCCAATCTGGGCGCGGGCTGCACAATTGAGTCGCCGTAAGCGATGGATCACATCCCGTAAATCTTTCAAATGAACGCTATAACCATTCAGGGGCGTAGGCACTGTGCCCAAATGCTCCCGCGCATGGATCGCGGCCAACGTTTCGATCGTCCCTGATGTACCGACCATCCGAGGCCGTTCGTCAGGGCGGAGATGAGCTTTCAGGTCATCGATCGGGCGTTCCAACATGCCGCGGATATAGGCTTGCAAGCACTGAAATTCCGAGTCACTGATGGGATCGGTGGTAATGTATTCGGCCGTCAACCGGACTGCCCCAATTTTGGTACTACTGAGGGAGCGAGGATCTTGACCATCGCCCAGCACTAATTCCGTTGACCCACCTCCAATATCAATCAAAATATGGGGTTGAAGATCAAACTCCATCCCCGACAATACCCCCAGGTAGATCCGTCGGGCCTCCTCTACGCCGGAGATCAAGTTGATCCAGAGTCCTAATTCAGTCTCAACTCGTTGGATAAAATCTCGTCCATTGGGAGCTTCGCGCACCGCACTGGTGGCCACCGCAATAATTTGCTCAGCATTCAGGCTTTTAGCAATTTCCTGACAGCGTTTGAGGGCATCGATCGCCCGTTGCATTGCCGCTTCAGTCAAGTTGCCAGCGTCTTTACAGCGATCGCCCAGGCGGACGGTTGACTTTTCCCTGGCAATAATTGAAAACGTGGGGAGAGAAGGCTGAACTCGCACCACTACCATGTGAATGGAGTTGGTGCCGACATCAATTGCAGCCAGAATTCGATCGTGCTCCACAGCCATATGTCAAATATTCATCAAACAGGGATTTGCAACATTATCAGGATCAGCGAGGGGCTTATCGCACTTAGGGGCAACTATCTGAATGATTGATAGCCAGCCATCAATCTCTTTTCCGGGTTTATTTAAGCATTTTTTCAGATTTCCTTATGCCCCCTGTTAGGACTCTTCATATCTGCTTCAGGTAATCAGGGGTTAGACTCGAAGCACTCCCCCACTTCGATCGTAAGAGTGGCAAGTTCAAGAACTTTGTAAAATAATGTAAATGTATGTAACTATTCTGATAAATTGAGTCCGAAGTAGAAGTTTGATGTGGGCGATCGCTCACGGCTTCCGTTCTTTACTGTCTAGTGGTGCTTAACCCGAATGTCCCAGCTATTCTCTACCTCCAATGATGGGTCAGCATTCCCGCAGCCTGGTCAGGTCGAAGGCACCCTATGCGTAGATTCAAGCGACGCTAACCAGATTCAAGCGGCATTTCAAGACAACCAGCGGCTCAGAGAGCAAATTTCTCGACAAACTCAACTGATGCATTTACTCACTCATCAGTTGGCCACCCCACTTACCTCCTTAAACGGCTCTGTGCAGCTGTTGGCAGAAATCGAGTTGGATCCAGGGCAACGCCAAGAGTTTTTGGGTGTGATCCAGCATCAGATTAAACGGTTACAGGATTTATTAACCGACCTGATGGCACTACGGGATTTAGAAACGGGCACTTTAGAAACCCAAACGACCTGCTTTAGTTTGACCGAGCTAGCCGATGAAGTGGTTGTCAGTTTTGCGCCTTACGCCATCACTTATCAGTTCGCGGCTGATTTGCCGCTAGCTTGGGGCGATCGCTGGCAGGTGTCCCAGGTTCTCGTTAACCTGCTATCTAATGCAATTAAGTATTCTCCCAACGGTAGCGCGATCGAGTTAGGGGCAAAACTGCTTCAACCGGGTTGGATGGAGGTTTGGGTCAAGGATCATGGTTTAGGCATTCCAGTGGCCGATCAAGCGCGCTTATTTGAACGCTTTTATCGGGTGAAACACCACGATCGCCAAAGTATTGAAGGGACTGGCTTGGGACTTTCTCTCTGTAAACTACTGGTCGAGAACCAGGGGGGAGAAATTCGATTTGAGTCTACGCATGGACAGGGTAGTTGCTTTTATTTCACTTTACCGACCGCTCCCGGCTCACCCCATTAAGTCATGGCTAGCAGCAGGAAGCGAAGAGTCCTGAAATGGGTTGCGATCGCTGGGGTAATTGGGCTGTCTACGATCGGACTGGCTCAGTTGCGATCAGTCCGTACCGCTTGGTTACAGGTGACTAAATATTGTCCAGCCTGCGATTTAGCGACAGCTAATTTGTTTACAGCTAGCCTCAAGCAAGCGAATCTTCAAGCCGCTAATTTAACCAATAGCAATTTAAGTGAAGTTAATCTGGAACAGGCCAATTTAGCTGGAGCAAATTTGTCTCATGCTAATTTAAGTCTGGCCAATCTGGCGGATGCTGATTTGACCGGAGCTAATTTGCAGAACGCTAATTTGAGTGGAGCAATTTTAACTGGAGCAACGTTAGAAGCGGCTAACTTACAACATGCCGAGCTGTTGTTTACAGATTTAGGCGGAGCCAGCTTCAAGCAGGCTGACCTGAGACACACTTATTTACATGGCACAAATTTACTCAATGCCAATCTAGAGGGTGCCATAATATCCGGTAATCACTAAAAATCCTCGTTAATCGCAGATAAGAGGCAGCGATCGATGAACAAGCGCCAGATTTATGCCCTGTTATTTGCGCTCGCCTTAGCCTTAACAATTTGGTTACCAGTTCACAGCCAATCGTCTGTCACTCACTTTTATATTGCTCCTAACGGGAACGATACTAACCCCGGAACCATAGATCGTCCCTGGGCTTCAATTCACCATGCCGCCACTGTATTAACAGTTGGAGATACCGTATATCTGCGAGGGGGTAGCTATGCAATCAATCAGCAAATTCGTCCTAAACATTCTGGAACAGAGAAAAATTGGATTACCTATATTAGCTATCCCGGGGAAATAGCGACGATCGATGCTAGGCAAATCAAAATAGCTTCACCCAGTGGCGAACCACCCTTTGAACATGATCAAGGGGCATTTCAAATTGAAGGATTAAGCTATATTCGAGTTAAAAATTTGCAATTACGTCATTCCCATAACGCCGGATTTACAATTCGAGATAGCCACGATATTGAAC
>DATNPU010000094.1:0-7089 GCA_036703105.1 Microcoleaceae cyanobacterium
ACCCCATTTTGGGCATGAAGAATCGCACCAATGCCAATACAGGCCCCCGTTTTCACAATAATGCGACTATTGGGATCCGCCTGAAGCAAAACTCCGGGAGCGATCGCAACGCCTGCCTGGATCGTCACATCTCCGTTGACATAGTAGTGAGAAGTGCTGATCGGTTGTAGTTGCAGTGTTGGCAAGGACATGGATAACCCCTTGGACGAAACGGGCGCGAATCGATCGCGCCCTACTGTCCGAACAATTAGCGGCCAACCGCTTGTTTCTTCGGCTGCTGAATGACAAGTTCAGCCACCCGACGTTTGGCTTTCGGGTCAATGCCAATCAGCCGTACATACTCACCCGCATGTTCACTGATGAACGCTTCCAATGCCCGCAGCACATCTGCTTCACGGTTAGATTGAATTGAAGCACCACTCTGCCAAGAACTCGTCTTATAACGTCGTTCATCCGCATACTCGGTGCCAATCCGATGGCCTTGAGCCAGCAGTTGCCGGACCTGATCCACAACAGCCTGCTCTAACCGACCCGACCCACTAGCACTACCATTGGTTGCAGCATTGGAGTAGCTAGGAGCCGCTTGACTAGCCGTTGAACTAGCCGGAGCCTTAGCTGCACCAGCGCCATTCTTGCTACCAGGACGTTGGATGACCGTCTCAGCCACACGCCGTTTCGCTTTCGGATCAATCCCAACCACGCGCACGTAATCATGGGGATGTTCGCTTAGGAAAGACTCTAAGGCCGCGATCGCATCTGCTTCCCGCCGGGCTTGCAGTGCTGGAGCACTGGTCCAAGAGCTGGTTCGGAAACGCCGTTCATCCGCAAACTCAACCCCAAGTTGGTAACCCTGAGCAATCAGTTGGCTAACTTGTTGCACCACATCCTGGCTCAAGCGACCACTGGAGGCAAATCCACCCGTGCTGGCTGGAGCAGCGGCAGCGAACGATCGATTGCCACCACTTTGCACAACTTGCTTACCATTGGGGCGCTGGATAATGATCTCCGACAACCGCCGCTTCGCTTTGGTATCAATGCCAATTAAGCGAACATACTCACCGGCATGACTCGCCATACAATCTTCCAGCGCTGAGAGCACTTCTGCTTCTCGGGTTGCTTGAATCGGTGCACAGCTACTCCAAGAGCTGGTTTGGAAGTGCCGCTCATCGGCATGTTCCGTCCCAATGCGGGCCCCTTGGGCCAGCAAGTTCCGAATCTGGGCCACAACATCACCACTCAGGTGACCCGACGATGCCGCTTGTCCGTTGGAGCGCTGAGCTGCCGGAGCGCTATAAGAAGCTGGCGAGGTGGCTGCACTACTAGAAAACTGTCCAGACTTTTGACCCGGACGTTGAATAATCCGCTCTAGAACTCGCTTTTTCGCCTTTGGATCAATCCCAATCAAGCGAACATAATGACCGGAATTCTCTTGTAGACAGGCATCTAGCGCTGCCAATACATCTGATTCACGGCTGCCTTGGACAGGCGCACAACTCTTCCAGGAACTAGTCTGGAAGCGGCGTTCATCTGCATATTCTGTTCCGATCCGATAGCCTTGTGCCAGCAACTGCCGCACCTGGCTGACTAAATCTGCGTCCATACTCCCTCCCTGATCGGCATGACGATGGGAACTGCCATTCCCACTAGTGTCTGCCGGTGTTGACTGATCAAGCTCATTCCGAATTGGGGCAATACAGGCAACATTATCCGCACAGCGATAGCCCGATCGCAGTGCTTCATTCACTTGCACAACGTGACTGGTAAATTTCACATCGGCTTCCTGAGCCGCCGGTAAGCGATCCGCCTGTTGCTGAGTCGTAATGATCGAGCCAGACGGTATGTACCTTCCGGGCGGTATTTCCACGTTTTCAATCAGGCAATGCATCATGACGATGCAGCCATCTCCCACCCTGGCATTAAAGACGGTGGAACGAAATCCAATAAAGCAGTTGTCACCCACATAGGCAGGCCCATGAATTAGCGCCATGTGAGCGATCGAACTGTTGCTCCCAATCCAAACCGAATAGGCTTCCCCGTCGTTACCGGCTACCCGACCCTTTTCCAAGCCGTGAATCACCACTCCATCCTGGACATTCGTGCTTTCGCCAATGTAAAAAGGATGACCTTCATCCGCCCGAATAGAAGTGCCCGGAGCAATCAGTACATTCGCACCGATGCGGACATCTCCAATCAGATTGGAGAAGGAGTGAACATAAGCTGTTTCATGGATCTTGGGTTCAGCCAGGGTTGTCGACCAGGGGGTAGGGGGAGCCGCATAACTACGGACTGCCATAGATCAATTCTCCAAACTGAAAACGCAATGTGGCACTTCGCCACAGGTAGGCGCAGGACTTTTAAGCTGAGCGATCGTTAAGAGATTGACTTGTCTCAGTACTGATCTCGCTTACTATAGAGCAGGCGATTTTCAATCCCGACAGTGTCAATAATGGCAATGACTGCTGCATCTACCGGACGTTGTTCACTCCCCGGCACCTGACGAGCAGCACTGCCACAACTTACCAGAACCCACTCTCCAATCCCTGCACCCACGCTATCGGCAGCTACCTCATACCCTGGTAATGGCTGCCCATCCTCATCGATTAATTGCAAGACCAATAACTTGGTGCCTCGGAGGCTGGGCTCTTTTTGAGTACTAGTAACCGTGCCACGGACTCTGGCAATTTGCATCAGGCGTTACGAGCGGTTAAGAGGACGAATACCGCTGACGCTTTCCCGGAATGGCTCTACTGCCTCGGTGTAGCGAATGGGCAGAACATACTCCAGGTTTTCGTGAGGACGAGCAATGATGTGAGTCGACAGCACTTGACCGCCATTCACCCGCTTCACGCTTTCAATCCCAGCTGCAACAGATGCTTGCACTTCCGACACATCACCCCGCACGATCACTGTTACGCGACCACTACCAATCTTTTCGTAGCCAACCAGGGTGACGCGAGCTGCTTTCACCATTGCATCTGCTGCTTCCACTACAGCGGGGAAACCCAGAGTTTCAACCATTCCAACTGCAATTGCCATGTCTAAATACTCCCTTCCAAAATCAAACGTTGAGTCAACTTGTCAAACTTGAAATAACCGCGCAAAAACTTCTGTCTAAAAGCGTGACTTAACTATTGTGAAGCAACAGATGAGCACGTTTAAGACCGGAATTGTTCGACTGCCTCGGTGTAGCGAATTGGCAGGACGTATTCCAGGTTTTCGTGAGGGCGAGCAATGATATGAGTTGAAAGTACTTCACCACCATTGACTCGCTTGGCAGATTCTACTCCTGCCGCCACCGAAGCCTGAACTTCAGACACGTCTCCCCGCACAATCACGGTGACACGACCACTGCCAATCTTTTCGTAACCTACAAGAGTGACACGAGCCGCTTTCACCATAGCATCGGCACATTCCACGACCGCAGGAAAACCTCTCGTCTCGATCATTCCGACTGCAATTGGCATTGACTAATCTCCTACATAAGTGAAGCTAATGAAAAAGACAAGGAATGAAAATTTAGACGGAGATGCCGAGTTTTCAAGCCTTATCAAGGTTTCTGCTGTACTGTCCTAAGAATACGGTCGTCGTCAGCACCAACGCAATATAAAGACCAATGATAGTTACAAATTTCAGATATTAAAGAACCTTATTTAAGAGTGACTATCGTTGTTACAAGGCGAAACCGCCAGCTTAGCAAGATTTTTGACGATGACAGATGACAATCGATCGAGTAAAGATCTGGCTAAAAAATCGTTTGGCTAACTCAACAGTGGGCAGATCAAGGATTTCAGACTACTACAAGAATGCCTAGCGCTCGATCGCCGACCTGAATTCTTACCTCGTTCATCATAAACCTTTTTGGTAACCAACTTAATCAGATTTTGACTTAAATATAAATCACACTTATATATAAAAGTTTGTGTTTCTCCATGATTGTTTTTCTGGTTGAAACGTTTTATGGTTGAGGCATTGCGGAATTGATCCGAGATTGGCATTAAAGTTTGTTAAATAATTTTTAAGTGAAAGCAATTCTCACATTTCGTCCCTTAGCTAGATGGCTCTAGAGACGGTTTCATCGATATTCATGATTCATTTCTGTTTGAGCGTTAACAATTAGTTTCAATGCAACAGTTTTTTCTGCAAACCAGTTGGTGGATTCCTTGTTATGGATTGCTTGGTGCTGTCATAGCACTACCGTGGGCGATCGGTCTTGTCCGGCGAACTGGACCACGTCCCGCCGCTTACCTCAACATCTTGATGACTGTCTTGGCACTAGTTCATGGGGCGATCGCGTTCCAGACTAGTTTGGGACAAGATAATCAAGTGGTGGTCAGCCATTGGTTGCAAGCCGCTGATCTTGACATCACGTTTACCCTGGACTACTCCTCAATTAGTTTAGGGGCTGCTGAGTTAGTCACGGGCTTGAGTCTGCTAGCTCAATTCTTTGCTCTGGGATATATGGAGAAAGATTGGGCATTGGCTCGGTTCTTTGGCTTAATGGGCTTTTTTGAAGGAGCGATGACGGGTCTAGCTTTAAGCGACTCGCTCTTCCTCACCTATGCGCTCCTGGAGATGTTAACGCTATCTACCTATCTGCTGGTCGGGTTCTGGTACGCCCAGCCCCTAGTGGTGACGGCAGCCCGCGATGCCTTTTTAACTAAGCGCGTAGGTGATGTGCTGCTGTTGATGGGTGTTGTGGCATTAGCTACCTTCTCTGGAACATTTAGTTTTGCGGAACTGGCAGATTGGGTAGAAACAGCCGACCTCTCTCCCACAACAGCCAATCTATTAGGATTAGCTCTGATTGCTGGGCCAGTTGGGAAGTGCGCTCAGTTCCCTCTGCATGCGTGGCTAGATGAAGCAATGGAAGGGCCAAATCCCGCTTCAATTTTGCGAAACTCGGTTGTGGTGGGATGTGGTGCTTATGTGCTGATTAAACTGCAACCAGTGCTCATCCTGTCGCCAGTTGCCTCCATGACCTTGATAGCGTTAGGCACCCTCACCGCGATCGGTGGTTCACTGGTGGCGATCGCGCAAATCGACATTAAGCGATCGTTATCTTACTCAACCAGTGTTTACCTAGGACTAGTCTTTATCGCCATCGGCATGCAATGGACAGGGTTTGCACTCCTCTTGCTCTTGACGCATGGCATTGCCAAAGCACTTCTGTTTATGAGTACAGGGTCGATCATTCTCACCACCAGTAGTCAGGACGTGACTGAAATGGGTGGGTTATGGTCTCGGATGCCAGCAACCACCACCGCCTTTATTGTGGGTGCCGCTGGTTTGATTGGCCTATTGCCACTTGGTGGCTTCTGGGCAATGCGGCAAGGTATCAATGCCTTCTGGTATGGCGACCCCTGGTTAGTCGGAGTGCTGCTCGTGGTTAATGCTTTAACGGCTCATAATCTAGTGCGGATCTTCCGCTTAGTGTTTTTAGGCGAGCCAAAGCCAAAAACCCGGCGGGCACCCGAAGTTCCCTGGACAATGGCCGTCCCAATGGTGACGCTGACGATCTTCACGCTGCTAGTACCCTTGATTCTGCAACATCTATCACTGATTCCAGACTGGATGTATATGAATTGGGAGGGGTCAGGTCTGTTAGTCCTATCTGGATTACTTGGCTGTATTTCTGGGGCAGTCATTCGTTTAAACCGCGCTTGGAGCCGCCCAGTTCAAACACCATTACGGTTCATTCAAGATCTATTAGCCTACGACTTTTACATTGACCAACTCTACCGGGTCACGGTTGTCTGGGCAGTTAACGCCCTTTCTCGGCTGAGCTACTGGTTCGATCGCTATGTGGTGGATGGAGCCGTCAATTTTGTCGGGATAGCCTCAATCTTCAGCGGAGAAAGCCTGAAATACAGTATTTCTGGGCAATCTCAGTTCTATCTACTGACAATCCTGCTCGGTATCAGTGTTCTAGGAATTGTGCTGACCTACTCTCTGTGGTAGCGACTCAGCCAGCCTCTAACGCAAATCATCTACTCAAATCAGTCAACCACCCTTTTATCCCTTCGCCCTATGCTCAGTGCCCTGATTTGGTTACCCGTCCTTGGCGCCATTTTGATTGGCCTACTACCTGCCACGATCGCCGATCGATATGCTCGCTCAATTGCCTTAGGGTTCACGGGGCTAACCTTTGCTCTATCTGTCTTACTACTGAATCAATTCGATAGTAGTAGCATCGGTTTGCAGTTTCAGGAACTTTTACCCTGGATTGAGTCGCTAGGATTGAGCTATCAGCTAGGTCTGGATGGGCTGTCTCTACCATTAGTAGTGTTGAACGGATTGCTGACCTGTTTCGCCATCTACAGTAGCGAGACCACAACTCAGCGGCCCAAACTCTACTACATTTTGCTGTTGCTCCTGAATGCTGGAGTGGCCGGAGCGTTTTTGGCCCAGAACTTGTTGCTGTTCTTCCTATTCTATGAAATCGAACTGATTCCCTTATACTTCCTGATTGCGATCTGGGGCGGCGCACGGAGAGGATATGCCGCGACCAAGTTTTTAATCTATACCGCCCTGTCTGGCATTTTGATTCTGGCTGCATTTTTAGGAGCTACTTGGCTCAGCCAAGCCCCAAGCTTTGAGTATGGAGAAATTCATACCCAAATCCTGCCAGTCAAGGCCCAGATCATTTTGTTAAGTGTATTGCTGGTTGGCTTTGGCATCAAAATTCCCCTCGTTCCCTTTCATACCTGGTTACCCGATGCTCACGTTGAAGCTTCCACGCCAATTTCGGTGCTATTAGCAGGTGTATTACTGAAGTTGGGCACGTATGGACTATTGCGGTTTGGTCTGGGGTTATTCCCGGATGCTTGGGCTGTCCTGGCTCCCGGATTAGCAATTTGGGCCGTGGTGAGCGTCTTGTATGGGGCGTTTACCGCGATCGCTCAAACCGATATGAAGAAGATGGTGGCCTATAGCTCGATCGGGCACATGGGCTACATTCTGCTAGCGGCAGCAGCGGCAACCCCCCTCAGTATTCTCGGGACTATCTTCCAGATGATTAGTCATGGGTTAATTTCTGGCTTACTGTTCCTGCTGGTTGGGGTGGTCTATAAGAAAACGGGTACTCGCGAC
>DATNPU010000107.1:0-5024 GCA_036703105.1 Microcoleaceae cyanobacterium
TGCTGGTTTGGCCGCTGGGGTGTGAATTACATTTATGGCACCAGTGGCGTACTAGCGGCATTGTCTGTTTTAGCACCCCAAGCATTTAACGCAGAAATTGAACGGGGGGCGGCCTGGTTAGTTCAATGTCAAAATGCTGATGGGGGTTGGGGTGAAACCTGCCGCAGCTATAACGATCCATCACTCAAAGGACAGGGAGTCAGTACAGCTTCTCAAACAGCCTGGGCGTTAATTGGTTTGTTAGCGGCTGGGGAAGCTACCGAAACCTTTGCTCAAACCGCGATCGATTGCGGTGTTGCTTACTTACTGAACACGCAGCGATCGGATGGCACCTGGGACGAATCGGAATTCACTGGCACTGGGTTCCCCAGCCATTTCTACCTGAAGTATCACCTCTATCAGCAACACTTTCCCCTCACCGCATTAGGACGCTACCGCAATTTATGCTTCTAGAATAGGAACAATGCCGATCACTAGTCTGGCTTGAGTCAGTGTTGGTGCTATAAACTCAGGGAATTAGCTGATCCGACTTGCAATGGGCAATAATCGCTCTAATTCTAGATTGGCAGCGACTTGAGCTAGTTTATCCAGGTCAGAGCAGTCAGCCAAATACGGAATTAGACCAAGAACGGGTACGTTCGTTAATCGTTGAATTAAGTTAGCCGGTGCCCAATCAGCAATTTGTTGTTCATCGCGGGGTTGGGCACAATTTAGCACAATGCCCTTGAGGTGAATCCGAGACTGTCGTGCCAGTGCGACATTGGCCACAGCCTGACCGATCGCGCCTAACTTCACTGGAACCACTAATACCGTGGGTAATCGCCAATCCCAGGCCAGATCTGCCACCGTAGTGTCATGAGTTACCGGCGATCCCAAGCCACCTAATGACTCCACCAGGACGAACTCCTTCTGTTGCCGCAGGGTTTCAAACGCTTGCCAAACCCGCTCTAACTCAATTCGTCGCCCTTCGCGATCGGCGGCTAACGGGGGAGCCAGAGGAGCCTCAAACCACAGAGGATTCACTTCATTGGGATCAAGGTTAAATAAACGGCTGTAAGTTTCGCGATCGCCGATACCAGACTGGATCGGTTTGAGGATACCGAGTTGCGATAGCGAATGATAGCGACTCCAGTAGGCCGCTAATGCCGTCGTCAAAATCGTTTTTCCAGCATCTGTATCAGTTCCGGCAATCAGTAGCGCGTTCAAACAAAACCTCCGGGTTGTAGTCAACAACAAACAATGAACAATCAGCAACGAACAATGAGCAGGGAGCAATCACTGTAATCTCCCTATTTCCCTCATCTTCTCTATCTCCTCCACCTTCCCCCTAATCTCTCACACTAATATTCAACGCAAAGTCCGTCCCTGGAGGCGCGGTGACCTCGATCTCATAGGTGCCACCACCGGGCAACTTAGACTGGAAAACCACAACCCCAGAAGCACCATCGAGCAAACGGCCATCTGGAGTACGCACACTTAACGTGGCAGGCCCACCATTCACCTCAGCCGCTAAAACTTGCCCCTCGTTACCATTAACGAGATAGCGCTTAATCATATTGCCCTCAATCCGATCTGAAATTGTGGTTTTGGTTTGCCCAGGAGGAAAACTGACCCGTTCTTCCTGAACCCCAGCCGGAGATGGTGAAGGCGATGGAGAAACGGTTGGGGAAGGAGAGGGCATTGTGGGACTGGGAGAAGGTGCGGGTGGACTCGTCAGCTTCACCTCTAGCTGGTAATCGCTTTGGCCAATCCCTTTAATCGGCCGCAAGCGTAGATAGTATTCTCCGGTATAGGGCAATGGGCTTTGCCAGTAAGAGACCCGGTTGGCCCGATCGCCAAGCGGTTCCTTATTCGGCCCTAATACGGTCATCAGCACTCCTTCCCCACTCAAAGTAGCCGTCAGTTGTTCTTCCTGTTCCGCCGAGATGATGTAGTCGAGGGTTTCATTCTCCTTAAGAGTGCCAGTTTTCACCACCGGCTTGTCATCCGGAGCAAGCTCCAACCGCTGACTGTAGTTGACTGGCTCGGTAGTCGGTTTGATCGTTGGCGTGGTGGTCGGCGTGACGCTAGGAGAAGGCGTCACAGGGGTAGGGCTAAAGGTGATGGAGGCGGTTGGCGTCGGGGCTTGAGGATTAAAAATAGTGCGGACGAGGAGCCAGGAACCAATGCCTGTTAGCGCTACAAAGGCAATGCCCAACACCAGCACAGCTAGAGGATCATCCCACAGCGAACTGCGAGGTGGTTCGATCACAGGTTGAGTCGCAGACCGTTTATGCGATGGGGTAACAGAGGCTGTAGTGTTAGAAGCCGGACGACGACCAACGGCAACCGTAGGAATACGGGATAAGTCAGGACTAGGCGGTGATGGAGAATGAGGATGAGGAGTGGCGATCGGAGGTTGATAGCTTGGCGGCGGAGTTTGGGTCGGCGGATAGCCACCGCCACCCGGTAGCACTTGTAAGGCTTGGACAACTTCACTGACGGATTGATAGCGATCGCTGGGACGGTAGCTCAACATCCGATTCAAGACTTGAGCAAGTCCGGGAGTCACAGTCACCCAGCGTTGCCAGTACCAAGTCATTGTCGAGTCATCAAATAACTCCTGTGGTTCTCGTCCAGTGAGCAAGACTACGGCAGTCACCGCCAGGGAATACAGGTCGCTGCTAGGATACGCTTTACCCGTTTGAATTTGTTCCCAGGGCGCATATCCTAATTTGCCAACGGTAGTATTCTGCTGCACGGTCATACCTACACCTTGCAACCGAGTCGCCAGTTCTTTCACTACCCCAAAGTCAATCAGCACAGGTTTGCTGTCCTGTTGGCGCAGGATAATGTTGTCAGGGGCAATATCGCGGTGAATAATCCCTTTGCTATGGATGTGCGCCAGCACAGGGAGCAGTTGTCGCAGCAGTTGTAACACCTCAGTTTCGGAAAAAGCGATTCCCTGGGCCCGTTGCTGATCCAGCAACATCCGATAGGTCTGCCCATCCACATAGTCTTGCACCAGAAACAGCCGTTGGTCTTGCTCAAAGTTGGCGCGGAATTCTGGAATTTGGGGATGCTGAATTCTATAGAGAATTTCCGCTTCACGCTGAAACAGCTCTTTCGACTTGTCAAGGGCATAAGTTCCCCCTTGAGCCGGAGTTAGTTCCTTTAAAGCACAGAGTTCATTAAACCGTCCCTGGTCTTGGGCCAGATAAGTACGACCAAAGCCTCCCTGTCCTAACACATTGAGGATGCGGTAGCGGTTTTGCAAAACGGTATCAGTAGGCAGAGGGGGAAGCATGGGAGGTTAGGGTGACTCTAGGGATGAGGTGGGAAGAGAAAGTGGGGCAGGTGAGGAAGATCGGGCAGGGAAAATTAATCTAAAAGATTAACCACCGAGTTTGGCTTTGACGATCGCCTGCACTTTTTGACCGTCGGCTTTGCCTTTAAGTTGCTGCATGGCAGGACCCATGACTTTACCCATATCTTTGGCAGAAGTAGCACCGACTTGCACGATAATTTCGGCGATCGCTTGCTCCACTTCCTCGTCAGAAAGCTGCTTTGGTAAATACTCCTCTAAAATGGCTAATTCCTGAGATTCCTGAGCCGCTAATTCGGCCCGTCCAGCTTGTTCATACTGGGCGATCGAATCTCGTCGTTGTTTGGCCAATTGCACTAAAATCTCGATCTCTTGTACCTCAGTCAGTTCTGTTTGGCCTGATGGACGGACGCTGACTTCCTTCTCTAAAATGGCTTTTTTAATGCTGCGAACCGTCTCTAGCCGGACTTTGTCCTTAGCTTTCATTGCGGTTTTAATGTCTTCGCCAATCCGGTCTTTTAGGCTCATATCATTCCCCCTGGTAAAGAAATCATTTTAACTTCTACGTTGCTAGGTTAACTTCACTCAACTTTTTGGCATAAATCCATACAGCAATCTCAGAAAATTCCTAGGGGATGTTTGCAAATCACAATGATAAGATTGCGATGAATGCGTTCAAGACCACACCGTGATTCCTTCTGTAACTCTTCCTCTTCCGACAACCCTGCCGTCTTTGAATGACAACAGTCGTCTGCGGTTGCTCTCTGGATCAGCTAACCTCGATCTGTCTCAAGAAGTGGCTCGTTACCTGGGTGTTGACCTGGGGCCGATGGTTCGCAAACGGTTTGCGGACGGTGAATTATATATTCAAATTCAGGAATCGATTCGCGGGTGTGACGTCTACCTGTTGCAACCCACCTGCCGCCCGGTAAACGACAACCTGATGGAATTGTTGACGATGATTGATGCCTGTCGGCGCGCGTCGGCCCGGCAAATCACGGCGGTAATTCCGTATTACGGGTATGCCAGAGCCGATCGCAAAACGGCAGGTCGGGAGTCGATTACGGCTAAGTTGGTGGCAAATTTAATTACCCAAGCTGGGGCTAGCCGAATTCTGGCGATGGATTTACATTCAGCGCAGATTCAAGGCTATTTCGATATCCCCATGGACCATGTCTATGCGTCTCCCGTGTTGCTGGATTACTTAATGAGTAAGAAGCTACCCGATCTGGTAGTGGTTTCGCCGGATGTGGGCGGTGTGGCCCGAGCACGGGCATTTGCGAAGAAGCTGAATGATGCTCCTCTCGCAATTATTGACAAACGGCGGCAGGCTCACAATGTGGCAGAGGTATTGAACATCATTGGCGATATCAAAGGAAAAACCGCTGTCCTGGTTGATGACATGATCGATACCGCCGGGACGATTACCGAGGGTGCTCGTTTACTGAAACAGGAAGGGGCACGTCAAGTCTATGCCTGTATTACGCATCCAGTGTTCTCACCGCCCGCGATCGAGCGGTTGTCGAGTGGCATTTTTGAAGAGGTAATTGTGACAAATACAATTCCGATCGCAATGGAAAATCGGTTCCCACAACTAACCATTCTGTCGGTCGCAAACCTGCTAGGTGAAGCTATTTGGCGGATTCACGAAGATAGCTCAGTCAGTAGTATGTTCCGGTAAATAACGTTTAAACAACGTTAGATTTTTTGTATTAATAAG
>DATNPU010000115.1:0-7394 GCA_036703105.1 Microcoleaceae cyanobacterium
CAAACTTATCTGACATCACCTTAAATGCCAGTGCAGATAGTGGTGCTTCATCATCCGCTTGGCGCTCAATGGAGCTACCATCCGGCAGAGTGCCTTGAATAGCGGGAACATCCAATGGAGAAGGCAGGTAATCAATTACCGCATCCAGAACTAACTGAACACCCTTATTCTTGAAGGCAGAGCCACAAAGCATCGGCACGATCGTACCGTCAATAGTGCCTTTACGTAGAGCCGCCTTGATTTCAGCCTCAGTTAGATCTTCACCTTCCAGATATTTCTCCATTAAGGCATCGTCAGTTTCAGCCACTGACTCCACCAACTTGAGGCGAAACTCTTCTGCTTGTTCCTGTACATCTTCAGGAATGTCTGCTTCCTGAATATCAGTACCGATATCGTTCTTGTAGATGTAAGCTCTCATGCGAACTAGATCGACAATGCCACGAAGATTATCTTCGCTACCGATCGGCAACTGAATCGGCACAGCATTCGCCCGTAAGCGATCACGGATTTGCCCGTAAACTTTGTAGAAGTTAGCTCCAGTTCGATCCATCTTGTTGACGAAGACAATCCGAGGAACGTGATAGCGATCAGCTTGTCGCCACACCGTTTCAGACTGAGGCTGAACTCCACCCACTGAGCAAAAGACGGCAATTACACCGTCTAGCACCCGCATGGAACGTTCGACTTCGATCGTGAAGTCTACGTGTCCCGGAGTATCAATGATATTAATCTTGTACTCTGGTTCTCCAGCAAGTGGCTTCGTCGGATTCAATGGATCCCGACGCGTCCATCCGGTACTAATTGCAGCAGCGGTAATGGTAATGCCCCGCTCCCGCTCCTGCTCCATCCAGTCTGTAGTAGCAGTTCCCTCGTGGACTTCACCAATTTTGTGAACCACGCCAGAATAAAAAAGAATCCGCTCTGTTGTTGTTGTTTTGCCAGCATCAATATGAGCGGCAATCCCGATATTTCTAACTAATTCGAGCGGGACAGTACGTGGCACAACTACCTCCTTAGTCTCTGCCGCAATAGCAATTGCGTTACTGCTCTGTTAAGATTTTATACTTTTTCGATCGCGTAGAGGGACGAGCGCTCACTCCCTACCCATCCGCCAGCAAACTGGCATTTCAGAACCCAGTCCCCGTCTGCGTCAACAGCGCGGGATCATTAAATCAAAAAAATGTTCTGCTCAGAAATCGCTCTAGAGGCTGATTTCTCCAACTGACTACGAAGCTTAGTAACGATAATGCGCAAAGGCTTTGTTCGCTTCTGCCATCCGGTGCGTTTCTTCCCGCTTCCGAATTGCACTTCCCGTTTCGTTGGCTGCATCCATCAGTTCATTTGCCAGTTTGCCAGCCATCGTCCGACCTGCCCGCTGACGCGAGAACTGAATCAACCACCGTAGTGCCAGCGCAGTTCCACGATCGGAACGAACTTCAACCGGAACTTGATAGGTAGCACCACCTACCCGACGAGCCTTCACTTCAACCAAAGGAGTGGCATTCTTTACAGCCCGCTCAAATACCTCGATCGGGTCTGTACCAGTCCGTTGCTTGATGGTTTCAAAGGCATCATAAATGATGCGATTGGCCAGTGACTTCTTACCACTGTGCATAATCCGCCGTACCATCATGCTGACAAGGCGAGAATTGTAAACTGGATCGGGGGGAACAGGGCGCTTTTGGATAACAGTACGACGGGACATAGTCAGCCTTTTGGATGTTACAGAACAGGAAGATAGCGGTTTAGAACAATGAGAACTAACAAAACTTAACTAGAGACAAGTCTAGACAGCAGTAACGTCACAGCAAAAATCTCTGAAACTTGACATTATGACAGATTTCAGAACTGGCAGGACTATAGAAGCGGTAGCCAAGAACGAAAATTTGCTAGTTTGACGAGTTAAAGTGCTTAGGCTTTTGCTTTAGGACGCTTCGCTCCATACTTAGAGCGACCTTGCTTACGATCCTTAACACCAGCCGTATCAAGAGTGCCTCGGATAATATGGTAGCGAACACCAGGCAGATCTTTCACACGTCCACCCCGAATCATCACAACAGAGTGTTCTTGCAAATTATGACCGATACCTGGGATGTAAGCCGTCACCTCAAAACCAGAGGTTAAACGAACCCGTGCAACCTTTCTTAAAGCAGAGTTAGGCTTTTTAGGAGTGGTAGTGTAAACCCGTGTGCAAACACCACGACGCTGAGGGCAACTCTTTAAAGCGGGAGATTTTGTTTTCTTTAGAGTTTTCTGGCGTTCACTACGAATGAGTTGCTGGATAGTGGGCATGTTGGGGAGTGTGCGATTAATTCCGACTAATTTTTCCAAATGCCAATTGTATCAACTCAAGAGCATCAATGTCAATCAAGTTGTTCGGTGCTTGGCACGATGAAGACCAAAAGTCGACAGCGTAGAGCATTCAGATTTAAGTGAAGCTATACGCTGCGAGATATGTAGAAATTTTAGACTGCCGACTAACGCAATGAGAAGGAATTGCCACAACCACAAGTCTGCCCAGCATTGGGATTATGGAAGCGAAATCCTCCCCCCATTAAATCTTCTGCGTAGTCAATCACTAATCCTTCTAAACAGTTCAGGCTAGCTTCATCAACAACGATTTGAATTCCACCACTTTCATAAACGCGATCGTTGGTCTGTAGTTGATGGTCTAAACCTATGGCATAGGACAAGCCAGAACATCCACTAGACTGAACCCCCAAACGTAGTCGCAACTCGCTCTCTTGGCGCTTAGACTTTAAGCGTTTCACTTCGTTGGCGGCTGAGGGACTAAGCTGAATCATGGTCTAACGTTGAGTTATTGAGTTATCACGCCAGTCCAATCCTACAACTGAGCGGCATCATTACTGGGGATCGACATCTAGATACAACTAATATGGTCGATCCGTTAGGCGTTTGTCCGGGCGTAGTCATCTTGAAACCGCACAATATCATCCTCTCCCAAATATTCGCCATTCTGAACTTCAATCAGAACTAAGGGAATGACACCAGGATTTTCCAGACGGTGAGGAGTGCATTGGGGCACATAAGTGGACTGATTACTGTTAAGAATATGCTCCCCTTCTCCACAAACAACCTTAGCTGTTCCAGATACGACGATCCAGTGTTCACTCCGGTGGTGATGCATTTGGAGGCTGAGACGGTGTCCCGGTTTCACTTCAATCCGCTTGATCTTATATCCCCGTCCTTCTTCCAATATCGTGAATGATCCCCAGGGACGTAATTCCGTTGCTGCTACACCTTTGAATGCTAAAGGTTGCGATGAAGAGCTAGAAACTGGCTGGATTTCCTGAGCTTGAACCACGATATTTTCTCCTGGGTAAAAGGACTTAGAAGTAATGGAAGATGCAGCGGTTAAATCATGCAAGAATCTGTGGGGAGCGATCGTCAGTGAAACTGATCCCGACGCTAACCATAACAAATCCTGCTCAGCCTATGTCAGCGTGAACGAACCAAGATTAACCGAATCCACACCAAATCTTCCTCTGTAATCCTGCGGCTTCACCAAACCTTTATTCCCCTAAAGAAGATAATAGTTACGGGCAATTTAGGTTCGCACTCTACTGCCAACCCTCTGCTAACAACGATAAATGGCAGAGATCGAGAAGTCGAAATCAATAGACAGTTTCATAATTAGTATTACAGCCATTGAATATCATTTCCGTATTTCTAACTAGGGTTGGACAAAAACACCGATCCCGTTATGCACCCTCGCGGCGGTTCGAGCTGGGCGATCGAGAAGTTGTCCACCTAAATACAGCGTGGTAGAACTGCCACCATCGAGATTGACCGCATCGATCGCACCCAACTGTTGCATTAATTGCGCCATTTCCGTCAATGTTGCTCCCGATCCACCTAATCGGTTATGGGCAGCCACAATTAGAAAAGTGCCATTCGCGGTTCGCCCGATCGCACTTCGAGCCGCTTTCTCGGTAATAAAGGCATTACTAAATTGTTCGGCTTTGGCATTTAAAACAATCTGGCGATTTTGGAGTAAGAGAGGCCCTGCCGCCACAATGTAAGGATAACGAGCAAAATCTGGTGGGTTCGTTACGCTTGCCAACGTTAAGAGTGTTCCTGGCACAAAAGCACTGGCAGCACTTTGATTCGATCGCAGCACTAACAAATAGCCATCAGCCGGTATGGCGATTGGAGCACTGCCTGCTTTGGCGATCGCTTGCTGACTAACCACCCGATTTGCCTGCACGGTCACTAAAATTTCATTGTCAGCCATTGGCAAATAAGTCGCTCCCCAGTCTGAGGTATACCGCGCAATCCCAGCCTGGACATAACCACTATTGAGATGGGTTAACGGAAAGCGTTGACCTGTGGCAGTAGTGACTGTTTCCTGCAAGGTCAGCCGATCGAATTTTGCCTCGCCTGCCGCATTCCAGGCGATCGCGCCCCGATTCAAAATGGGGCCAGAGAACCAGCGATCGTCACGCCGCACGGCTCCAAGCGGTAACTGATTATTCCGATTGAAAAAGCCACCATTAATAGCAGCAGCCACTTGGTTCTGTCGCGCCGTTTGCGCCAGAGGGGCTGTCCCCGTCATGGTATTGGCATTGGGCAGGATCGGACGCAAGCTCAAGCCAGACTGACGGGGGTTTACTTCCAGCCATACCACTGGAAACTGGGCAGTACCTAAGGTGACGATTTGCTGCCGCCACCGCAATCCAGACGACCAGAGGATCGAGCGATCGACTAGGGAATCGGGACGAACATCAATAACGATGCGATTGGGAGCCGCTAGTGTCCAGACACGGGGGCGTACTCCAGCAGAAACTCCTAATCGGATACGAGTTTGATTCGCTGCCGATTCTAGCTTTACAGATTGGACTAAATTGCCAGAACTCGCTCGAAACGCCTTCAAAACCGCGGGGTCAATTTGAGCGTCTACCGTCAGAATCACTTCTTGAGCCTGGGGATCAAGCTGCCAGGGAGCAGGACGATCGAGATCAAGCACTAAGCGATCTCCCCACGGTTGCTTGCCTTGACGGAAGGCCAGAGCTTTTGCCGTTGGGCTAGTAATTTGTAACGTGTTGCCATTTGCTTGAACTTGCCAGCCAACCTGCTGAACCCAATCCGTGATATCTAGATAGCGCAGGCCATTCGACAGTCGAGTGGGTAGGTTTGGTGCATTGGTCGTCAGGGGTGAGAACCATTGCACAGGTTGCTTGGTCGCATCTTCAGTATTGAGTAGCTCGATTCCGATCGCTTGCATTAGCCCTGCATCCGTAATGCCTGTGCGGAAGGTGCCGCCTGTCGCCTGCCATTGCATCCAGTTGGCTGTCAAGATGCGACCATTGAGCTGAATCTGAGTGCCTTGGGTAGCCGCGCGAGGGGTCATGGGCAGTTGGCTGATTGAGGAAGGCTGAGGTTGAGCGATCGCAGAGCTGCTGAACCGATTTCCCAGGCCCAGGATGACTAACGCTATCAGTAGTAAGCGACTGAAGGTGGGTAATTTTAGCGATCGGTTGCTGGTGATCGGGAACCAAAAACTCATCACTCCCATCTGAACCACACCCCTCCTGAATTCTTTGACACAATAGAAGTAGCTATTATGAACTGCATTCCAGCCAGGAAATCATGCTTGTTTGGTTGCATTCTGTACAAACCTGCGGTTGATTGCGATCGAACAATGATGTTTGACGGCTATGAGTAATTGCAGCCAGCCTTCAGCAGGTAGGATGCCGGTAATTTTCATGATTCATCCGGTTGGGATCAGGGATTGTCAGAGTAGGATCTTTTTTATTAAGATTCATATCTCTACTGCTTTAGAAATCTTGGTTGTCAAGTCAGCCGTCTCGAAAGTTTTCGCTTTATTGCCTGAATCAACGTTCAGTCAGCTAGGGCAGGGATAAATCGCTTTTAGGGATGGTTTGGCAAGGAATTGGTATTTACCAGTTTGGCAATAGCGCATGACCTCTCCCTGGTTTCCTTATGACACTGGTATCTCGTTGTCCTGAGGAGCGCATTGAATCACCTGCTTTAAAGAGCAAGGTTAAGAGAGCCAATCTTTAGAAGCTTGTAGGCACTGTCTTCAGCAATAGCAATCGATCACACCAGTCATCTCATGGGTAACACAACAGTGAATCAGGACAATCGGTTCAATTCAAGTTCGGATACAGGGTACGCAGGGCAACGATGGTTGGTTGAGGAACGAGATGCCTGTGGAGTCGGGTTTATTGCTGATTTACAGGGACGGGCAACCCACGAGTTGATTGAGAAGGCACTACCAGCCTTGACCTGCATGGAGCATCGGGGTGGTTGTAGTGCTGACCAGGATTCTGGAGATGGGGCTGGTTTAATGACAGCCATTCCCTGGGAATTGTTCACGCCCTGGTTTGCGGCCAAGGGGATCAGTACACCTGAGATCGATCGCATTGGGGTTGGCATGGTCTTTCTGCCCCAAGAAGCTGAAGTAGCCGCGATCGCGCGTCAGTTAGTAGAACGGATTGCCGCTGAAGAAGGCATGACCGTTTTAGGCTGGCGGGTAGTACCAGTTCATCCTGAAAAATTAGGGGTGCAGGCAAAAGCCAACCAACCCCAAATTGAACAAGTCTTTATTCAAACAACTTCCTGGCAAGGGGAAGAGTTAGAACGTCATCTCTATTTAGTGCGGAAACGGATCGAGCAAGCGGCTGTAGCACAGGCGCGCCAATCTAACTATCCAACGCTGGCAGACCTGTATTTCTGTTCCCTCTCCCATCGCACCATTATTTACAAAGGTATGGTGCGATCGGCAGTGCTAGGTGACTTTTATGCCGATCTGCATGATCCAGCTTATCAGAGCGTTTTTGCGGTTTACCACCGTCGCTTTAGTACCAACACCATGCCCAAGTGGCCTCTTGCCCAACCGATGCGGCTACTCGGTCACAATGGCGAAATCAATACCCTGCTGGGCAACATTAACTGGATGATGGCGCGGCAAGCTGATCTATCCCATCCCAATTGGGGCGATCGCTTGAAGGATCTGAAGCCGATCGTCAATGCGGACAATAGTGATTCGGCAAACCTAGACAACGTGCTGGAACTTTTAGTCCAATCTGGTCGGAGTCCTCAAGAGGCGTTAATGATGTTGGTGCCAGAGGCTTACCAGAACCAACCAGCACTGAAGGATTACCCGGAGATTACCGATTTTTACGAGTATCACAGTGGCATTCAGGAGGCTTGGGACGGGCCAGCCCTGATTGTGTTTAGTGATGGCAATGTTGTGGGAGCAACGCTCGATCGCAATGGTCTACGTCCAGCTCGGTATAGCGTCACGCGGGATGGCTATGTCATCGTTGGGTCGGAAACCGGGATTGTGGATGTTTCCGAAGCCGACATTATCGAGAAAGGGCGATTGGGTCCCGGTCAGATGGTGTTGG
>DATNPU010000116.1:0-13039 GCA_036703105.1 Microcoleaceae cyanobacterium
CAAGAGATGTGAGGTCGTCCACTGCCGATCTATAGGCTTACATCAGTTGTGGACCCGGTTCCAAACCCCACTGGTGCTTGAGAAACTGCTTGTACATGTTTTCGCGCACAATCATTTGCTCATACAGCTTCACCAGGAAGTCCTGGGCTTGTTCGCGGCTCATTTTCTGTACTTGAGACTCAAACGACTTGATACTGAATTGTTGTTCCAATGAAAGCTCAACAGTGTGATCCATAGCTAACTCCAGGTATTGAGAGAGTACGTAGATAGAACGTAGATGAAATCCAATGTTCTGAATGTTCAGAATGAGGATGTTTGTGATCTTCGATCGTCGGGGTATGGTTAATGGTTCCCTAAAACTCCGAATCGTTATCACTTGTATTACAGAAGATAACAAGTATTTGACAAAGTGCCTATACCCCCCTTGGGCTAATCCGTTCGGGATATCCGTACTTGCTTACTCTTGATCTACGTCCCGCGATAGGTATTCATGCAGTAAAACTGTGCCTTTGAGTAGTTTTTACTGCCGCGATCGCGATGCTTTAAACACCACTTAATTTTCAACAGTTCCTGACTTTCCGCGAAAATTGGTGCTTTCACACTTAAAATCGGCTAATCTAGTCGATTTGCAATTTCTATCGATCGAAATAGCTGAGAATATCGTCTGACCTTCAGACTAAACGGCTATCTCTCACCACAAACCTATCTTTAGCTAGAGATAGCGCGTTATATCTGTAACGCCACATAGCGATGATGTAAAGCTTTCGATCTATTTGCAAATTCTTATGGAAACATCGTTGCTATTGGGCCGTGGATCCCCTTCTATCTCCTATAGCTATGCGTAAAAGTACCTGAACTTTTCGTCCAGGCAACCAGCTATAGACAGCGGGATACCTTCGAGCTACACCGTTGAGGTAGGAACGGCATCGGCACGACTTTAACCGCAAGCCGATCGCCGAACTGCCCGCTCCACCCCTACTGGACTCTATCATCGTTGGCAATTTGGCTGAGACCGAACTAACCAAAAATATCGCTAAAGAAGTCGATCGCTTCTTTCAACGCCGCAATAAAGACATCAATTTCCTCGCGGGTGTTGTAGAAATACAAGCTGGCCCGTGCGGTGGATTGCGCCTTCAGGTAGCGATGTAACGGTTGAGTGCAGTGATGTCCGGCTCGAATCGCCACCCCTGCCTGATCCAGAATCGTCGATAGATCATGGGGATGGACTTCCCCTGCCGTAAACGAAGCCAACGCTGCTCGACCGCTACCATCCGCCTGGGGTAGTGGCCCATACAGCCGCAGTTGGGGAATTTGATGCAGTTGTTGGAACAGGTAAGCGGTCAGTTCTTCCTCATAGGCATGAATTTTGTCCATGCCAATTTTGCTCAGATAATCGACTGCTGCTCCCAGCCCGATCGCTTCAGCGATCGCCGGAGTTCCCGCTTCAAATTTATGGGGCAGATCGGCGTAGGTGGCGTGATCGAGAAACACATCCGCAATCATTTCGCCACCACCCAAGAACGGGGGCATCGATCGCAGCAACGCTAGCTTGCCATACAGGAAACCAATTCCCGTCGGACCACACATCTTGTGACCAGAAGCTACCAGCCAATCACAATCAATCTCCTGCACATCGATCGACATGTGGGGCGTACTTTGGCAGGCATCGATTAGTACTTTGGCACCATAGTGATGAGCTGCCGCCGTAATCTCTTTGACTGGATTAATGCAACCCAGCGTGTTAGACACATGCACCACAGAGACTAATTTGGTTTTGTCGGATAGCAGCGATCGATATTGCTCAAAATCGAACTCTTCCGTTTCGGTCAATTCGACAAACTTGAGTACGGCTCCCGTCCGTTGGGCGACCATCTGCCAGGGAATCAGATTACTGTGGTGTTCCATCACCGTCAGGATAATCTCATCGCCCCGTTGCAAGTGATTCATGCCCCAGGAATAAGCCACCAGGTTAATCGCTTCACTGGCATTGCGAGTATAGACAATCTCTTGCCGAGACGCTGCATTGACAAACGCCGCGATTTTGTCCCGTGCCGCTTCATAGGCATCCGTCGCCCGCGCACTCAGCGTATGCACCCCGCGATGCACATTCGAGTTGTCCTGCTCGTAATAGTCCCGCAGGGCATTCAGTACCGCGATCGGTTTTTGCGAGGTCGCGGCATTGTCCAGGTAGACCAGCGGCTTCCCATGCACTTGCTGGTTCAAAATGGGGAAGTCGGCGCGGACGGTAAGGGCGAGGGGTTTTTCCTGAATCAACATGGTAACAACCGTAGAAGGATGGGACTTTGGAGATCAAGCTTGTTGGAGACGAACCAGAGACACCAAACGATCGCGTAAGGAAGTCACGGGAATCTGGCTAATTACGTCATAAGCAAAGGCATAGATCAGCAGTTTGCGGGCACTATCCGCATTAATGCCCCGACTTTGCAGATAGAACACTTCATCGTTATCTAACTGGCTGACCGTAGCGCCGTGAGCGCATTTAACATTATCAGCGGTGATCTCTAACTGGGGTTTAGTATCAACTCTGGCTTTGGGGGAAAGTAAGAGGTTCCGGCTTAGCTGCGCTGCATTGGTTAATTGGGCCGCTTTCGGTACAAAGATTTTGCCGTTAAACACGGCATGAGCGCGGTCATTGGCAATACATTTGTGGACTTGATTACTGGTACCGTGGGGTTTTGTGTAGGCGATCGTGCTGTGGGTATCCCCTACTTGTTCGCCGGTAATCATCGTCAGACCATGTAACTGAGTATCGGTCTGTTCTCCGGTCTGGTAAACCTCTAGATTGTGCCGGGACAACTGACCACCTAAACTAACCGCAATGTTGCTATACCGAGAATCTCGCGCTTGGGAAACCGCCGTTTTACCAATATGAAACGCGGCTTCACTGTCCCGCTGAATTCTAGTATGGCTAACCTGGGCATTTTCCTCAATCCAGATTTCCGTCACAGGATTGGTGAAATACCCCCCTTGATCGATCGCCACATAATCCTCAATGAATGTCAGGCTACTGCCTGCTTCTGCTAGGACTAAACAACGCGGATGGGCGATCGTCGCCTCTGGTCCAGTTGACACAAATAACAGATGAATCGGAACTTCCACCTGCTGATGACGCGGTACAACAATGACTGCCGCATCCGTCATGCTAGCGGTATTTAGCACCGTAAACACTTCTTCAGCACCGGGTTGTTTTGCCAGGTAGTTCGTCAGTTTAGACTGAAGTGAGCTAGCCGTGGCTAAATTCCCGATCGTTACACCCTCGGGAATATCCGCCGTAGTAGACAGTTCCGGTGCATACTGACCATTGACAAAGACTAACCGACTATTCGCCGCTTCTGGTAAAAACCATGCCTCTAAGTTAGCTGGGGCGATCGCCATTGCCGCTTGGAAATTCACTTGTAACAGGGGCGACAGGTCAGTGAAACGCCATTCTTCCTCTCTAGTCGAGGGAATCGCTAACTCCTGCACTCTCGCTGCCGCTTGCTCACGAGTGGCTTGCAACCAGGCATTCGATTCATTTAGTGGCGATCGCAGATGGAGTAATTGAGTCAGATAAGCGGCGCGATCAACTTTGGTGGTAATCCCCAAATTCCCTACTTCTGGGACAGTAGACACTTGAATCGTCATCTTGCCCCTACCTCAACGGCTTCATCATCGCGCACCCATTCATAACCGCGTTCTTCCAATTCCAGCGCCAATTCTTTGCCGCCTGTAGTGAGAATGCGTCCCGCTTCCATCACATGCACATAGTCTGGCGTGATGTAGTTGAGCAAGCGTTGATAGTGCGTAATCATCAAAATCGCGTTATCAGGCGTGGTGAGTTGAGTCACACCATTGGCAACGATCTTGAGTGCATCAATATCTAAACCAGAATCGATTTCGTCTAAGATGCCAAGCTTGGGTTCCAGCAACGCCATTTGCAGAATCTCATTGCGTTTTTTCTCGCCACCGGAGAAGCCTTCGTTAACGCTGCGGCTGAGGAATGCTTCATCCATCTTCAGTAAGCCCAACCGAGATTGGACTAATTCATCAAAGTCAAAAGCATCCAGTTCTTCCAAACCTTGATGCTGGCGACGGGCATTGTACGCCACCCGCAGAAAATCCAAATTACTCACACCCGGAATTTCTAGCGGATACTGGAAGGCGAGAAAGATGCCTGATTTAGCCCGATCGTCGGGTTCCAAATCCAGCAAGTTTTGTCCTAAAAACTCGACAGTTCCGCCCGTCACTGTGTAATCAGGATGTCCGGCTAGAATCTTGGAAAAGGTACTTTTCCCGGAACCATTCGGTCCCATGATCGCATGGATTTCCCCCGCTTTAATTTCCAGGTTTAACCCCTTCAAAATTGGCGTCCCATCGACATCTGCGGTTAAATCCCGTACCGCTAAAATTACCTCGCTGTTCTCCCTAATCATTGCCCTTCAAATACTCCTAACTGCGTTTACGCAAATCTTGGTTATCGGGTGTCACCCAACTGCACTGAGATGACACCTCAATCAGGTTTCAAGCTGTCCAGCCCCTTAACCGACGCTGCCTTCTAGCTTCAGGCTCAACAAGCGATCGGCTTCCACCGCAAATTCCATCGGGAGTTGGTTAAACACATCCTTACAGAAGCCGCTAATCATCATAGACACGGCATCTTCAGCGGAAATACCGCGTTGTTGGAAGTAGAACAATTGGTCTTCACCAATTTTGGAAGTGGAGGCTTCGTGTTCTACCTTGCCGGTATTGTTCTGCACCTGGATGTAGGGGAAGGTATTGGCTTGAGCGTTGTCACCAATTAGCATCGAGTCGCACTGGGAATAGTTGCGGGCACCCGTCGCTTTCGGGCCAATTTTGACCAAGCCGCGATAGCTATTCTTCGATTGACCTGCCGAAATCCCTTTAGAAATGATCGTGCTGCGGGTGTTTTTGCCAATGTGGATCATCTTCGTGCCCGTGTCGGCTTGTTGATGGTGATTGGTCAGCGCTACCGAATAGAATTCGCCGACAGAATTATCGCCTACCAGCACACAACTAGGATACTTCCAGGTAATCGCTGACCCGGTTTCTACCTGCGTCCAGGAAATCTTGGAATTCACGCCCTGACACAAACCACGCTTGGTGACAAAGTTGTAAATGCCGCCCTTACCGCTAGCATCTCCGGCGTACCAATTTTGCACCGTGGAATATTTAATTTCAGCGTTATCCAGTGCCACCAGTTCCACTACTGCCGCATGGAGCTGGTTACTGTCATACATTGGCGCTGTACAGCCTTCCAGATAACTGACCGAACTGCCTTCTTCTGCGACAATTAGGGTACGCTCGAACTGTCCCGAATCGCCGTTATTAATGCGGAAGTAGGTAGACAGTTCCATTGGGCATTTCGTGCCTTTGGGAATGTAGACAAAGGAACCATCACTAAATACAGCGGAATTCAGCGCCGCGAAATAGTTATCCGCGATCGGCACCACACTGCCCAAATATTTCCGCACCAACTCGGGATGTTCTTTCAGTGCTTCCGAGATCGAGCAGAAGATGACGCCTTGTTCTGCCAGCTTTGCTTTAAAGGTAGTGGCGACCGAAACGCTATCGAAAATCGCATCAACGGCCACGTTAGTCAGCCGCTTCTGTTCAGACAGAGGAATGCCTAACTTTTCAAACGTATCCAGCAACTCTGGATCCACTTCATCTAGACTCTGCTTTTTCTCCTTCACCTTGGGCGCAGAGTAGTAGATGATATCCTGATAATCGATCGCAGGATAGGTCGCATGTTGCCAGGTTGGTTCCGTCATCTTCAGCCATTGGCGATAGGCTCGTAGGCGAAACTCCAGCATAAATTCCGGCTCTTCTTTCTTAGCCGAAATTAGCCGAATCATGTCTTCATTAAGCCCCCGAGGAATCGTATCGGATTCAATATTGGTAATAAATCCGTATTTATAGGGCTGATTGACGAGGTTCTGAACAGTTGCGCTCATCGGTAGTGTTCTCTCAAGATCGAATGGGGGATTTTGGATGGCGAGTTATGGATGTTCACAACCCAAACCCGCCGATCGAAAACCTAGTACTGATTCGTGACTGCCCGGATTTGCTCGATATCAATCTCTTGACTTTCACCCGCAAAATCGTTGTCGGGGGTGAGGAAGAGCATACAATGGCATTCTTTACGCTCCCGCATGGGGACACAGGGACAATTCCAGTAGGCGGCTGCCGCCTCCGCTTGCTTGTCTTCGTAGTGCCGACAGGGACACAGGGGCGCCCCTAATTCATCCTTATGCTTAGCGAGGCCCTCGATGACCACAGCCGTAACCCCAGGATCAACGCAGAAAAACGTACCTGTGCGCTTGGCATAGGTTTCTGAGAAGTTCCTCATGGCTTCGAGGCTTTTTTCGGACGCTTGTTTAGTCTGAGTCTCTGAATTCATGCGGCAGGACGACAATATGAGGATCGGATTCTATATAATTAAAACAACACGATTGTTGTTTAACTTCATTGTAAGGTACTTTAGCAACAATGCTGTTGTTTAACTAAAATTTGATGGCGGATTTTTGTCTGTCAGCTTTAGCTCTGGAAACAGAATGACGACGACTCACCAGCCCTCGACCAAACAAGACATCCTACATCATCTCTTGAAGCAGGGACGGGCCACTGCACAGGAGTTGGCTGAAACGTTACAAATCAGTCCCCAAGCCATTCGCCGCCACCTTAAGGATCTGGAAACCGAAGGGTTGATCGACCATGAGATCCTGCATATGGGTATGGGCCGTCCCAATTACCTGTATGCCCTCAGTGCCGCCGGTCGATCGCAATTTCCCGATCGCTATGATGATTTTGCCGTTTCTCTATTAGACACCCTAGCGGAGACCGTTGGGAAGGATCAGGTCGGCTCAATTTTACGGAAACAATGGGAACGCAAAGCGCTGGAATATCGCGATCGTATTGGTCAAGGTTCCCTAAAAGAGCGAGTGGCTTGCTTAGTCGAACTACGTCGGGCCGAAGGCTATATGGCAGAGTGGTATGCCGTGGATCATGCGAATGAAGCAACGATCGCTACAGATACCGTCGATCGGTTTATCTTAACGGAATATAATTGCGCCATTTCTCACATTGCCGAATCCTTTCCCAGTGTTTGCGGGCATGAATTAGAAATGTTTGCTGTTGCCCTGGAATGCTCGGTTGAACGGACTCATTGGCTAGTCAATGGCGAGCATCGCTGCGGCTATTTGATTCAGCCGAAAGCCTCCTGACGTCAGTGAGGTGGTGAAATGTCCTTGAGCCAGCGAATCGCCGGAATTTTCTTGGGAATTACAACCGCGACTGTTGGGGGATTTCTCCTATCAACGGTGCTCGGTAACTTTATTAGTGCTGTGGAAACAGCTAACCATCAGGTGGAAACGGTTGGCAAGGTTGTGGCATTACGCAAACAAAAAGTGTGGCAACCAGGGCGACGATCGACGGTTTGGCAGCAGAACAAATACATCACCAAACAGTGTCCAGTATTCCAATTTCAGCCCCAAACCGGAAAACCTGTGCAGTCAATGGATTGTTTTCTCACCCCATTGCAGGTGGGTGACTCCGTTTATGTTACCTATGATTCCAGAAATCCTGGTTCTGCTAGAGCCTCTGGCATCATGTACTCTACGGAGCATAACCAAGCGGTCTTCTTTAGTGGCATTCCGGTGGCTGGCGCTAGCTTCATTATCCTGCTCGGTGTGGGAAGAACATTATTTGATGTAATCGGATTAATCAACGATCGCCGCTTGGCTAAACAGAAGTTATCAGATGAATTCAAGGATTAGTTAATGGAACCTTCTACCGAATTTCTGACACCTGAAGAATGCGCCGAAGTGGACAAAGCCTTACTCACTTCGCATGATAAATTTACTGCCAGAGTAGCAATTTACGCCTTACGATCGCTGAAACAAATTGCGGCTCAGTCGAATTGCACAATCGCAGAATTAACTCCTGAACAAATCGAGGATTGGATTTATCAAGATCCGAGTTTACAAGTAGGTCTCGATCGACAATTCAAACAATTTTTCTCTCGTTTGGTCATTTCATCTCGAAAACCATTAGAACAGGTCGCTATAGAGACAAAAACTAATATTGAAAGTCTAACGATTCCCCAAGTCGTCACCTGGTTTGAACACCAAGCCAAACTGAAGCTCGATCGTAATTAAACTCCATGAGTTCTCTCACTCAAATTTTTCCAAATTCGACTGAGCAACGAGTCGTTTTACCTGGAGTCAGTTGGCAGCAGTACGAAACCTTACTGGCAACGCTAGGCAATTACCCAGGACTGCGATTAATTTATCTGGAAGGAACATTGGAAATTTTCATGCCTTCTGCGGAACATGAAATGCTGAAAAAGGTGATTGCTCGTTTGTTAGAGCGCTATGCCGAAGAAGTGGATATTTCGCTACACGGTTACGGCTCGACCACCTTTCGACAAGAAGCCAAAGCGAAAGGGCTAGAACCAGATGAGTGTTACTGTGTCGAGACACTTAAAGAAGTTCCTGATTTCGCGATCGAAGTGAATTTAACTAGTGGTGGAGTCGATAAATTAGCAGTTTACCAGGGATTAGCTGTACCAGAAGTTTTGATTTGGGAAAACAACCACTTAACTCTTTACAACTTGCGCATTAATCAACCACAAATTGCAGAACGAAGTGAGTTTTTCCCACAACTAAATTGGCAGTTTCTAGCGAACTACATTCGCCCTCAATCGCAGCCCCAAGCTGTTAAAGAATTTCTTCAGGCTCTCCGTTCTCAACACTAGCGATCGGGCTTAAGAAAAAACCCTCATTCTCCTACCATGACTTAAGTTAGACCTGGTAGAACAATGAGGGAGCGGAGTAACGCTTCAGAGAGATTTGTATCCGGTTAGCAATCCCACCTTGCCGTAACAAGATGGACTGCGAATTTACGCCTCATCTAGAGCCGCAATTCCAGGTAATTCCTTGCCTTCCAGAAGTTCTAAGCTGGCACCACCACCAGTAGAAATGTGGCTCATTTGGTCAGCCACACCCACCTTTTCAACCGCAGCCACAGAGTCACCACCGCCAATGATGGTGGTTGTTCCGGTCTTGGTCAGGTCTGCTAGCGTCCGAGCGATCGCTTCTGTACCCACAGCGAACTTATCGAACTCGAATACACCCATTGGACCGTTCCAGATCACGCTCTTGCAGCTTGATAGTGCTTCCTGGAAGACTTTCACAGAGTCGGGGCCAATATCCAGACCCATCCAGCCATCGGGAATTGCTTCTACACTGACGGTTTGGGAATTGGCATCGGCGGCGAAGTTGTCTGCTACAACCACATCGGTGGGCAGCAACAGTTCTACACCTTTCTCTTTAGCTTTGGCTTCGAGAGTCTTTGCCAGCTCCAGGAATTCGTCTTCCACCAGCGACTTACCGACATTCAGACCGCGAGCTTTGTAGAAGGTGAAGATCATGCCACCGCCGATCAGCAACTTGTCAACCTTTTCGAGCAGGGTTTCGATCACGGTGATTTTGCTGGACACTTTAGAACCACCGATGATTGCTGCCAGAGGCCGCTGGGGAGTTTCGATCGCCGCTTGCAGATACTTCAGTTCCTTCTCGATCAAGAGGCCAGCGACCGAGGGCTTGAGGTAATGAGTTACCCCTTCGGTAGAAGCGTGAGCGCGGTGTGCAGTTCCGAACGCATCGTTGACATAGAGATCCGCAACTGAGGCAAGTTGCTTAGCAAATTCGGGATTATTCTTTTCTTCACCGGGATGGAAGCGGACATTCTCCAGCAGGAGTACATCTCCGTTCTGCATCGCTGCCACTTTCGCCGCTACATCATCCCCAATACAATCATCAGTCTTCACGACTGGCTTGCCCAGCAATTCCGACAGCCGATTGGCAACCGGAGTCAACCGAAACTTGTCTACCACCCGTGACGCAAAATCATCACCCTTGGGACGACCGAAGTGGCTGGTGAGAATCACTTTGGCACCCTTGGAGGTCAATTCTTGAATGGTGGGCAGAGCGGCACGAATCCGCGTATCGTCAGTAATATTAAGCTGTCCATCTAAAGGAACGTTAAAATCTGCCCGAACCAGAACCCGCTTTCCAGATAAGTCAGCAGACGATAAGTTTGCTACAGTCTTCTTGGGCACCGAACCAACCTCCTGAATAAGTCTTTTTACCTATCCGTATTTTCCATGATTTTGAACCATCAGGAAATGAGTAATTGAAATATTTCTTAAAAAATCTCCAATCTGGAGTGATCGATCCGGGGTAAAGCCCCGCCGCTCTGGTCTAGCGATAATCCCTAATTATGAGAAATCGATCGCTACTCCTAAAATGACTAATCAGAGCGTATGCACCGACCTAAAGTTTTATTGAGCACTGGGAGATAACCGTCATGTTTAAAACGATCCTGTTCCCGATCGACCAAAGCCGCGAATCTCGGCAAGCTGCCGAAATGGTTGCCGACCTGGTGAAGCTACACAGTAGTCGCTTAATCATTCTGTCCGTTGTAGAAACCTCAGAAGAAGTGGCAGAGACGGGCGATGTGATGGCCTCTCCGCAGGCGATCGCGGAACTGCTCGAAAGTGCCAAAACCCTGTTTTCCCAGCAAGGCATTGAAGCGGAAGCGGTCGAACGGGAAGGCAAGCCAGCGTTTACGATTTGCGATGTCGCCGATGAAATGGATGCCGATTTAATTGTAATGGGATGTCGCGGTATGGGGCTGACGGACGAAGGAGCCGCTGAAAGTGTTACCAATCGGGTGATTAATCTCTCACCTTGCCCAGTGTTAATCGTGCCGTAATCGTATCGTGAGTTAACATACGGTCTAACCCGCCTAAATTCCCGTTATATGCCCCGTGCCGGAAAAAATGTGCGTGCCCTGGCATTTCGTCGCCGGCTCAAAGCGATGCAATTCTTTCTGGCAACGGGTGTGCTATTGACATTACCGATCGGCCTCTATTGGCTGATCCAGCAGCTATCGGTGGGAGGGCGATTTGCCAATGCTGCTACGATCGCCCCTAGGGTTTTCTGGTTATATCCTGTGTGTCTGGCGATCGCTGGGTATGCAGGATTCCGAGGGGCTTACCTGTGGAAACGAGCGAACCATGCCGATCAAGGAGCCAGAGCAGAAGAAGAAATTGCCCATCTGCTAGAGTCTCTGAAAACGAAAGGATGGCAGATCGAATACGGAGTGCAGGATCGGCAGGTCGGCGATGTTGATGTGTTTCTGATTTCTCCTAAGGGCAATGCTTACACGATCGATGTCAAATCCCATCGGGGGTATGTGTTTGCCCACCAAAATCAGCTTTATCGCAAATTGGGACAGGCAACCGTCTCTTTTGAAAAGGATTTTCTCAGTCAAGCCAAGCGGCAAGCTGTGGTGATGAAAGAGCGGCGAGGACTAAAATTTGTCACGCCGATCGTCGTGTTTTCTGATGCCACCGTTAATATCATGGGCAATCCGATCGCAGGCGTGCATGTCTTACATCGCCATAACCTACTGGACTGTTTACGCACCCTGGAGTAGTTAAAAGCGGTAATTACGATCGCGCACCCATAAACTGATCGGCACTGCATGACCGCTGCTATCGACCTTGGCTTCCACTACAAAAGCTTGTTGTTGGCGTTGCTGTTGCACCTGCTGGATCGTGTCATTGAGTTGCTCCCGTTGATCCTCCGGCATGTAGTAGGTTTCCAGCCCGTAAGTCACCTGCCAACCGTCATAGTTGCCCTGTAGCGCCACTTGATTTGCGGCTAACTGATTGGGCCGATCGCCACTGATGCGTACAGGTTTCCAGGGTGGCGGCGGTTGAGCCGTTGTTGGGGCGGGAGCTGCTAGAACCACATAAAAGGCTCCGCTGGCATGTTGCTGAAACCATTTGCCACCAGGCAGGTTTTTCAATAGGGTCAGATCAGAAATGTCGTAACGCAAGGTTTGCGAATATCCCCGCATCAAATCGTAGGGATCGACAGGTGCCGTTTGCAGCGTAATCGATTTACCAGCGATCGTCGTGTAAGCATTTTGAGCGGGAACGATGATGATCAGTGCGGCTTGAAATACCAGCGGTAACCAAAATCGCCATCGAGGAATTTGCTGCGGTGATTCTACGACTGGAGTAGGTTGCGTCGGTGACTCAATGGGTGGCTCGATCGGTGGGTTTGGAGATTGTGAAGTCATAATTTACTCCGGAGGCGAGTTGGGTAAGGACAACGGACGATCGGACTTGATGTTGCGCTCAAACCAAATTCCTGCCGCCATTACGCCCACACCACATACGGCAAAAACGATCGCCTTAATTAACAAGCCTGTGTCGTATTCCAACATTCGGGTCATGATGCCGAGCACCAGCAACACCATGCCACCCCAAAACGTGTGACGGCTAGCTAAAGCCAGTCCATCGCGAATTAACCCGAGGGCTAACAGAAACAGGATCAGGTTAAATGCCAGCACACCCAGCACTGGTAGCAGGGGATGGCAGAAAAATACGATTGTCATGGTGGCTAATACCACTGAGATCGTGCCACTGTTAATCGCTTTTTCCTGTACCCGTAGCAGGTCACGCCGCAACTGGTAACTCAGATGTAACCATCCCAACCCCGCCACGATCGCCAGCAACGCGGCATCAATCAACGGTTGCCAATGCCAATTGGCTAGAGCACCATAACGGTAATCGGAGTAGTCTTCCCATAGCCAGCGGAAGGACAGAAAATAACCGACAATGCCCAACACCCAAACCGACAGACTGCGGGCGATCGGTTGAAACGGGTCAACTACGATTCGTGGAGCCATTAATGGGGATGACGGTTGGGCAGTAGCCAACCGTTGCCAGATGCGATCGCTATATGCCCATAACAGTGCGATCGGGAGACCAAAGGCGAGCGTTGGTAGCCAACCATTTGCCACGATCCCACTGGATAAAGGCTTGAGATTAAAGATTAATGATGTAGCGATCGTAATGGCGCTCAAGCCAAAAATTACTCGCGATCGACACCAGTAAGCCAATGGTACGAACACACTACTAGTTACTAATGGCATGTGTTGC
>DATNPU010000123.1:0-3509 GCA_036703105.1 Microcoleaceae cyanobacterium
GTTAGGATATGCACTTCTGCATTTGTCCCTTGGTCTGTCCAAGCTTGAGCCATCGCGGATTGGACGGCATTAGCGTGGTCACTACTGGTCAGGGCTAACAGGGTTGGCCCCGCACCACTGATCACTAAACCATAGGCACCCGCATCTACCGCCGCTTGTTCCACCGCCGCATAACCGGGGATCAAGGCTTGACGGTAGGGCTGATGAATCCGATCCTGTAAGCCTTCGCGTAACCATTTGCCCATGCCCGCTTCTAATCCACGCAGAAGCAAGCCCAAGTGAGCCGCGTTGAAAATAGCATCGGCTCGGCTGTAATTAGTGGGTAGAACGCGACGGGCTTCGGCAGTAGACAGTTCAAAGTCGGGAATAGCGACAACAGGAACGATCCCCTCATGCCAGGGAATTTCGCAAATTTCCCAGTCGATATTGATCCCAGTCGCGGCCAGTCGACAGCCACCTAACAAGGCGGGGACCACGTTATCGGGATGGCCCTCGATCGCCACGGCCATATTCAGGATCGCTTTTTGCGACAAAGGTAAGCCTGCTAGAGCATTGGCTCCAACTAAGCCACCGACGATCGCAGTTGCCGAACTCCCTAAGCCCCGGGCTAGAGGAACCCCTAGCTGAATGTCGATCGTTACCGCTGGAATCGGTTGCCCTAACTCCTGGTAGAACTTTGTAAAGGCTTGATAAACCAGATTGCTGGCATCGGTAGTAACGCGATCGGCCTCTTGTCCAGACGCGGTAATCGTCAAATTGTTGGCACTGTTAGGTTGCAGCGCAAAGGTGAACTGATTATGCAAGGTTAGGGCGGCTCCCAGACAGTCAAACCCAGGCCCCAGGTTAGCCGTAGTCGCAGGAACCGTGATTGTTACAGCAGTCTCATTAGACATAGAGGAAGTGAAAAAACGTCAGCAGGGGAAATATAAGAGTGCAGGCGCAGGCCATACAGAGACAGACAAGGTTTAATTGTCGCACTGGAACAATCTAAAGATTTGCACCATAGATCACTGCACTCGATCGCAACAAACTCTAAAGTTGTAAGAAATCTGCGAGTCGCTGTAAACTTCTGGGCATCCTGAATGCACGTAGCCTGGTAGTCTTGCTATAAGCGAATCCTCAGATTTCGCTAATGGTATCAAGCCATGTTACCTCTCTGGAGCATTCTTGCTACTATTCAGAAAACTTAAGTGCATCACGCTCAATTTTGGAGTGAAGCAATCCCATGGAGCTTGGACGAGATCCGGATCTGGAACGAGACTATATACGCTGTCTAGAGCAGCTAAATTGGGCAATCCAGCAGCTAGGTGGCACGGCTGATCCGGCGCAATTGTCCAAAACGGCTGAATTAGTGATTCAAACAATGACAGGGCCTTGGCGGTTCTTTCACACCCCCGAGCACATTTTTGAGGTCGGCGGCACTGGAGATGCGATCGAAGTTTTGGCCGCCCTGTTTCACGATCTGGTGTATGTGCAAGTCGATCAGGGAGTCAGCGTCAACATCAGCCGATACATTGCTCCATTCGTCAAAGAAATTAACGGACAACTGGTGATTCTGCCCCCGTCGGAATTGCCGGACGATCGCCTGTTTGAGATGGTGACGCAGATATTTGGCTTTGCGCCAGGGCAAAGCTTGGTGCCGATGGCGGGACAGAATGAATATTTAAGCGCCTTAATTGCGGCCAAGTGCCTGGAACATGCCTTGTCTGCCCCCATGATTGTGAGAATTGCGACTTGCATTGAAGCGACAATTCCCTTCCGACCTCGGAGTGAAGTAGGTCAGACCGCAGCAGAACGGCTATACGATCGCTTGGTGCAGGTGAACCAACGGTTTGGCTTGGGTTGGGATGAGGCAGAACTCACCACCATCATTAAACGGGCCGTGCGGTTAGCCAATCGAGATGTGGAGAACTTCGCCTATCCATCGTCTGCTGAGTTTTTGGATAATACCTGGAACCTGCTGCCAGAAACAAACCATGATTTAGCCAACACGAATTCCTATACGGTATCGGGATTCCGAATTTCGATGCAGAAGATGGAAGGGTTTATGAACTTCCTGAAGCCAGAACTGGTATTTCAGCAATACCAGGATGAACCGGATGATGAGACGTATCAGTTATTAATTGCTCGGACTCGGAAGAATCTAGAAGTAGCGCGGTTATATCTGGGCAGTAAGTTGCTGTCGATCGCAGTCATTGAAGCGCTATCGCTACGCATTGGTAAGGATATTCCTTTAGCCACCATGATGGGCGAATTGCCATCAACTCACAGTAGCTCCGTCGCCCAACTGGAAACCTATCTGCCGAATATTCCGGTAGTGCTACCGCCAGAAACGCCTTTAGAGCAGGAAGTTTTAGAGATTTTGGAGAAGGGACGGAGTAAGTCGTCTACCTATGATGTGAAGAACTCGCCTACCGCGACGTATATCATCAAAGCAGTTGGGTTCCCAGAAGCTCGGCGGTTACTCCTGAAAGCGAAGGATTTCTTTAAAGGCAATTTGTCCGGTGAGGAGTTTTTAGCCGCTTGCGATCGCACGATCGTCGAAACGATTGCCAAAGGCGTTATGCAGGTGTTGGAAAGCCGCAAACAGGCGATGGGACAACTGGAACTGAGTAGTCGGATTTAGAAGAATATGGAACGGGGTCTTTTCTGGCTACCCTTGCTGGCACTGTTTATTGGGCTGGCCTGGGCAGGGTGGAATGAATACCAGAAGGTAGAAGCCTATAAAGTGTGGGCGGCCCAGTTTGATCGGGCCAAATACGACATCTATGCAGTGCTGGGACAAAAAGGGACTGACATTACCTGGGGTAAACCCACACGGCAAGCACCGATTGGAGTGGAAACTTTTTCCCTCCAAGCTGTGAACTCGATTCAATTGCGGGTGAATGATCAGCTTGTCGATCTAGCCTCACCCCCACGCAAAGGCCGAACGATGCTGGAGTTTGTTGAGCCAAACCGGACGATCGCGGTTCCCTTTACGGATCCCGAACTAGCCGCTAAATGGGGTCTGTATTTGCAAACCTTACTGCTATCCACAAGTTAGGTCAGCCGGTAGTCATCTGCAACAGTTCTAATGGCCTTGCCAGCGATCGAGGGGAACACAATCAATCTCCAGTTGATCCAGAGCGCGGGCCACGACGAAATCGACCAGATCTTCGATCGTTTGGGGATTGTGATACCAGGCGGGAATCGCTGGAACAATTCTGGCCCCAGCTTCGGCTAGGGCGGTGAGGTTGCGGAGATGGATCAAACTAAAGGGCGTTTCGCGGGGGACTAAGACTAACTTGCGGCCCTCTTTCAATTGCACATCAGCCGCTCGTTCTAACAAGTCGGAACTCAGTCCACCCGCTAGTTTTCCCACCGTACTCATGCTGCATGGCATCACCAACATACCTAAGGTGCGGTAAGACCCACTCGCGATCGTCGCCCCCACATCGCTCCAGGGATGGCAGATCAGTTTCCCGGCAGTATCGATGCCAGCCTGCTGTCGCCAGAATTGGGCTTGTTGC
>DATNPU010000138.1:0-37883 GCA_036703105.1 Microcoleaceae cyanobacterium
ACTCTAAGCAATGAAGGCACTGTTCCGACACCTGGGTTGTTTTAAGTTATGGATAGGTTACCGATAAATGTAGATGCATCTCAGAAGTCGCAGCTCCTGTTTAGGGTTTTGCTGATTGATGCCGTAGAAACCGATCGCGTGGCCTATACTCACTATCTTCGAACTGATCCTAATTATCAGTACAGTGTGATCTATGCATCCACAATCAAAGCCGGGATCACATTGTGGCGATCGCAGTCTCCAGATGTGGTGATTTTGGATGTGAACTTACCCGATGGTAACGGACTACAGTTTCTAGAGTTTCTTCATACCAGTGGGGTAAATCAGAATTTTCATCCCAAAGTCCCTGTACTAGTTGTAGCGCAGCCCAGTAACAAACAGATTGCTGTGCAGGTCATGAAACTTGGGGCTATGGATTACCTTGCCAAACAGAGCATTACACCAATTACTCTACAGAAAAGTGTTGGAGCAGTAATTGCCTATCAAACCCTGGTTCAACAACTGCATCGATCGCAACAACAAAAAGAGTTGCTATCCGAAATTGACCTTCGGATTCGTCAGACTCTAGAACTATCGCAAATTCTCCAATCTACAGTTGATGGGATGAGACAGTTATTGGGCTGCGATCGCGCCGTGATTTATCAGTTTCACTCCAATTGGTCAGGAGTCATTGCCGTAGAATCTGTTTGCACCCAAGAACTATCAATCCTCAATCGAGAAATTATTGATCCCTGTTTCGTCTCCCACTGGCATGAACCCTATCGCCAAGGCAGAACAAGCCAGGTTAACGATCGTGACAATGGTTCTCTACAATCCTGCTATACCGAATTGTTAGCTAGCATTCAGGTGCGGGCAAATCTCGTTGTTCCCATTCTTCAGGATCAACATCTGTGGGGATTAATGATTGCTCACGAATGTCATCACCCCCGCTACTGGACGTCCTTAGAGGTGGATTGGATTCAGCAATTAGCCACACAGGCCAGCATTGCAATTCAACAAGCCACAGCCTACGGTCAACTCCGGTGTCTTACTCAAGAACTAGAAGAGCGAGTCGCACAACGAACAGCCGCTTTACAACAGAACGAAGCTCAGCTCCGGTTTCAGGCAGATATTTTGCAAAATATTCATGATGCCGTGATTTCCACCGATCCCAATGGCACGATCGAAAGCTGGAACCATGCGGCGGAGCAAATCTTTGGGTACTCAGCCCCAGAGATGATTGGGCAAAGTATCGGCATTCTCTACGACAACCTGGAACATCTACAAACCCAAGTCATTAGTCCTTTACTGGCCCATGGTCGCTATGAAACTGAGGTTGCCTGCCGTGCTAAATCTGGAGCTTTAATTTATGTTCATTTGCGGCTGTCTCTGTGGCGAGATCAGCAAGGCCATATTCTGCGGATGATCGGAGTTTCCCATGACATCACCGATCGCAAACAGGCCGAGGCTGAGATTGAGCAAAAGCTTAAACAGCAGCAAGCATTAGGAGCGATCGTTCAACGCATCCGAGAGTCATTAGATTTGAATGCAATCTTGACAACAGTGACTCAACAAGTGAAAGATGCCCTACACAGCGATCGAGTCATTGTGTTTCAGCTATTTCCCGATGGTAGAAGCTGCATTGTTGAGGAGGCTGTGTCTAACGAATTTACTAAGTTAAAAGACCAGCACTGGGATGGTGAAATCTGGTCACAAGAAATCCTCGACTGTTACTGGCAGGGACATCCTCGCATCATATCTGATGTGGTGCAAGATATCTGGACAGATTGCTTAGCTGAGTATTCTACTCAAGGACACATTCAGTCTAAAATTGTTGCTCCAATTTTGCAGGAGATTAGCAGTGGAGAGAATCACCGCTGGGTCGCCCCCTGGAAAACCAATAAGCTTTGGGGCATCTTAGTGGCTCATGCCTGCCAAGAAAAACGAGTTTGGCAAGAATCTGAAGCTCAACTTCTCCAACAGATTGCCAACCAGTTAGCCGTTGCCATTCAACAAGCCAGTTTGGTTGAACAGCTACAGCAGGAACAGCAGCAACTCAGTGAGCGTAATCACCAGCTAGCGATTTCTAACGAAGAGTTGGCACGAATGACTCGTCTTAAAGATGAATTCCTAGCCAATATGAGTCATGAGCTAAGAACCCCACTTAACGCGATTCTCGGCATGACCGAAGGACTCCTGGATACGGTTTTTGGAGATGTTAATCAGAAACAGATTAAAGCATTAAAAACAGTTGAACGGAGTGGCTCACACTTATTGGAATTAATCAACGATATCCTTGATGTGGCCAAAATTGAATCAGGCCAACTAGAACTAGATTGTTCCTCCACATCTATTGCTTTATTATGTCAATCTAGCCTGTCATTAATCAAACAGCAGGCATTAAAGAAGCAAATTCAGCTAGAAATTAATCTGGAACCAAATTTGCCTCAGCTATACATAGATGAACGGCGAATTCGCCAAGTATTAATTAATCTATTGGCCAATGCAGTTAAATTCACTTTAGAAGGTGGGCGAGTCAAGTTAGAAGTGAGTTATCAACAAGGAGCGGTTGGCACAGATTCTGAGCTAGGGATATGTCAAGATTGGCTGCATATTGCGATTACTGACACCGGAATTGGCATTGCTAGCAAAGATATCTCGAAACTGTTTCAACCCTTTATCCAGATTGATAGTGCCCTCAACCGAAATTATGAGGGTACAGGTTTAGGGCTGGCCTTAGTCAAACGGCTAGTGGAACTCCATGGCGGATACGTTAGTGTCACCAGTCAAGTAGGAGTTGGCAGTTGCTTTACCATCGCCCTTCCCGGCATAACTTCTGCAACATCTCCTCAGTCCGAAGCACCTGATCCCACGATCGAGCCTCTGCGATCTGAGTTAACAAAATCTCCTCTGATCTTGTTGGCAGAAGATAATGAAGCGAATATCTGCACAGTCGCCAGCTATTTAGAGGCGAAGGGCTATCGGATTCTATTGGCCAAAGATGGACGCGAGGCCATTGTTGTAGCGCAGTCTGCTCACCCCGATTTGATCTTGATGGATATTCAAATGCCAGGTATGGATGGGTTAGAAGCGATGTACTCCATTCGTCATACCCCCAATTTAGCCGAAGTCCCAATTATTGCCTTAACGGCCCTAGCAATGCAGGGAGATCACGATCTCTGTCTAGCGGCTGGAGCAAACGATTACCTGGCTAAACCAGTTAAGTTAAAGCAGCTAGATATCATGATTCAAGCCTTGCTAACAGGTTAGGTGGCTATTCCAGTAGCGTCATTTAACGCTATTCCATTGACCTGATTTTGGTGTCATCGTCTCATTCTTATCCAAATTGTTACCAGCTCTTATCAAACGTCCAATCAGCGATGCCTTGGTTAAAGATAGATTGCAATAACATCAACACTTGTTGCTAAACGACCAAAACTTGAACCAATTTTTTCAACTTAACGCGACAATAAAAACATAGGGGAAGGCGTGAGGAGTGTTCCCTTACTAGACAGTGGTGGCTGAATATCTCACAAATCAGTGGCCAGGGAGGGAGGTATGTTCTCTACAGTTACAGCCTCAAATGACCTGCTTTATATCGTAACTAAATTACTTGTTCTTGCAATTTCGGTTCTAGTCTGGTGGGTGGTTGTGGCTCATTCGTCGTCTCCTGTTGTTTGAATCCTTATGGTTTGAACCCACAAACTCCAGTTGAGACAGGGCTGAGGGTTGAGGCTGAGTGCTGAGACGGGAATCATCAGCACCCAGTTCTCAGTATTGTTAGAACCGCTTGGGAATACTCACAATCAACTCCGTTCCTTGCTCCGGGGTTGATTTTACTCTAAGTGAGCCTCGGTGTTTCTCAACTACAATTTGATGAACGATCGCCAACCCTAACCCAGTCCCTTGACCAATTGCTTTTGTGGTAAAGAATGGGTCAAATAGCCGTTGTTGCACCACTTCGGACATCCCAATCCCATTATCTGCAATCCGAATACTGATTTGTTGTTGATCCGTCACCACCGTTTGCAGATAGATATTCGGGATGTAATCAGCTAAATCTGGATGGTGAATCGCTGTCCAGTGTTTCAGCTTGTCCTCGATCGCATCGATCGCATTCGTCAATAAATTCATCAACACCTGATTCAGTTCTCCGGCGTAGCATTCTACCAGCGGTAAGTCACCATAATCCCGCGTCACCGTAATTGGGGGGTAAGGAACTTTCGCCTGCAACCGGCTTCCCAATAGCATTAACGTACTTTCTATCCCTTCATGCAAATCTACAGCCTTATACTCTGCTTCATCCAAACGCGAAAAGATGCGCAGCGATCGCACCAATTCTTGAATCCGCCGCGTTCCACTTTCGATCGAAGCGAGTAATTTAGGTAGATCAGCCTGGACAAAATCTAGATCCATCTGATCGGAAAGTGCCTGAATTTCTGGAGTTAGACTAGAACACTGCGATTCATACAGTTTCACCGCCTCTAACAATTGTTGGCTATACCGCTGCACATACACCAAATTGCCATAAATAAAGTTAACCGGATTATTCAGCTCATGAGCTAACCCAGCCACCAGTTGCCCTAAGGAGGCCAGCTTCTCTTCCTGAACCAACTTTAAGCGCGTCCGGCGCAACTCTAGATGCACATTAATTCGCGCCAATACCTCCTCCTGATGAATGGGTTTAGTTACGTAATCCACTGCACCTAGCTGTAATCCCTTCACCTTATCCACTGGATCCGATAATGCCGTCATAAAAATGATCGGAATCTCTCTCGTCCTAACATCTGTTTTCAACCGCCGACAGGTTTCAAAGCCATCAATCCCTGGCATCATCACATCTAGCAAAATCAAATCTGGCGCAACTTTATGCACCTTCTCCAGTGCAATTTCACCACTTTTTGCTACCGCAATATTCAATCCTGATTCATCTAATAAATCGACTAATACTTTGATATTAGTGGGAATATCATCGACAATTAAAATGGTTTCTTTTAAATTAGGTTTCATGGTCTATGGCCTCAGCCGATATGGGCAGCAATCAACTGAATAATCGCCTCCTCATCAAATTCTTCCGCTAACGCTAGCACCTGATCCGCAAACATACTATATTCAGGATTAAATTGCTTTAATCGATTGGCCTCTGCTTGAATCTGGTTGATGTATCCAGCTTGCGCAGCTTCATACAATGCTGCTAATTCCTCGGCAGTCGGCACTAGCATTGTCGTTGCAGACTGAACTGATTCCGCTGGCGTTTCATAAATCCATTGCAGTTGTAAATAGACTTGTAATTGCTCAAATAACTCGATCGCTTGCACTGGTTTCGGCAAGAAGTCCGTACAGCCCGCTTCATGACTCTGTTGCCGATTGAAATTAAACACCGAGGCTGATGAGGCAATAATCACGGCGGATTGAAACTCTGGCAGCGCCCGTAATCGCTGAGTCATCACAAACCCATCCATCACAGGCATCGCCAAATCCGTAATGATCGCATCAATGTGATCATGCTGTGTCTTCTCCAAGCCCTCCTGGCCATTTGTGGCTTCAAGGACTGTAAAGCCCAGAGGCTCCAGCAAATTCGCAATCACCACCCGGTTTTCCCACAAGTCATCCACCACCAAAATTGTCCGGCGATCGCCCTCATAGCCAATGATTTCATGCGACGATCGGCCCGGAATCGGCGACACCCAATCGATCGCTTCGGGCAAATCGAGCTCGAACCAAAAGCGGCTTCCCTGCCCATAGGTACTCTCTACCTGGATCTCACTACCCATTAATTGCAGAATTCGCTGCGTAATCGCTAAACCCAACCCGGTTCCTTCAGCTTTACGGAACTGATCTCCTACCTGTTCAAATGGCAAAAAGATTTTTTCTAACTGCTCGGGAGTCATCCCCACACCTGTATCAGTAATTTCGAAGCGGATCCGATAAATAGGTTGAGTAGTATTTTTATGACATCGATCAATCACACTAAGGGTCAGCGTTACACTTCCGTGATCAGTGAACTTAATGGCATTACCTAATAAATTTAGTAATACTTGACGTAAACGCTTTGCATCTGCTTCTACCGCGATCGGCAACTGATTTAGCACTTGATAATGAAACTGAATCTCCTTCTGTTCTGCCCGCACCTGGCAAATATCTCGTACACCAATCAGGAATTCCTTAAAACTAAATCTGGCTAACTGCAATTCCAGCTTCCGAGCCTCTACTTTGGATAAATCTAAAATGTCATTAATTAATGTCAACAGGTGAGTGCCACATTGATAAATAATCTCTAAACCATCCCGCTGTTTAGGACTAAACGACTTATCCCGTTGAAAGATCTGCGCATATCCTAAGATGCCGTTTAACGGAGTGCGCAATTCATGGCTCATATTCGCCAAAAACTCACTTTTAGCATGATTCGCCGCATCAGCGGCTTCCTTCGCGGCTTGTAGCTCGATCGTCCGTTCTTCTACCCGCTGTTCTAATCGTTCATTGGTCTGTTCTAGCGTCGTAAACGAAGCCTTCAGTTGTTCGGCCATACTGTTGAACGACTGAGCTAACGCACTCAGTTCGCCGACTCCCTGCACCTTCACCGTTTGGTCTAAATCGCCCGCCGCGATCGCACTACTCGCCAAACTCAACCGTCTGATGGGCCGCGTAATCCAGCGTGACGTATACATGCCCAACAGAATTGCCCCACCCAAGGCCGCAAAACACAACAACAGTGTATTTCGAGTATTCGCATTAATCTGCTCCATAAAATCAGATTCGGGTACGGTCACCACCACTAACCAGTTCAAGCCCAAATCATCGTGCCAAGGTGTGACATACGCAAATGCTTGCTCACCGTTGTCTAGAGAAAAGCGCAATTCCTGCCGTGTTGTAATCTTGTCAAAGCTGTGAAACTGCTGTTGCAACTGTTGCGCTGTGGATTGAATCAACGGTTCGGAAATTTCAAAGGCATCAATCCGATGGGGCCGACCTTCCAGCAGGTGATACGGTTTACCTGGACTGGAACTCGCCACGATCGAGCCATCCCGTTCCATAATGAACACCTTGCCACTAGGGCTGATATTCAGTTGTTTGAGAAAATCACTAATTTGCGACAGAATCAGATCAATCCCAATCACCCCCACGATCTGATTAGCGCGATTCCGGACTGGAAAGCTGGATGAAATCGACAGAATTTCAGGTTTATCTTCCCACTGGTAAATCCGGCTCCAGACCGGACGTTGGGCCTTAATTGCCGCACTATACCAGTCTTCCTGCCGTGGATCATACTGCTTCTGCTCTAGCAAGCGCGTCCGCTTCCCTGCCGCATCACTGGCATACACTCGCAGCTTTCCCTGAGCGATCGTATTAGTGCGCTCGTTGATTAACAACTCTCCAGTATTAGTGCGCTCAATTCCAATAAATTCCCCTTGTTGATTGGCGTAGTTGATATAGCCAATGTTATAGACCTGCATCTGTTTCCAGAAATACTGCCCTGTTCGGTTAAACTCCTCCAGGTTCAGTAACCCTAATTCGTAGGCCCGTAAGTTAATTTCATTCAATTGGCGTGGCGTAGACAAATAGGTGTCGAGATGCTGATCCACCCGATCGCTGACCTGGCTCCCCAACTCCGTGGCCAAATCACTAATCGCCTTTTGCCCATTCCGAAACGACAGGTAGCCCACTAATCCGACAGCCGCCACAAGCTGTACTACGAAGGGCACAATCAACAACCAACGTAGCGGAATTGGGTGGCGCTTAACCGGGGAGTAGGGCATAAGTTGGTGATCCTGAATGATGCGACTAACGTGACCTGATGATTGACCAACGCTTGCAAACACCCCGATCTGACAATCCAGATGGCTCGATCGCCACTAGCGATCGATTACTCTCTCACCCTAAATTAAAAATGTGACAATCATGTGGCAAAACAAATTCTACATCAGAAATAAAGTACTCTGAACGCAGTCAATTCTTGCTTATGGCAAGCGATCTCGTCCCCTCAATGGGAATTCTATTAATTAGATACATTGGTAGAATTTTGTGAAATATAACCCCGATAAGCATCACAGGCAGTCGATTCGTCTAAAAGGATATGACTATTCATCCCCTGGCGCATATTTCGTCACCATCTGTACCCATCAACGGCAGTGTTTATTCGGTGAAATTGTTGATGGTGAAATGAGACTAAATCAAATAGGGCAGCTTGTGCGATCGCAGTGGCTAAAAATACCATATCATCATACCCATGTAGAATTGGATGCCTGGGTCATTATGCCCAATCATATTCACGGCATCCTGATATTAGACACCTCTGGTAGGGGCGCGGCATTGGGGCAAAATTTAGAAAACCCCACCGACAATTATAATCCCAATGCCACGCCCTCATGCGATCGGGGATGCACTGAACCGGGCGTGGCATTCGGGACAAAATCCTTGCCTTCACCTGAAAGTGATCTGCCGAATGCCGCGCCCCTACCACCGCGTTTGGGGGCGGGAACGGTAGGGGCAATTGTGCTCAACTTTAAATCGGTGACAACCCGATCGTTCAACCGAATTCAACGATCGCCAGGAAACTCAATCTGGCAGCGCAATTATTATGAACATATCATTCGCAGCGAAGCATTCTTGGGTCAGATTCGCCAATATATTTACACCAATCCCTTCGTGTGGGAGCAAGACCAGTTACATCCTGGTAATCCCTCAAAATGGTAATGCGTTGAGAATTGGAATAACGATGAAAAATTGGTTAGAGTAATGGGTTTTTCATTTTCACTTGTTCATACACGGTTTCCATCGCTTCCAGAAACGAATTATCTCGATGCCAGAAGGCCGGAAAATCACCTTGTTTCTTGACAGGAATTCCAGCCACTACAGTTTGGGGTAATGGGTCGATCGTCGCAGGTAGCCGTTTTGCCCCATGCCAAAAATCACGCAAGCTCACCTCTTTAATTGTCTGAGTGGTTGGTGGGGTGTAGTAGGAAGATACTGGTTCTGGTGGACGTTGCTGTAACTGAAGTTCTGCTGAAAGAGCTTGACCTAAAGGGGATTTTGCTAGTTCCATCAGCAAATTGGCACGTGACAAACCGCGTAATTCAAATAATAAAAATGGATCGCGATCGAGTTCTGCCGCCACCAGATAGTACACGCCTGCAATATGCTTACAAGGATTCTCCCAATCGGGGCAAGAACAATTAGAGTCAAAATCTTTCTTACTACGAGGGAGTAGATTCAGCCCTAACGTCTTAAACGAATCCTCAATATTATCTGGAATCTCATTCAGTAATAAGCGTGAAATCAAACTGGCTCTAGAAGCAATCAACGCGATCGCCGCTGCCCATTTTGCCGCACTAATCGGTTGAAAATCGATCGTCGTGATATAAAGCGGTTCCTTATAAACACCAAAATAAGGATTTACCGAACCACGCACCTGAGCAATCACCTTACCATCCTGAATTTCAAAGCTTCTGACCTTATCATTCCGCGCATACGATCGTCCCCGACTCAACCGCCCGGAGTCTGTAAACTGTTCCAGCGCTGCGATAAACTTTTGTCCCCACCAGGTTCGACTAAATTGGCTCATTTCCCTACTCCATAATCGCACTCTTATTTAAAGCAATCAGTTTCTTAAAGGCTTCATTATCTAACTCCGTTAACCACGACTCATCTGCCCCGACGATCGCTCCAGCCAGTTTTTTCTTATCCTCGATCATTTCGTCAATTCGTTCTTCCAACGTCCCGATCGCCACAAACTTGTGCACAAACACATTCTTTTTCTGCCCAATCCGAAATGCGCGATCGGTGGCTTGATCCTCTACGGCTGGATTCCACCAGCGATCGAAGTGAAACACATGATTCGCTTTGGTCAGCGTAATTCCTACCCCTCCCGCTTTCAGTGACAACACAAACACCGAAGGTTCCGTTTCCGGGTCTTGAAACTCGCTAATCATCTGCTGCCGCTTGGTGCGAGACGTTCCCCCGTGCAAATAGTAAGTATTTAGATGGCAAGAGTGCCGTAGATAGTGCTCCAACGCTTCACCTAGCTCATTAAACTGGGTAAAAATCAGCATACTTTCACCTTCATCGATCGCTTCCTGCACCATCTCACTTAACCGGGTTAATTTATGCGATCGCTCTGGTGTAAAATCACTCCCATCTTGAAGAAATTGCCGAGGATGATTACATACCTGTTTTAGTTTTGTTAGGGTTGCTAGAATTAGCCCTTTACGCTTCATACCTTCTACCGTAATCAGTTGTTCCTCAACGTCTTTCACCACTGCTTCGTAGAGAGATGCTTGCTCCTTCGTCAAATTACAAAATAGTTTTTGTTCTACCTTATCTGGCAAATCCTTAATAATTGCTTGATCCGTTTTAACCCGTCGCAAAATGAATGGTTCTACCAACTTCTTCAGCGTCGTTGCTTGGCGTGGATTATTATGTTTTTGGATAGGCAATTCAAAATTACGCCGAAATTGGGTTTGATTACCTAAATAGCCGGGATTGAGAAAATTGAAAATTGACCATAAATCTAGTAAGCGATTTTCTACCGGAGTTCCCGTTAACGCCAAGCGATGAGGAGCCGAAAGTTTCAAAATTGCTTTCGTTAAATCGGCCTTAGGATTTTTAATATTCTGGGCTTCATCCAAAACAATACGATGCCACTGCACATCACTGAATAATTTCAGATCCTTTCGGGCCAGAGCAAACGAAGTAATTACAATGTCATGTTCTCGGCAAGCTTGCTTAAACGTTTTACTATCCTTCGATCGCTGCGTCCCATGATGCACAATCGCCTTTAATCCTGGTGCAAATTTATGAATTTCGTGCTCCCAATTCCCCACCACAGACGTTGGCGCAATCAACAACGTTGGAGGTAGCTGTTTAATCTTCTGTTGCTTCGCTAATTCCCGTTCCTGCAACAACCGCGCAATCACCTGAATCGTTTTTCCCAACCCCATATCGTCTGCTAGGCAACCATTTAAGCCAATCTGCTCTAAATATTGCAGCCAGGACACTCCCCGCTTCTGATACTCCCGCAAATTCCCCTGAAGCATTTGTGGATTCTCGATCGGCTGAAGTTGACTTTTATCCCCCAACTTTGCCAGCATATCGAACAACACATTCTTGCGATCGACCTGGATTTCTAACTCATCATCATCTCCTGCTGTTAACTTGAGAAACTCCAATAAACTCAGTTCTGGTTGCTTCTGCTGTTGTGTCTTCCAGAACTCCAGCATTTGCCGCATCTTGTCCTGATCCAGTTCCAGCCATTGTCCGCGAAACTTAACTAACGGCGTTTTGGCATTAACCAGTTGGTGCCATTCCTGTTCACTGACTGTCTCATCCCCGATCGCCAGCTCATACTGATATTCCACCAAACTCTCAAACGAAAAGTATTTCTTCGTCTTATCCTCACCCCCCGACAACGACTTACCCTTTGCTTTCAGCCGCACCTTCGCCCGTTGCCGTCCCTGCGGCGTCCACCAAGCTGGCACAATCACCTTATAGCCTGCATTCTCCAATACCCAGGCCGACTCCTGCAAAAACGCAAACGCTGCATCTAAATCCAACTGAATCCCCACAGGTTGATCCGTCTCCAGCCCTAGCCATAACGCTGGATAAATCCGAGCCGCATAGCCCAAATTCATCAACAAATGCTGGTCAAAACCTTTCCCTAACTGCTTCTGCACCTGTTGTTGTTGCTTCGGACGCATTCGCCAATAATCTTGTAACGACAATTTCAACGATGGATCACTTTTAGGAGCCACTTGAAATTGCAATTCCCAAGCATCTGCCGCTTTCGCTGGATCCTGCAATTGAAAATATAGATAAAATGGTAACTCCGACTGAGTTTTGACAATACGATCGCGCCAGGCTTGCCACTGTTTATATTGCTCCAATCGAGTGGCCGTCTTCCAGGGAACGCCAGGCTGAGTTGGATGCAGACAGTCATACAGTAGCGAATCCGAGATCGTTTTCTCAAACGCCTGAGTGGTATAGGTATGCGTAACAATCTCTGTAAGCAAACATTCCGAGAAATGCCGCAATAACGCTTCGCGATCGTAGAACTCTGGTGTCTCCTGTGCTTCTGCAAATCCCGCCACACAAATCAACGGCATGTACTCCACATAGCGCTGAATCAGGGCTTCATACTCATCTCCAATGAACTCCCAGCCTGGATAAATTTCAAATTCCTCTGACACTACCTCAACCGCGATCGTTTGTGTAGCTGCCGCCCGTTTTCGCTTGCCCGCCGATTGCCCTTTCGGCGTTGATTGAGCCGTTTTGCGACGAGTTGCTGTGGTCGAAGAGGCTACCTTCGCCGCCGATCGCGTCGTCTTCCCTGGTTTCGCCCCAGCGGCCTTTGCCGCTTCCAGTTCCCGATATTTCAACGCTGGAATATACTGATCTTTAAACAGCAACCGCTTCAAGGCTTGAGTGTAGTGAAACCAAAACAACAAATCAGACCCTAACTGCACCTCTGCCAGATTATGTAAGGCAATGAAGTGCAAATCATTTAGTAAACTCACAACATTGTTGGCTCTCGCTGTCCCAGAAGCACCCGTCTTCACCGCCGCGATCGTTGGGTAACAATCCACCTGCCAATACTGCCATTCAAACGCTTCCGGCAATTCCGTTTCTAAGTACCGGGACAATTCCAGCGAGGGTAACGGCTGCTGATCCACCGTCGGCAAGACAAAATATTGCGGCTTAATTAACTCCTCCGGTTTCCGGTGCGGTAACAATTGCACCCCTAATTCCTGACTCAGTAACGTCACCAATTCCGCTGCGGCCACCTGTCGCGGGTGTCGTTGGGTTGGCTTACGCGATCGCGTAAGTTCCGTCGTTTCCACCCACAGATAAAATGTCCCCGGTTGGACAAATTCCGCTTCAGCTTGGGGAATCCAAGTTCCATGAAGAATCCGCATAGGCAAACCACTTCAGCCCGATCGTGTTTGCCTTTCAGCCTACCGAGAAGCACTCGTAAATGCAATACATCCAAACTTTCAGCCAAATTCTTACATCTGAATTGCCAGTTCTACGCTTTGTCTACTGGCTTTCTATCGCGTCAAATTACCATCCTTAGGCACAAAGCTGAACTCAGCAGCAGCTCCGAAGTGGTCACTGAGGCGAGTTCCGTCATCTGTTATGCGACACTTCCAAAGTTTAATAATCTTTTTTTACAATATCCCTGCTTCTAGCTGCTCTAGATATATAAACTCAGGGGCTTTAACTCCTGCCTTTTTTCTAATTTCAATCAACTCGGGCGATTCAAAGAATATTCTTGCATCTCTTATAGATGTCCATACTGAAAAATGAACAATTTTGTTCGGTTCATTTGCATATTTCAGAACTTGATAGGAACACTCACCAGCCTCTTTTCTGATAGTTGCAGCATTATCAAATACTTTTTTCCAGGCTTCATAATCTTCTACTTCGTGAATAATTAGTACATGAAACATCATTACACTCCTCAACGATCGAGCCATTCATTCAGTCGAGAATCTTGATCTTGAATAGCAACATCTCGGTTGGCCAATAGTTCCAATGCAGTTCGGTTGTTATGTCGCACCAAATATAGCAGGCACAAGCTCTTCAGCATATCCTAAATACTCCTCCTTGAAGTAAGGATTCTTCGGCTCCATTGGCTCTAAGTTAATCAGGATAGTTCTAGCTCCAGCATAATCGGCTGAGCGGACAAATGAAGATGCTGGCGAGACAGTTCCAGAGGTACCTATTGCGACAAAAAGATCGCAATCTCGTAGAGTACGCTTGGCTAACCAAGATTCTTTAGCAGGTAACTGTTCACCAAACAACACGATATCTGGACGCAAGGGAGAACCGCAAATCTTGCAAGTAGGTAATACATCATCATGAGGCTCGCTGTCTAAGTAAGGCATTAGGTTGCAAGTAGAATTGCCACATCGAGTCCGATGAACACTACCATGTATCTCCAGAACGTTAGAGCTACCTGCACGTTGATGGAGTCCATCAATATTCTGAGTAATCAGTGTGAATTGCTGGTTTGGGGACAATTGAGCTTCAACTTCTGCCAGCTTGATCTGGGCCGCATTCAGTGGCGCTGTTTCTAGTTGTTTCCTCAAAGCACCATACAGCTGCCAGATTGCCATGGGATTGGTTTCAAGGAGAGAACAGTCTGAATATGCAAGCGGATCAAGTTCATTCCACAACCCTCCCTGACCACGGAACGGACGAATTCCAGAAGCAGCAGATACTCCAGCTCCAGTGAGAACAACAATCTTACGATAATGAGAAAAATTTATTGATTGCATTAAATAGCTCTTGTTATCTATCTAAGCTACAGGCTCGTCAATAATATTCCTAAATTATGAGCGAAAGTACAAACCTAAACGAAGCGGCTAACGTTTGAGCTAACCGGACGGGGATGACTGCGACTCACAGATAATTCACGCTCCGTTCCGGTTCAGCGCAATGTTATGCAACCGACGACAGGACCCATCTAAAAAATACGATTACCTAATTTCTTCGGGGTTATTTCTGGGCTACTGCGTACAAGACATTAACCTCCAGTGAATGAACTTCATTAGTCCGAAGGAAATGTAGATTCGCTTGTCGGACACGTTCCCTTGCTGCCGGATCAAGTTGGTCGATCGTCCCTCTGAGGCCGCCCCCCAAACTCATTGTCCACCAATCTTCTGGAGCAGCCAGTTCATGAGTGCCGACTTCAGCAACAACCTCTACCTGGGTTGCACCACCTGCTTCTAGCAGTGATTGTAGTGAGGCGGGATCGCCAATCCGGTCCCACGGTGTAAATTTCCTACAGAGATCCGGGCGTTCAGCCTCAATCGCAGCCCAGAAAATTTGATTAGCGGGTTCAAACACCTTCTCTCCCCAGGAGGTAATGGCTAGTTTTCCACCAGGACGAACCATCCGCCACAGCTCTCGAACGGCTGCAAGCATATCTGGAACAAAGAAAATTCCGAAAACACAAACAATCGCGTCAAAACTTTCGTCGGGTAAACCGAGATTTTCAAAATCCCCAGATCGAAACTCGATATTTTCAAGACCTTGCTGCCGCGACTTGTTACGTGCCAGTTCAAGCAAAGATTCGGCAAGATCTATCCCCAGCACCTGCCCAGTGGAACCCACACTTATTGCTGCTGGAATTGCAGAAGCACCAGTCCCACAACAAACATCTAAAACGCGATCGCCGGAACGAAGCGAGAGCCGATCAATGGTTTGTTGTCCAAAGCGATTCCAAAACGATAATGCTGGAGCGTCAAAGTAATCAGATGCGGCATTAAAAATTGCTTCTGTCTTCGCGATTGTTTCTTCCCTACTAATCATTGATTGCATCTGCTCCTTGTTCTAAATAATCAGTCAGGCTTCGGAAGATAGACAAAATATTAGCAACCTGCATCACTTGTTGCGACTTCAGCGATTGTTCTAACTAAATAGATGCCTTTGTCAATCACTTAAGCTGCATAACGTCGAAGTTGTACGGCGGCAGTTAACCTCGAACTCCCACCGATAACCTCTGTGCCGTCCGCACCAACGCAGTGTTAGCTTGCTGGCAACTACTCAAGGTTTACTCCAATAACCAAGCAAACAAATCTTTGATTGTAAGCTGTAGCTCGATGGCGAACGATGGTATAGGAATAACTTCATCTGGCTCATCCAACACTTCAGGTTCTTGCTTGGGACGATAGACAAACACGGTTTGTTCATCTGGGTCGATTAACCAACCCATTTGGGTTCCATGTCGTAGACAGTGAAGGATGTTCTTAGTTACTTTTGTTTGGCTTTGGTCAGGAGACAGGATTTCAATTGTCCAATCTGGCGCAGCAGGAAACGTGTTGGCAACCTCCCCATTCTCATCACGGGGAATTCGGCTCCAAAGAAACACTGCAATATCAGGAACAGTTGAACGACCACCAAAGGTACTGCGTAGTTCAGGAAATGCACGAGCAATACGCCCGGACTTAACTACTCCATTGATAGCAGGTACGAGTTCCCCCTGGATAGCACTATGTTTCCCTTGAGGCATTGGTTTCTGAATAATTTGACCATCAATGTATTCACTCGCAGGTTTCGTTTCTGGTAATTGCAAAAACTCCGCCAAGGTTAGTGTTTTAGATGGTGTTTGTACCATTTGGGTTTACCCCTATCAGCCAGATCAGAAACTAATCTCTAGTTTACTCGGAAATGCAATGAGGTTCACTGCTCTGCCTCAACCGATAGACTAAGCAAGCTAACGTTGCCCATCACCCGCCGCAGATAACCTTTGAATTCCAATAGATAACTTTTCGGCAGGCGGCGTGTATAGGCGTTGTTAGGCTACGATCGCACTGGCTTCAAGCATGAGCATGGTGCGTTCCCAGAAATCTATCAGTGGAGTAGCAAGAGTTGCATTAAGGAACGCACCCTACAAGATGGCGATCGCACTAGAGCAGTACAACGATGCCCGTAACCCGCCGCAGATAATCTTGAACTCCAACCGATAACCTCTCAACGGTCGGTGTGCATTGGGGTTAGCTGGCTGGCACCTGCTCATCATTAGTCACAAGACCATGATTCTTTGCAGATTCCAACGAGATGTCCGGCAGATTTCGAAGCATGTCATCCCATGTAGTCTGTGCTTGTAACGCTTCTAGGATAATTTGAAGTGGCTCAGGAAGAATTGCATGAAAATCTGCCTCTTCAGGAAATTGAATCTTAAACGCTAACTGTTCCTGAGGGGGAGAAAATTGAGCGTTAACTCCTTCTTTGTTGCCTCTTGCATCAACGCGATACCAACCAATTTCAGGTAAATAGATTGTGTTGAAACCATGTAGGCTGTACGGCGCACCTTGATCATCAATACTCAATCGCTGATAACAAAATCCTGCGGGAATCTGGTTTGCCCGTAGTAATGCTGCCAGCAAATGGCTCTTAGCATAGCAATAACCCGTTCTATATCTAAGAACATCAGAAGCGCGACAAGTCACAGGGTTCATCTGGTAATCAAAGCTGTGACGAATTTCATCTCGTACCCACTCGAAGCACCCTTTTGCGATCGCCGTTGACGTTTCGTGTCCTAAGGCAATTTGCTTGGCAAGTTCGACGATTTCGGGATGTTGCCAATCAATAACTTCACTAGCCCTTAAGTATTCTTCCATGCCAACTGATACAAATACTGCAAGTCAATTCTAAGCAACTAACCGATAACTTCAAAGTACTGCCATCACCCAGAAACGAAGCCAGTTAACAATGAATAGACTGAAAATTTCCGCCTAAGATCCCAATACAGGGTAGATAGGCAGATTATTTCTGCATAATACCCAGCTTTAGCTGAATAGCCAGAACCCTTTTGCATATTTTCAGATTCCTTAAGGTAGCGTTCGAGGAAAGCTTTCCGTTTCCCTATTTCAAAACAGTGAAGTTGTTTCGCGATCGCAATAAGTGCATCCATTTGCTATAACGGCTGCTCCATTTGTTACAACCATTGCTCTATCTATAGCTTTGGCTGCTCCATTTGCTATTCTCCTAATCGTCTCAACGACACCAACGACTAATTTATCAATTTGGGACTGGAGCCTGATTACTCGTACCCTGTTGAGCTTGCTGCATTGCCTTCCAATTCGCGATCTGGGATTGCGCTTCACTATAAGCCGTTGAGCTAGATGGAATCCGTTGCGCGATCGCGATCGCCATTGCTGGACTATAAACCGCCTGGTTCTTCGCCGTTTGCAGTAACTGCCAACTCCAATCATTAATTAAAGCATCCGCATCCGCTCGACTGGGAGCATAACCAGACACTTGATTCGCAATCCGAATTGCTTCTGCCAACGCATCCACTGTTGCCCCACTCGCCACTTGTTGGGCTTGCTGAAGATACTGCTGCCCCTGGACTTGAGCCGCCTCAGCTTGGAGAGTTTTGCGCCAGTTCGCAATCTCCGATTGGGCATCGCTATACAAGGCTCGTCCAGAGCGAATTTGTTCCGCCGCCGCGATCGCCGCTGCTAAATTGCCTGCCAGCGCATACGCTCGGGCCTGATCCAGGAAAGGTTGATCCTGAATCCGCTGAATTTGGTCATCCCACTGGCGAATTTTATCCTGAGCTTCCTGATACAGCGCCCGCCCCTTAACAATCTGGCTCGCCTGGGCAATCGCCAATTGCAAGGAATTAATATCGCCCTGAGCCGCATATTGGTCTGCCAAGTCTAGAATTGGCCGATCGCGGATCGTTTCCGCCTGCGATCGCCATTTCTGAATTTCCTGTTGAGCTTCATTCCATCGCGGATTAGACTCCTGGACTTCCGACGCCTTCGCGATCGCCGCTTCTAAATTCGTCACATCACCCTGGTCTGCCAACAACCGGGCATTCTCCAAGCGCGCTAACGCTTCAATTTCAAACTGCCACCGGGTAATTAACTGCTGGGCCCGCTGGTAATACGGACGTCCCGCCACAATTCGCTGAGCTTGCCCGATCGCTTCCTCCAAACCTGCCACTGTCCCCTGCCACACATGGGAATGCGCATTTGCCAAAATCGTAAAGTCCTTAGCCTCCTCTTCCAGCTTGGCTTCCTCCGGCAATTTCCCCACAATATCTAACGCCCGCTGGAGATCTTTTTGCTCTAAAGTCGCCTGAGCCAGATTCATCATCTTCCGCCCAAACCGCCCGATCGCCCGTTGCGCTTCCTGAAACACATAGCTTTCGGAACGAATTTGCCGCGCTAACTTAATCGCTTGCAGCAAATTCTCCAACCCGCCATCATCCGCTAACCGTTCCGCTTCATAGAGCCGCTCGCCATCTTTACGCGCCGTGTTGATTCGGTTCGTCAGGTCATCATAGCGAGTGGTTTGCCAATACTCACAATCCAATGAGAGCAAGCGAATCGCTTGTAAAAAAGCTTGCCGCCATTCCCGTTTCCGCATGGCTGTCTCAGCCCGTCGGTAAATGTCCTCTCCTTTCGCCCAAATCGATTGCCACAGCTTAATCCGTTCCTCCACCAGCTTATAGGCGGTCACTTTGCTGGGGATTTGCCGTGCTGCCGCGATCGCATCATCCAGCTTGCCCTGATTAAACAGTTCTCCAGCTAGATCTAAAACATCCTGTGACCAAAGCTCGATCAAGCGATCGGCCTCCTGGCGCATTGGGTGATCCGCCGGTAGCCCATCCACTAATTGAATCGCTTCCAACAAATCCTTCGCAGTTCGCTTACTGGATGCAATGCGGGCACACTCAAACCGCATAGATGCCGAAGCCAATGGCCAGAAGACAGCCGGACAATTGGGCAACCCTGGCAACTGGAAGAGATAAGCAACAGCCAAGGCCCCACTACCCACAGTTAATAAACCCGCCGCCACCAAGGCCATCTTCCAGTTAAACAACCGTCGTAACCACTGCCAATTTGCCCGAGATAATGTGGCAGGCACAGTGGAGTTAGAAGCTGCCGTATCCTGTAAAGCTTGCTGAGCGCGCGTCGTCGCCGATCGCTGTTTGAATTTGGCATAGGTCGCTGCCAATCGGGGGTTAGCCCTCGCCTGAGTACCGTTAGTTGCCCCATTTTGTAGCGGCACCGAATGGTTAACGGATTGCCCCGGAACAGTGCGAGCAGGAGTTTTTCCAGGTGAGCGATGCCGTTCCCGCATCTCTGATGATTTGCCGGAAGGCGAACGGTCTGGAATTCGGCGATCGTTACTCATACGCTAGGGACAACGGCAACCCCGTGTCAGTTCCTCAACCACACTCGATTTCTTGCTTCAGTCCAGCATTGTAGTTGGGATGCGTTGAATTTTGTCTTAACAAAAATCAACGATCGCAAGAAATCTAGTTGCCATCCTACTCTCCTAACTGGAAAAAGCCAACTTTAAATCGATCAGAGCGTCACCCGTTCTCATCCCTCCCGGCCTCTACTCCGCTCGAACTTCTGCCAACAGTTCTGCCAGATCCGCCTCACTAGCCCGATATACCGTACTGCAAAAATCGCACGTGGCTTCGGCGCCCTTATCTTGCTCAATCATGTCTTCTAATTCGGCTGGACTAAATAGCTTCAGTGCTCCTAAAGCCCGTTCCCGCGAACAACCACAGTGGAACCGCACTAACTGCACTTCCGGCAAAATTTCTAGCCCCAGATCGCCCAAAATCTGTTCCAGCATTTCTGGCAAACTTTTTCCAGCCCGGAGCAAATTAGTAAAACTGGTCAGGGTAGCCAACCGCGACTCTAGTAATTCCACCAACGCTTCATCTCTCGCCGCTTTCGGCAACACTTGAATCAGCAAACCGCCAGCCGCCGTCACCCCTGTCGCATCCACAAACACCCCTAGAATCAGAGCGGAGGGAGTCTGCTCCGAGGTGACTAAATAATGGGTCAGATCATCCCCAATTTCCCCAGACACCAATTCCACCGTACTGGAATAGGGATAGCCGTAGCCCACATCTCGGATCACATACAGATAGCCTTCATGACCAACCGCCCCACCCACATCTAACTTGCCATTTGCATTGGGCGGCAATTCCACATCTGGATTTTCCACATAACCGCGTACTGTTCCATCTAAGCGGGCATCCACCAGAATGCCCCCCATTGGGCCGTTCCCTTTAATCCGAATATTCACCCGTGATTCCGCTCGTTTCATGCTAGAAGCAAGCAGCAATCCAGCCGACATTGTTCGTCCTAAAGCCGCCGTTGCCACATAGGACAGCTTATGTCGTTGTCTGGCGTCATCCGTCAACCGAGTTGTAATCACGCCAACCGCCCGGATGCCACCATTTGCCGCCGTTGCCCGAATGAGCTGGTCTGCCATGAGAAACCCTTACATTTTGTTACATTGATCCCTATTCTAAGCCGTAGAGCCAGGGATTGTGGCAGCTTACTCTACCGTCAGTTGTTCCTCTAACCAACCAATTTCGTCGCGTAAAACATCTAAGCAGCGATGCCATGCCAGAGCTTTATAGCGATCGCCAGACAACGGTTCTCGCTCCTGCTTTTCTAAGCGCAATTGGCAAGTCATTAACCGATGATTCAGCAACTTAACCCGTTCGGAGGGTTCCAAATGATTGAAAAAGAAGTATTTGATCATAAAGCGCGATCTCGAATTGACCCAGCTTTCATGGGGATGCTCTAACATCTGTTGTTTCCACAACTCGCGACCTGTCTCAGTGATGCTGTAAATCTTGCGGCTACATCCGGCCTCTCCAGGTGACTCAGACATCACCACGATCGCCCCCCGTTCCTCCAGACGTTTCAACAAGGGATAGATAGTACCGTAATTAACACTAATACAACTACTCATAAACAGTTCTAACTGTTGTTTCAACCGATAGCCATGCAGAGGTTCCTGCTGGAGGAGGCCTAATGTTGCCAGTTCAAACATGGATGGGGCTAGTGAATATTCTTTCAAGTAGATTATATCAAACTGATATATCAGAGCATTGCATCGATTCTATGCTTCCTCTATCATGACAATGTAAAGCTTTATTGACTACGGTCTTGACGCTTAGCCTCCCCCTCAAGGCTTGAAACGAGTAGTGAAGTAGCTATCGATTTTGATTGTTTTCATGTTTGTTGTTTGCCCGCTTACGCTACCCCAATGCCACATCAAAATGTCTTGCAGTGTTGTTTGAGCAGGGAGTTGGCAAGCGGATTCAAGTCAGGAGCCATCCATGTCCGAACCATCTAAACGTCTGGCCGACGAATATCAACTCGAACCGTCTAAGTCGGTGGCGGTGCAAGAGCAGTCTGTCACTCCAGTCACCTCCTCTCATGCAGACTTGCCACGATCGCCAAGACGCTCCAAATCCCACCGGTGGCTGGCGATCGTGGGGCTGGTCTTGCTGACGTTAGGCATCGGATTTGGGTGGCGCTGGTGGCAAGCCAATTCGGCAGCGAAAGCTCCAGCCGGAGCGGCTCCAGGCGGTGGAGCACCAGCCATGCCTGTGCAGCTAGAAACGGCTAAGTTGGCAAGAATTCAGGAAACTTCCAATTTTGTGGGTTCATTAGAATCTCAAAGTTCGGTCGCGCTGAAGCCAGAAATTACCGGGCGGGTGAGCGAAATTTTGGTTCAGGCTGGCGATCGCGTCACCACTGGCACCCCCGTAGTGCAATTGAAGCCAGATAAACGGCAGGCAGAAGTAGCCGGAGAACTGGCCCAAGTCACCTCTGCCCGAGCCAGCCGCAATAACGCTCAGTCTGAATTACAAGCACTGGAAGCGGAACGAGCCGCTAACGTGGCCGAAGTAGAATTACAAAATGAACAATATCGCCGGATCTCTGAACTGGTGCGAGAAGGGGCATTATCACAGCAACAGTTAGATCAAGTGCAGCGCGATCGCAACCGAGCCGTCGCCTTACTGAATGCGATCAATAAACGGATTCAAGCCTCTCAGGCTAACTTAGCCCAAGCCGATGCGCAATTGAGAAGCGCTCAAGCCAACGCCAACTTGGCCTCCGAGCAATTACAGGACACTACGATCGTGGCTCCCTTTACTGGGACAGTCGGTGATATTCCGGTACGCCTGGGACAACTAGTAACGACTGATGACACCTTAACCAGCATTACCCAAAATCAATCGCTGGATCTGCGGCTACAAATTCCGATCGTCCGGGCTACCGATCTGCGCCCTGGGCTACGAGTGCAATTAACCAATAGTAAAGGGAATGTTCTCAGCACTGGCCAAATCAGTTTTATTGCCCCTAAAGTAGACACTCGCGCTCAAAGTGTGCTGGCCAAGGCCACATTCGACAATTCCCAAGGGCGGTTACGCGACGGACAATTTGTCAGTGCCCGAGTCATTTGGCAAGAGCAACCAGGGATTTTAGTTCCATCTTCAGCGATTTCTCGCCTGGGTGGAGAAACCTTTGTATTTGTGGCTCAGGCCCCGGATGATACCTGTCAAGACCCTGCTCAAGGCGCACCTCCTGCTCATACAGCCTCCAGTTCACCACCCCCTTTGGTAGCTCGGCAACGATCTGTGAAGTTAGGTGACACCCTACAAGGCAACGCTTATCCAGTTCTACAAGGAATCAAACCTGGCGATCGCCTGATCGTATCTGGAGTGATGAACTTAGCCGACTGTGCCCCGATCGCGCCTCAGTAAACCACAGGAAAACACCTTCCTCTACACCTCCCCTATCGCCCCAATCACCTGACCTCTACCCATCTTCTGCCTTATGTTCGTCGATTTCTTCATCAGACGACCAGTTTTCTCCATTGTTTGTTCCCTAATCATTCTGCTGGTAGGAGCGATTTCTATTCCCTCCTTACCGGTTGACCAATTTCCAGACATTAGCCCCATTCAGGTGAGTGTCACTTCTAACTACCCTGGTGCCAGTGCTGAAGTCGTGGAAAGTGCCGTAACCACCATTCTGGAGCGGCAGATCAACGGGGTGGAAGGACTGCGTTATCTCAGTTCTAGCAGTAGTAATGATGGCACTAGCACTATCACAGCCACCTTTGAAGCCGATCGCAATAAAGACATTGCGGCGGTGGATGTGCAGAACCGGATTTCTTCGGTGACATCACAATTGCCAGAAACCGTGCAGCAAACCGGAGTGCGGGTGAGCAAGCAATCCAATAACATCCTGTTGGGGATTGGTTTATATGGCGACAAGAATCAGTATAGTGATGTGTTTTTGAGCAACTATGCCGATCTCTATATTGCCGATGCGTTGAAACGGGTTGAGGGGGTCAGTGATGTTCGCATTTTTGGTGAACGCCGTTATTCCATGCGGTTATGGCTCAATCCAGAACAATTAGCCAGCCGGAATTTAGTCGTTCAAGATGTGGTGAATGCCCTGCGTGAACAAAATATTCAGGTAGGGGCAGGACGCATCGGCCAATCTCCCACACCTAAAGATCAGTTGTATCAAATTGATTTAAGGGCATTAGGACGACTCCAAAATCCCTCAGAATTTGAAAATATTACCATCCGTGAGGAGAACGGCACCTTAATCAAATTACGGGATGTCGGCCGGGCAGAACTGGGGGCGGAGAACTACAGTACATTTCTGCGATTCAGAGGCAAAACAGCCGTTGGATTAGGGATCTTCCCCACTCCAGGGAGTAATGCGATCGAGGTAGCAGAAGGCGTCAAAAAAGAAATCGAAACCCTCTCAAAATCCTTTCCGCCAGGATTAACGTACCAAATCGCCTTTGACACCACGCTGTATATTGAAGAGTCACTGGCAGAAGTCGAAAAAACCTTGATGGAAGCGATCATCCTGGTGGTGATCGTGATTTTCGTCTTTTTACAAGACTGGCGCACGACACTGATTCCAGCGATTACCATTCCATTGTCTCTGGTGGGCACCTTTGCCTTTGTTAAAGCCTTCAACTTTTCGATTAATAGCCTGACGCTGTTTGGCTTAACCTTGGCCACCGGGATGGTGGTCGATGATGCCATTATTGTGGTAGAAAATATCAGTCGCTACATCCAGGACAAAGGTATGCAGCCGATGCGAGCCGCTTCCGAGTCCATGCGGGAACTGACGAGCGCGGTTATTGCCACATCATTGGTGTTGATGGCTGTGTTTATCCCAGTCGCCTTCTTTCCCGGCACCACAGGAGCGCTGTATAAGCAGTTTGCCTTAACGATCGCATTCTCGATCGGGATTTCCACCTTTTTAGCGTTGACCTTAACTCCCTCCTTATGTGCGTTGTTATTACGTCCGGGCCAACATCCGCCCCGCTGGATTGCCTGGTTCTTCAATCTGTTTAACCGGGGGCAGGATTGGGTTCGACGGGGTTACCAGCGATCGCTCAACTTCTTAGTCCGATTTAAATCGGTCGTGATTGGACTGTTCATTGTATCGTTGGGTGCCACTGCATGGCTGTATATGCAAGTGCCACAGGCGTTTCTACCTGAGGAAGACCAGGGCTATTTCATTACCATTATTCAAGCCCCCGAAGGCGTATCTTTGAACTATACCGATCGGGTGATGTCAAAGGTTGAAAAGCTTCTGCTGGACGAGAAAGAATTTCCCGAGATCGTCGGCACATTTGCGGTTGGTGGATTTGGGTTTAGTGGCAGTACAGCCAATACAGCGGCGATTTTTACTACCCTTAAACCCTGGAAAGAACGCCGGGAGCCAGGTCAGTCGGCTCAGGCCCTGGTTGGTAAAGTCTTTAGTAAAGTTGGTAGCATTACCGATGCCCGAGTTTTAGCGGTCAATCCGCCTGCAATTCGAGGGTTAGGCAGTTTTGGGGGATTCCAATTCGAGCTTCAGGATCGCCGGGGGAATGCTGAGATTCAAGCCTTATTACAATCTGCCAACCAATTAATTCGCCAAGCCAATGCACCCGGCACAGGCTTACAACGAGTCTTCACGCAATTTGCGGCCAGTACCCCGCAGTTCGAGATTGATGTCAATCGGGATTTAGCCAAATCCTTGGGAATTTCGGTCGATACAATTTTCACCACCCTCCAAACAGCGCTGGGTTCTCAATACGTCAATGATTTTAATTTAGGTCAACGCAGCTATCGGGTCTATGTCCAGGCCGACCAGCAATTCCGGGGCAATCCCAATGACATTGGCAGCTTGTATGTGCGATCGGCCCAAGGCGAAATGGTGCCCTTAAGCAATTTGGTGACCATCACACCGAAAACCGGGGCACAAACCATTAACCATTTCAATTTGTTCCGAGCGATCGAAATTTCTGGTAACCCGGCCCCTGGGATCAGTTCTGGGGATGCCATTCAAGCGATGCAACAGTTAGCGAATAAAGCCTTACCGTCTAGCTTTGGCTATGAATGGGCCGGAACAGCCCTGGAAGAACTGCAATCTGGCGGCCTGGCCCCCCTGATCTTTGGCTTGGGCTTGGTATTTGTCTTTCTGGTGCTATCAGCTCAGTACGAGAATTTCGTTGATCCGTTGATCATTATGCTGGCCGTACCGCTAGCTATCTTCGGTGCCCTGCTGGCTCAATCCCTGCGGGGACTCTCCAACGATGTCTACTGCCAGATTGGCTTGGTGATGCTAATCGGTTTAGCCAGTAAAAATGCCATTCTGATTGTAGAATTTGCCAATCAACTCCGGGCTGAGGGCCTATCGACGACCAAAGCCGCGATCGAAGCCTCCCAAGAACGCTTACGTCCCATCTTAATGACGGCCTTTTCCACCCTATTAGGGATTTATCCCCTTACCGTTGCGACGGGAGCGGGTGCCAGTAGCCGAATTTCTCTGGGCACAGCCGTTTTTGGTGGAATGTTCATCGCCACATTTTTGAGTTTGTTTGTTGTCCCCATGTTGTATATCGTGGTTACAGGGGTGCGCGATCGCTTATTTCACAAACCAGAGTAGAATAGTGCCTCCACTGCACTCGTAAATTTGAGCAAGGCGACTTATGAAGTTATGGCGCTTTGGACTATTACTTAGTCTCGGATTGAGTTTGGGGTTGAGCCACCAACCTGCCCAAGCTCAGTTAGCTGATTCTCAGGTTAATGCCTTAGTCGAGGCATTACGGCTAGCGGCCCCACAAACGGGAAGTGGCGACGATGGTTATTACAGTGATTGGCAGGTCAAGCCAGATAACGTCACTCGCTGGTCAAAGTCCTGCCTAGGTAAGCCAGTCACTCCCAAGCAGTTTGAGGCCGATCAGGCCACAGCCCGAAAGGTCATTACCTGCGTCATGCGGGATGTACTGCGAGATGAGTATAAAGCCAGTGGCAATAATGAAGCCCTAGCGGTTCGCCGATCGGCAGCCTGGTGGATGACGGGTGATCCAACCAAGTATGACAGTAAGGATACGACCGCTTACACCCAGGTTGTCCTCAACCTATACCAAAAACGCAAATCGACAGCGGCCGCGAGTAATCCAGCAACCAGTTCCACCGATAAACCAGACACAACCTCAACTCCTGATAATCCTAATAAGCCAGCATCCCCAAAACAAGGGACAGCCTACGATCGCTACATGAAAGCGGGATATGCTGCCACCGAGAAAAAGCAGCATCAAACGGCACTGCTGTACTTTAAACGGGCACTGGATGAACGGCCCAGCGATACCTACGCTACCCAGGCGATTCGGAATGTAGAAGCGTATTTGCGGGGAGAAAAGCCCACCTCAACTCCGCCATCCCAACCACCTGCACCCACGTCTACAACCCCCACCCCTACCACCCAAGCATCCACTACTCCCGTAGTCGCCACGGCCACAATTCCCGCCCCACTTACCCAGCAACAAGCTCTGGTCTTAATTAATCAATGGTTGCAAGCCAAAGCTCAAATTTTTGCACCCCCGTTTGACCAACAACAAGCGACTAACCTGACGACGGGAGAATTGTATGACGCCCTGATCAGACCTGATGGCGTATTAACCTGGTTAAAGACCAATCAGGCGTATTACCGTTATGGAGTGCAGACCGTAGACTCGATCGAGCGGTTTGCAGCCAATCAAAGTCGGGCCACGATCGAAGTCAAAATTACCGAAGACCGCACGTTATACCTGAAAGGCACGATCGCTCCCAAACAAACTGATTTCTCGGCCCAACAGGTTCGCTACACCCTGGAATTAGTCAACGGCAGTTGGAAAATTGCCGACTACAAAACAGTTGATGGCTCTTTACTAGAGCGATCGGTACTGGCAGTGAATCCATCGGTGGGAGGGAATCCATGAAACGGCTAATTACAGGATTATCGATAACGATCGTAGTGGCATATACCCCGGCGGCAATCGCCGCAGAATGGGTCAATGTGGCTAAGAATTCCGTCGGCGATTCATTCTCGATCGATAAAAGTGCCATTCAGCGCAACGGCGATATTGTCCGCTATTGGGAATTCCGCGAGTTTCCCCAGCCGAATAACGCCTTTCTTGAGGAAACAGTAGAACAGCCCGTACATGGAGTGGTAATTGGCTGGTCAGCCGACTGTACCAGTATGGCTCAACGGTTGCGACAAGTAACCGCCTACGATAAGAATCGCAAATTGATTCAGCGCTTTACCTACGGGGATGCTGGTAGTTTGGTGCAGCCCAAGCCTGGCAGTAGTGCGTATACAGCCCTGAAGTATGTCTGTGAGTTTAAAGAGTAATCACTTGCTGGGTCTGTTTTAACGCCCTCAACCCCCGGTTAAGCCAGTGCTGAGGGTTGAGGGCTGAGGCGCGGAGAAAAGGTTAATCCTCAGCCCTCGGTTCTCAGTTCTTTAAGGATTACACTTCACACTTGTATTTAACTGAGCCAGGGCTGCATCAACAGCCGCTACTTCATCCTTAATGGATGCCTGAGCCTGAGCCAGGGTGGCTTTATCAGGAATTTTCTTAACCGCTGTCTCTAATTGCTTCCGGGCTTTACGCAAATCATCAATCTGAGCTTCTTGCACCGCTTGTGCTGACTTTTTCACCTCTTCGTAGCGATCGTCAACATCTTTCCGGGCCTGTTTTAGCTCTTTGACCGTATTGTTCGGCCCCATACTGCGTAACGTTGCCACAGCAGTTTTCAGACTCGCTAAATCCTGGCAGAGTTCAGCCTGTCTTGCCGCTGTATTCGAAGCACCATTGCCACAACCTGTAGCAGCAATAAGTAACACGATTGCTGCCATTAAGATCGGCGTTTTCATAACCATCTCCTGCATCACACCAACCATCAGATTAGGGCAATGATATTGACCTAGGCAAATCTTAATTTGATTTACCGTCACTCCCAAGATACTCTCGATACCCACAGATTTGTTCCCCCCGTACATCGAAGGAAACTGCAATCCGATTTTTGTAGGGTTGTCCTCGCATTAACCCCTGATCTCGGAACTCAAAAACTACGGTTGTTTCATTGCTAGTGACGCGATCGAGCATCAGAGTCAACCCTGGCTGAAACACATCATTTACATAATGAAAAAATTCCCTGGCTCGGTCTTTGCCAACATTTAAGCCATGATATTCTCCGATCGGAAACCAGAAGGTAAAGTCATCCGTTAGCATGGCCAGGAACCCCTGCCAGTCACCCGTTGCCAGACCATGCTGAAAATGCTGAAAGGCTCGTTGCCCAACCTGTAGAGTATGCTGGAATTGCTCTGCCATGAAAGGGGATGAATAATATTTAACTCAGGATGAACTGGATAGCTCAGGATGCTGAACAATTAACACTGAACAGGGAGAATGGTGAGCCACATAGTTGCTAACACTACTCAGGACTAACTCTTTCAAACCACTATATCCCCGTCGCCCAATCACAATCAGGTGCGCATTCCAAATCCTCGCTAGTTCACAAATGGCTTGCCCTGGATCGCCCAGCGACTGGGTAAATTCAGTTGAGACTCCAGCTGCGATCGCGGCATCAGCCCGAGCTTTCAAAAACTCAATTCCCTGTTTCTCCAATATTTCCCATTGTTGCAGATGCACTCTCATCGCCTCAGCTTGCAACCCTGGATAAGTAGGATCGGTAGGAAACACGGGATTGGGATAATCCTGACCAAACGGAGACAACACATGGATCAACATCAGATTGGCATTAGTGGCGTTTGCTAAAGCGACAGCTTCATCAAACGCTTGCTGACTCACTTCTGATTGATCGATCGCAACAAGAATTTTTTGAAACATGCCAACCGATCCTTAGTTAGTTGCTTCGGGATGTGGTCATCATATCAAATCCCCTGACTAAACGTTCAAATGTGGAAATTGCCTTCATCCGCTTAGGTCGCCCGATCGCGGACTACTTCACGGATTGCAAAACGTTAAATTTCAGCAGATACACCAACGTACGCAGCAACCGTATCCGGGTCGCAGGTTCCGTCCCACCACACTGCTGAATAATCTCTGTCACGGTTAGGGATCCAGATTGAGCGATCGTGGCAATCACGCGATCAACAACGTCCGGAGCGGCTCGGCGATCGGCCCCAAAGTTAACCATCCAGGTAGCCCGTAACTGCTGTAAGCGATCGGGATCTGCCATTGCTCCCAACGCTAATGTTTGATGGGCACTCAACTGCTGGGTAGGATAATGAGCATACAGCCGACAGGGATCATCACAAAAGGGCTGTGCGGGTTGCCCTGGCGATAGTGGGGCCGAAACATGGGCGGCTGTTTGTAATTCTACCTGCTCTTGCCATAAGGCTTCATAAGCCCGGATCACAACTTGCCAATCATAAACTTCCCGTGCCCGTTGCCGCCCATTTTCACCTAAACGTTGTCGCAGTTCTGGCTGGGTAAATAGTGCAGATAAGGCATGAGTACAAGCCTCAATATCAACCGCAGTCACTAAGCTAATATGACCCACATAAGTGCTGTAGTTGAGTGAGTCATCAAAGTAATTAGCGGCAAAATCTAAACCACACCCTGCGGGTGCTAATGTTGTCGGAATGCGGAACCCATCCACTTCATGCCGCACCGTTTCCTGATAGCCATCCCAGTCCGTCACAATCACTGGCAAGCCTGCCGCCATCGCTTCGATCGGAGTTAGACCAAAGGTTTCTTGAATGTTGTCAGCGAGAGAAATAAACACATCCGCCACTGACCAAATCGATTGGCGAATCTCCGGTTGCCGCCCATCCACAAATACAACATTCACACTAGGACAGAATGCCGTAGCAGCTTGCTGAAAGGCTGCTTCCTGTTGCTGATCTTCAAACCAACCGGCCTGCACTAAATGGACTTTAGTTGTTGTCGTTTGAGCTGCCTGTTCGATCGCCAAATACATTGGTACAGGATGAGCTTTGGCATGGAAAATCAACCGTCCGACAAATAGAACTACCAGTTCATCCTCAGGAATCCCAAGCTGATGACGTAACTGTTGCCGTGCTACCCGAGCAGCCTGTCCTTGCAGAAAAGCCGCGCTATCAATGCCTAAGGGAATCACGGGCAACTTGAAATTGATGCTGGGACGGGCAGCAAATCGTTGGGCTAAATAATCCGCCCAATCATTCAAGAGTCGCTCCACTAAAGTTCTGACAGCACTGGAGGTACAAATAATCGCATCCCAGGGTTGAATCGGGGCAATCAACAAATCGCCCAATCCCGCCATCACCTCTTTACTGGCCAGGGTATGGGTAATCCCGCAAAGGCTATACGCTGCTTGATTGTGATAGCGCCGTTGCCACGCCAATTGAGACAACATCGGATCAGGGCGATACAATACCCCCGGCTCTGCCAGCGTGATCGGACGATCGGCAGACACCCAGCGCACCGATCGCCCATTGGCTAACCAGGGGTGCACCTGTTGGCAAAACTCCTCAAATTCCTTGCGGGTATGGGTGCAACAGTAGAGCGATTCAGCAGTACCATATCGGCTCATGGCTTTCAGGAAGCCTTCACTCGCAGCCTGACGACCCATCAGTCGTTGGCTATTGGTATCGTATCCCGCCCGCTGATACAGAATTGCTGCTGTTTTTGCCATGTTTAGGGAAATGGAGTTTTAGGACCAATCGTAAACGATTTCGCCGCGATCGACCTTCTCCCGAATCAATTCCCGGACTAAATCCAGTTCTTCAATTAACACCCTACCGTCAGCCGCAATCATCGCTTTAATCTGCGTTATTTCACTGGAGGTAATCACACCATCTGCTACAGCCCGGTTAATCACAACTTTCAACTTTTCTAACTCTTGTTGTTCTGCGGGGGTAAGTGGCTTGAAATTGCAGCGTTCAACTTGCATAGAAACCTCCCGTCATCTAGTTTAGTTGACAGTGATATGAAGAGATGTCGCAGTTTGATCTGACATCCACTGTTACTATAGGCATGAAAAAATTGAAATTTGAATTCTTTCACACTGAATTTAACTCGCGTTAACAAATTGTCATTTGGGCTACTAAGGCTGAGGCAGGCTTCAGTAGTTCGGAATTAACCGCGATCGCATCGGGATACTGCTGAAGTAACGATCTCACGATCTCCCCAAGATCTGCATTCCCTTTACGGGCACCTAACCCATTAATCGAACACTCAACTTGTCTGGCCCCTACCCGAACCGCCGCGAGCGAATTGTCTACCGCTAAACCTCGATCGTCATGGCAATGCACCGCAATCACCGCTTGATCGATATTAGGAACCCGATCGATTACCTGAGCAATCAAATCAGAGAATGTCTCTGGAGTCGCCACCCCCAAACTATCTGGAATATTCACAGTAGTAGCTCCAGCCGCGATCGCCACTTCGATCGATCGACATAAAAAGTCAGGGTTGCTGCGAGTGGCATCAAAGGCGCTCCACTCCACATCATCACAGTAGTTTCTGGCTAACGTGACGCTGGTTTTGATTAACTCTAGCGTTTGGTATGGCGGCGACCCTTTAGGTAAATTAACCGCTGCATAGGTGTGAATGCGAGGTCTACACGTCGATCGCAAAGCTGTAGCTGTTTGCTCAATTTCATGCGGTTTAGCGCCACTCAGTCCACACACGATCGCCTGACGCACAACCTGCGACACTTGCACTATAGCCTCAAAATCCTGTGCTGATGCGGCCGGGTAGCTGACTTCAATCACGTCCACCCCCAGTTGTTCCAGTAATTGAGCTAACTCAAGTTTCTGCGCGACCGTTAGCTTTACACCGGGAGCTAATTCGCCATCCCGCATGGTGGTATCCAATAGCCTGATCGGTTTAGGGCATGACATTGTCAGGAGCAATCGTTTGAATCGGTAATTCAACTGTAAAACAAGTGCGATTAGAGTTACTTTCGACGCGAATGGTTCCGCCTAAATGTTCAGCTAATTTTTGTACCAGTGCCAGTCCTAATCCTGTACCACCCTGTTTCCAGCGATCGACACCAGGAACACGATAGAACTTTTCAAACAAGCGGGGGAGTTCGCTCGCCGGAATTTCTACGCCGGAATTACACACGATTAATTGCACAATTCCCAATGAGGCAAACCCTTCAGCCCGAGCCACTTCAGTGTTGTAGGAATGAGGTCTAACCTGAATAGTCAAAGTAATATGTTCACCGGGCGGCGTGTATTTACAGGCATTGTTCAGTAGCTCTGCCAAGATCCGGTTGAGGCAGATCGCATCAGAGATCAGCGTCGGTAAATTCTCTGGCAAATTCACCTGTAACAGTTGTTCCCGATTTCGCATCCGTTCCCGGAAAGGCTCAATCATGTCTACAATCCAGGTTTGCAACGGAATAGCTTCCAGATCTAAAACCCTCGTGCCCGAAGCTAACCGTTGTAAGTCCAGTAGATCATTAATTAAATCGGCCTCTCGAATACATTCAGACTGGAGGATTTCTAGATAGCGATCCCGTCGCTCCTCCGTAGGAGCCAGTTTTAGCATGTGAATTGCCATTTTCATATTCGCGATCGGAGTTCGTAATTCATGGGAAACAGTGCTCAGAAAATCATCCTTAAGATGATTCAGTTCCTCTAAAACTTGTACCTGAATTTGCGCCGCTTGATACAAACGAGCTTGCCGAATCGCGATCGCGCATTGATTCGCGACTTGTAACACTAAGCGAATTTCTGCTTCACTAAAGCTGGCTTCCTTGGGCCGGAATAACTGCAAATTTCCTAAAATTCCCTGATCATCAATAATCGGACAGACCAGAATTGCCTTATGCTCTGGTGTGGTCATCGATGGCCCAAGGTCACAAAACTGAAGGCTTTGAGCCGCTAGCAGTTGTGGGTAAATCATGGCAAGGCTCACCATAGGCGACAATTCGGCTGGAGTTGCCGTTGTTCCAGTGGCCGATTGATACGAAATGATCGTGGTTTGGTCAGAATTAAACAGTGCCGTATCGCAGCGATCGATCTTCAAGCTATCGACCAATTCCTGCACCACTGTTTGCAAAATTTGCGATTCATCCAGGCTATCCCGCACCTTATCAATAATTCGCTTTAACGTGGCTTCGTAAGTTAGCGCTAGCTGCAATTGCGCTGTCCGTTCTTCAACCTGAGCTTCCAGAATTGAATTTAACCGCTGTTCATGTTGATACAAGTTGGATTGCTGAATCGCGATCGCCACTTGCGCCGCCAGTTGACGTAATAAATCGGCTTCCCAGGGTTGCCATTGACGGCTAGAGCGGCATTGATGGACAATCAACAATCCCCACAAATCTTCACCCTGCAAAATCGGTACGACCAGTTTCGATCGCACCTCTAACCGCTTCAGCACCTCTACTAAACTCGGTGCTATCTGATCAGTTTCGACATCCACCACACTCCGAATGGAACCTTGTCGATAAAAGTGATAGCATTCTGCCGGAAATATTTCTTCTGGTAACGATCGCTCAAGAATCGCCGAGCAGCCTGGATGAGTAGACTCACTAATTAGCTGACCTGTACCCTGACAAATTTCGTAAATTAATACCCGGTCTGCCTCAAGTAATTGCCGCACTTCTTGCACAGTGGTATTCAAAATTTCTTCCAGGTTTAATGATTGCCGCATCCGTTGAGCGATCGTCGCTAGTAATCGCTCCCGTTCTGCTTGTTGCCGGAGAATCACCTCAGCCTGTTTGCGCTCCGTAATATCCTGAGCAACCCCAACAATTCGGTAAACAACGCCCGCCGTATTACGAACTGGAAAGGCCCGGTCCCAAATCCACCGCTCTGTACCATCCGGTTGTATCACCCGGTATTCTTCGTTGTAAGACCCTTGAATCTGCTGCGGAAAAGCTGCCAAAACCCGCGCTCGATCGTCTGGATGAATGGCTTCGACAAACGATTGGGGCGACTCAAATAGACTTTCACAGCTCCGTCCCCAGATCGTTTCATAGGCACGACTCACATACAGTAATTCCTGCTTATTTACAGAACTCATCCAGAACACTTCCCGAATGTTTTCTGCCATTTGCCGAAACCGTTCTTCACTCTCTCGCAAAGCAGCTTCCGCTTGAAGGCGTTCTGCAATTTCAGCCGCCAACTCATCATTCATGTACCGTAAGGCTTGGGTGCGTTCTTGTACCCGTTGCTCTAAGGTTTCATTCGCCTGTTGAATTTCCAAAAACTTTTGTTTCAGCACCACCGCCATAGCTCGAAAGTTATGAATTAAAGCGGCCAACTCAGTAATCTGGCTACAGGCCCAAGGAATTGGCTCTTGCTCCAACAGCTTATGGGGTAAATCTGTCGTCACGATCGCTAATTGAGCAATGGGGCTAACGATTTTCCGACTCACTAAGCTCGCTAAAACTAGTGCTAATCCACAGATTAATAGCAGCAAAGCAATGTTCTGAGTATGAACCTGCTCAATGTGCTGGACATATGGTGTCGCTGAAAGCTCAACAATAATTGTCCAGCCCGTTTGCTGATCCAGCGCTTCTTTAATGAAGACAGAATTATTCCAGCGCACCATCAGTAAACTACTCCCCTGGGTTGGCAACCAATGGTAAGCTCCAGAGGCCAATAGCTCAATTTCACCCGCTTGGCGACGATCGAAGTTAGTTCGGGCCACCCATTGAGGCTGGGTACTGGCAATCACAGTGCGATGCCGATCCAGCAAGGTAATCCCCAGGGGTTGATGCTCAGCAATATCGGCCTTCAGGATCGTATTAATGCTACTCAGTTCAATTTCAGCCAGTACTACCCCCGCAAACGTTCGACCTCGCAGCACCGGCACACCCAAAACGGCGATCGCCTTAACCGCCGGTTCCCGCTGAAAGTGAATGTCTGAAAGAAAAGGTTGTCGCATCTGCCGCGCTTCCTGTAGATAGCGATCGCTCAGCATCGGCAGATTAGGAAAGAGAGATCGTTGGAGATCGGAATTCAGCTTTAGCGAAGGCTTGAGACTAAGCGCAGGTAAAGCCGACGGGGAATCAACATTCAGAAGGACATTTCCGGCAGGATCAAGCAAATGAATATGCTGAAAGTCAGGGAAGGTTTGCTCAATCACCTCCGCACTTTGCTGTAAAACATCCAGCCTGGATGGTTCAGCCGCCGATAGGGCTGCCAGTTTTGTCATCGCTTGCGCCCGTTGCTGATACCAAAGCTGCGTTTCTAATACCAAGTACTTAGACAAGACTTCCAAGCTAGATTGAGCATCAAGGCGAATGTCGCTAACCACCTGCCGACTATCCAGCACAATTAAGGTCAACGTAGGCAACAAAACAAACGCCATGAACAGATTAAATAACGTTTGCCGAAAAGGCAATGTCCAAACGACTTGCGGGCGATCGACCCACCGATGAATAGGTAAATAGGTCATCAACAAGCTGGCCGCCAACGCATTGAAAATGCCATTAACCGGCTGCTTCAGCAAAATCGTTTGGGCTTGCACCGGATCGACCTGGAGAATGACCACATAAAACAGCCAAATCAGCGGCATTCCTACCACTAGCCAGAACAAACCATCCAGCAGCACAATATTCCGATGCTGGCGGTGAAATAGACTGCCCACTAACAACGCTTCTAGCGTGAAGGTAATGATGCTGTAGGGATGCTGCCAAGTAATATAAGTGCAAGTTCCAGCAATAAATCCGGCTAACGTGCCCCATCTGACGCCATACAGGCAGACGACCAGCCAAACCGCAATAGAGCCCAGTAAAAAATCAATATTAAAGAATAAAGTCCAGCGAAAGTAATTGCCTAAAAATCCTAATACTATTAGCAAAATCAGCCCAAATATCGCTCGTTGAGACAAGCCAAATTGAGAAAACTGTCTAAAGTGACGCAGATATTGAGCTAAGTTCATGATCGGTTTTCTATTCCTGATCTGACTGTACCTCGATCGCTCTAAGCGTAGATTATTAACATACGAATCTAAACGGTATAACGCGATACCAGAGCTTTTGTCTATTAATCCCTAAACCACGCCAACAACTTACCAGCTCTTAATAAATTTCTACCGATCTCGAATTTGCTTTGCAATTAGATACATTGATTCCATCAAGCTATCATCTCTTTGGTCAACATTTCTTGATGTTGTACAGACCTAACCTAAAATACCTGGGTATTCTTTAGCTAGCCGCGAAACAGCAGTCATTAACGTCAAGGAATGGGCACCGTTCAATAGTTAATTCTGCCTACCAAACCAGTTCTTTAGGTGATTTCTATCGCACATCTAATCGCATTTCATTACTAACCAAAAAGCCCAGTTGATCATACACAGGTTTACCCAAAGGTGAGGCGTGCAGAATGATGCGAGTACAGTTTAAGGATTTTAAGTACGCGATCGCGTGTGCCGTTAATTGCTTCCCAAACCCCTGTGATCGATAAGCGGGTTCAACATACACGCCCCAGATATAGCCATACTTGCGATGGTGATCTGTCAGCACTAATGGATAGAGTCCAGCAAATAGCTGGCAACCCACAGACCCCACGATCGTGCCGTTCACCTCGATCACAAAAGCCTGATAGCTCAGGGTTTGGCGAGCATGATCCACAAATTTCTGCACCACAACTGGCCAGTCCGCCACAATCCGATCTGTCGTCACGCCGTTATCCAACCACAGTTGATAGAAATGTTGGGCAATAACGGCATCGTCCGAAGCTGTCGCTGCTCTCAGAGAACTGCTGGGGGGCGGTAATTGCGTCATATCAGGTTAGGAGATGGACGAAGAGTCAATTCTGTCATCGTAATTGGCAACCTGGATCAAGTGGTTGCTTAAGTGCAGGAACCGTAGTGTTAAAACTACTGCCGCGACCATTAAGCCGATCGCCAATCCCCACCACAAACCGACACCTGCAAAGCCCAACGGGATGCCTAGCATATAACCAGTGGTTAACCCAATACACCAGTAAGCGAAAACCCCGATCGCCATTGGAATCCGTGTATCCTTCAGTCCTCGCAAGGCCCCGGCTGCGGTCACTTGTAAGCCATCCACAATTTGAAATACAGCCGCCACACCTAACAACCGCTTAGCCAGACTGACAACCGCACGATTAGCAGGCGCATTCACATCCAAATACAACGCCACAATTCGGTCAGGCACTAACCAAAACAGCAGACCCATCATCGCCATGAACAATCCACCCAAACCAATCCCAACCAGGCCAGCGAGACGCATCCCTTGCACATCTCCCTGTCCGCCCAACTGTCCCACGCGAACAGTCGTTGCAAAAGAAATCCCTAAGGCTCCTGTGAACGTAATAGCGGCTGTTTGCAGAGCAATTTGG
>DATNPU010000140.1:0-11413 GCA_036703105.1 Microcoleaceae cyanobacterium
TGAAACTTGGCTGTCGCGATCGCGGCCGGTAAATTAGTCGTATCTGGATGATAGAGCTTACTCAAATCACGATAGGCTTGCCGGATGTCGCGCACAGAAGCGGAAGGGTGAACTCCCAGCAGCGCATAATGGCTGGAAGCCGATGGTTGAGCAAACAGCGTTCTGTTGTCTTTGGGCTGAGTGGAGGTGCGATCGTGTGTCACAAGCAGTCCTGGGGATGGCTTTGAAATACGGCGATCCAACTTTTGAATATTCTAGCTAGGTTCCTAGTCAAGCTTAAAGAGCGAACTAGGTTGATATCAATTTTTGAGGATTTGCTACGGGTAAGTGATAGACCATTCCGCAAATTCCCGCTAACAGTAACCAGCCAATCACGTTGATCCGGGCATCAAACAACGTCACGTCAAACACGCTAAATAACGTACAACCTATAAATGCGAGTAGGAACGTGAAGTAGATGAGGCGATCGAGGGATTGTTGTCTCCGATCGGCTGAAGTGTTCGCATCATCATCGTCATACCAGTTGAGTAACGATCGGCTGCCCTGAGCCACCACCCACCCCACAACTCCGATTAAGACGATCGTCGCCGGGATACCCGTTTCTGCCAACAGCATCAGGGTGAGATTATGCGGATGTCCCATTGTGGAATGCACTTGAGCTTTATAGAGTGGCGTAAAGTTGCGTAAGCCCCATCCTAACCAGGGCCGCTGTTCGGTCATCGACCAGGCAAACTTCCACTGCGTCGTCCGCAACATCCGCTCGGGACGATTGGGATACAATTCATCGGTTAACCGCGCCCAGAAAAAAGCAGGCACGATCGCACGCCAACCCTCCCGAATGGGTGACGGAGCAAAGGCCGCCATCAACACCGCACTCGTCGCCGCCCCAACTCCAACCAGTAGCCACCGCCACCCCTGATATAAGGCAAAGGCCAAACAAGCAATTGCGGCAATCGCCCAAGCATTCCGAGAATCGGTCAGAATCAGGGCGATCGCATTCCCAATCACAATTCCGGTTAATATCAGCAGCCTAGGAGTTAGCCATTGTCGTACAGCAACGGTACTCCAACGATTTTTGACTTTTTGTGGAGATAGTGTCTGCCAGGTCTGAGCGTCCTGCTCCGATCGATGATCCAATTTGCCCTGGCTGGCGGCAGTATGATCGAATCTCTGGCTCTGGCAAGATCCAAGGGTAAACGATCGTTGATTTACCGCCTCGATCCATAACCCTAGAGCGAGGGTAAACGTGACAACAAAATAGGTAGCCAACACATTGGCATAGAAAAATACCGAGGACATTCGACCGGGAGGATTGCCACCGGATTGAATCAGCCAGTCCACCACAATACCCAAAAATTGGATGTGCCCACTCCATCCCAAGCATTTTTGGCCTAGTCCAATCAGCACCACAGGGATTGAACCAACCACCAGAATCCAGGTTAGCCGTCGGAGTTGCGCCGGAGTGCGGATCAATTCACTCAAGACCGCAAATGCCAGAAAAAACGGTAGGAAGTTAAATAGCCCTAAAAATGCCGCATCCTTGATCTCAGCAAACGTTGCGCTCAATAGCATCAGTAGACTAACGATCGCCAACCCCTGGTTCACTCTACGTCGTCGTAGCACGGGAAATAGTCGCCAGCCCAGCAATAAGGCGATTAATAGGATACTGACCCCACCCAGAAAACTACTCAACGGCAAGATCAAGATGGCCCATTGAGTCCAGTCCCACCAGAACTGAAGTTTGGGATCAGGATGTTGTTGAGGGGGTAGGAGGCGTTTGAGCGATCGTCTAAGCAGGTTCAAAACATTCAGCAAAGCAGTCCGCCCGAGTTAAACGAATTTGAGCCAGGGCATACACCGTCGGTACGATCCGACCATAGTTGGTCGCGATCGCCCGCCAGCCTAAATCGGCAAAAAACCAAATCCATAAGGCTGGCCCTAAGCAAGCAAATAATCCCCGTACAGCCGTATAGCGCGCCGCCGATAGCGTCATGCCCCGCCGAGCGGTTTGTAAGACAATATAGTGCTGGAACTGACTAGCAAGAGTCGCACTACCGATCGCTACGGCTTGTTTTGCCACCTGATAACTAGCAAAGTGAATCGCAAACTGTTTAGCAATCTGCTGGAGTAATAGGGGACGGAGTACCGAAGTCACTGCCAAGGCTGTGCCACCTTTCAGTACCAGGCTCATCGGATCTTGCTGTACCGCGATCGGTAATTCCGGTAGCAATTGCGAGTTCGTCAGAGACCGCTTCAGTCGAATTGTAATTTGGTTTTGTTCACTGGCTGGCAACTGTTTCCAGGCCCGGGCGAGCAGATTCAGAAATACTTCTTCTTCCAGGTCGATCGTAGACATGGAGGCTTTGTAGGGCAGCTTCAAATAGCGGCAAACTTGTATCAAAATTTGGCGGTAAGATAACTGCTCAGTTTTGCGACTGAGTACCGTAACGCCATCGGCAGCCAGAAACCGAAATCGATCTTCTAACGTGTCTAACCAGGTATCCCGATCTTGACTTTGAATCACCATCGGATCAGGAGCATTCAAGTAATCCAATGGATTAAATTTAGGCCGGAACAGAATCTCTGTCAGATCCCGTAGTTCTTCCTCGGTCGCCAACTCTAATACTGCTCTCAGTTCATCCACGCCCAGTCCTCCCCGGCTGTAAGATTGCCGTTGCTGGGACTATTCTACTAAATCAGCCGAATCGGTTATGGCTAACTTACGGACCTTTTACTCAGATTAAAAACTCCCTAGAGCTCATAGTCTCCAGGGAGCCAATATCGTTTATGCACTAAAAGCTTAATTAAGCGAGGTCTGCTGCGCCCTCAGCGCCTTGACCCATACCCTCTTGATCGCGTTCATCCGTCATGCGATCGCCACCGGGCCGCCGTCTACCAAACCGACCTGTGTTTGATTTTTTCCGAAACTTCCGGGCGTAAGCTTGGTTACGTAAAGCTTTCTCTTTCTTTTGGTTACGGCGTTTAGCCATGTCTACCCCTTAATGAAACTGCCAATCATTGCAATATACAAACATTAGAATACCCGAAGCCGCTAGAGGGCATTCGAGCGAACCGATCATGATTTCGGTAATCAGGCAAGAAAACTACTCTAACATAAGTCTCTAGTGCTCAGTTAGGAGTCAGCAGATTCCGGGCAAATTCGATCGCCTCTGTTCGGGTCGCAATTTCGCCTTCTGCCCGAGCCAGTTGAATAGCGGCCAAGAGTTGACCAATTTGCGGGCCAGCATTCAGTCGCAATGCTGTCATCAAATCCTGTCCGGTTAAAAGGGGGATCGGATGAGCAACAGGATCATCAGGAGTGAGAAATCGTTGGATTAGGGGTGCGATCGCTTCTAACGCCATTCCGTGGGCGATCGCTAACACGGCCAACGCTGGAAAAGCGGCCCCCACACTTTGAAACAAGCAGTATTGCTCACGCAAGGACAAATTTAGCGGCCTCTGCTCCGCTGCTGGATTGGGGTAAAGTTTTGTCAAGTCAGCCGCAGCACACAGTTGGGGAAGGACTTTTAGCGCCGTACTCACCGCCTGGATCTCAGTCCGGCTATACTTCAAGCTTCGCAGTTGGGCTTCGGCGGCAGCAGGGAGAGGAGGCAGTAAGCAAGCGAACTTGGCCGTCATTAACCAATTGCGCGCCGAGCCAGAGGCACCAGATTCCAGCACTGTTTTCGTCCCATAGCCAGATTTAGTGGCATCAACGGCATAGGATTGCCCGCTGCGGGTCGGAATCCGGATGCGATCGAGGAGAGTGGACAGAAAATCTGGCATGACTTCCTGTAACCAAATCACGGCCTGATCAATCCGGGCCAACAGTTCAAAACTCTCCATTGTGGCTTCGGGCAGCCAGTACTTCAGCAGACCATTCTGCCAGGCTCGGGTCAGCCAGGCTGTCCCACCCGGAGCGCTGAGTAAATAGTTCAACTCAGACTGAATCCGTTCAGCCGCAATTCGTTGTAATAAAGGCGCACACTGATGAATGGCCGCTGCCGTCGCTGGATCGAGCTGAAAGTTGAGTTGGGCGGACTGCCGATAGGCGCGTAACAACCGCAAGGGGTCTTCTTGCAAGTTCTCGGCTGAAACCATGCGGATCAGGCGCTTTTGTAAATCCACACATCCTTGTAGCGGATCGATAAATTCAGCGGTATGAGGATTGTAGGCGATCGCATTAATCGTAAAGTCCCGCCGATGTAAGTCGGCTTCTAAGCTGTCCCCTACTTGCTGCGCAAAATCCACAGTTCCCTGAGGAAACACCACCCGCGCAATCTGGCGTTCGGCATCTAACAATACAAACCCAGCCTGATAGTGACGGGCGATCGTCCGTGCCGTTTCTACCACTCCAGACGGCAACACAAAATCCAGATCCAAATAGTCACTATGCCGCCCTAGCAACCCATCCCGAACACTGCCGCCCACCAGATACGCCGTTTGCGGCAACCATTCCAGGCTGAAGGGCCATGTTTGGGGAGAGAGTGCCGAGAATGCGGTCAAAATGGGTGGCTGGTTGTCCAAACCCTGATCTAATCCTGTCCAATCTAACTTCAACAATAATTCAACCCTAACGATGTCAATAGCGAACTTATGCAACGAGTGGCTGGAACTGGGGGGTGATCGGGGCATGCACGACGATCGGGTTCCCCTTTACCCACCTTGCCGAAATACAGCGGCAATCACAAGCAAAATCTTGATCCGGGTCAGCTTGGCTTCAGATCGATCCGCATTACCTGAGCTTCAACTCAATCTGCCCCGACCCCAGAAAGCTGGATTTGATTGCATCTCCACTCCTTTACCAATCCCTTGCTGTAATGAAACTCAATCCGACAAGGGATGAAATCATCTATGCGCCTGAGCTAGATTAACAAAAAAGTCACACCATTCCTTCAGTTAATCTGCTGTTTGCTGGGATGCGACTGGGCCTCCCGATTAAGGCTTCAAGGAGCGAAAAATTATGTGTATTTGTGTCAATTGCCATTATGTCGATCGCTGCCTGACCTATCATGCGGTAGAAGAGCAACACCAGCAGCCTCACTTAACGGAGACTCCAGATTTTGAGGCCACCGAACCAACGATTAATGTCAACATTCGCTCACAGGGTGAAATCATTGAAATGGAGTTTGATGTAGTTGGCTGCCACAGCTTCAAACAGGAGCAAGGCAAATGGGCCAGGTTACGACCCGGCGAATTGTTGCCAACTTAAACGGAAAACTGGATCGGGCTGGTGAATGATCAATTAGTGAACTATCCACCGGTTCATCAAAGCTTAAATTTTTCTTGCCGTCGTTAGTGGTGATCTCACGGGAGGGCACGTTAAGGGGGAGCGATCGCCACATTCACGCTATCCTCTAAAACACATGTCAGACTACATTGGAATGACTCCGACCGTCCTGATTGGACTGGGGGGAACTGGCAAAGAAGTTCTATTAAAAATTCGCCGCATGATCGTAGAGACCTATGGCTCTCTCGATCGCCTACCGATCGTTTCTTTTCTCCACATTGACACTGAGCAGAATGCCAAAGCCAGTGAACCCCAAGTGGTCTTGAAGCAAGACATTTCCTTGCGTCCGGTAGAGCAGGTCTGGGCAAAAGTAGAAAATGCCAAAGCCATTCTCAATAATCTGTCGTCCTATGACTATTTGGCTGAATGGTTTCCGCCCCAGCTGAAAGGCACAGATTCCATCCTAGCCGGGGCCGGACAGGTACGCTCCTTAGGTAAGTTTGCCTTTACCGTCAACTACTCGCAAATTCGCACGGCCTTCCAAGATGCCAAACGTCGGATTTTAGGGCATGAGAAATTCATGCTAGACGAATGGAAAGTGGAGCTAGACAAAGGGGTAAACATCTTTGTGATCTGCTCGTTTTCCGGTGGCACCGGTTCCGGCATGTTTTTGGATCTGGCCTATAACGTGCGGGATTGGGTCGCAGCATCCGAACTCCCCCAAACCTCGGCTTATCTAATGTTGCCAGGAGCGTTTGCGGGGTTGGGCGATCGCGTGAGTGCCAATGCCTATGCAGCGCTGATGGAATTGGACTACTACTCGCGCAGTGACACCCGCTTTGAAGCTCAGTACACGCCGAATGGCTCCGATCGCATCAGCACCAATAGCGGCAAAGATGTACCCTTTAGCTTCTGCTATCTGGTCGGCAACAGTAATGACAAAGTCACCCTGCCGAATATTACCAGTGTGCTGGAAATGGTCGCTCAGAACGTGTTTCTCGACTTCACCTCTGGGTTTAGTCAGTACAAGAAACTGGTGCGGGACAACATCCGAATGCACTGTTCCAGTAGTGACCTGTTTGGCTTTCCCCAAAACTATCTTACCTTTGGCCTATCTAGCATTCAGTTTCCCGTCGATCGCGTGTTGAATGCCTGCGCGGCTCGATTAGCCAATCAAGTGGTGGCGTTCTGGAGTAATCCCACACCTACCCCGACCTCCATGCGGGATGTGATTAAAACCGAGATTTTGCCGAGCCTTCAGTTAGACGATCGGCTGATGCTGGAAAACCTGAGTTTGGGCGATAATGCCAAACCCTACAGCAAAGAGGTGGCAGACTGGATTGCCTATGTCCGCAAGCGTCGCAATGACCTAAATATTCCGTTTGAGAACCTGCAACGGTTTGTGTCCAACGAACAGGAAAAATATGCCGTTCACTTTAACGACAGTGGCACAGATCCGAAACGGTGGAGCGATTACTTCCAGAAAATGTGGGATAACCTGCAATACCTGATCCCCCAAAAACGACGCGAGTTGCGGCAAACCGTGGCCGCCTTAGTTGAAGATCGCTTCAAAGGGCCGAAGTTTACCCGCACCTTTCTGGAAGTGCTGCGGGAAGTGTTCAGCGAGTACAGTAGCCAGTTCGATCAGGATCGGCAAAAGAAATTTATCCCCGATGAGCGATCGGCGGCTACGTCCCTGCAATCCCTGTTGAAGCAGGTGGATGACCACGCCAAACAGATGTTGTTGCTGAATCGCAAGGGGGTAGTAGAGGAAGATTTCCGAGGCATTATGAATGCGCTGGAGCGGCTGTATACCTGCAAAGTTGAGGTGAAGGCCCGGACACTGGCCGTTCAACTGTTAAACGAACTCAAAACTGAAGTCGATCAACTCTTAGTCGATTTAGCCGCCTTCGATCGGGTGTTAGAAAGCCTGCAAACCGACCTACAAGAACGGGAACGGATTTACGTGCAGGAAACCGGAACGCTGACTGTGAACGGAATTCTGCTATATGACACGAAAGACATTGAGCAGGTCTATACCCAGACGGTGAGCGATAAAGCCGCGGTGATTGCCCAAACCATTTCTCAGGAAGTGCTGGAGGCGATTAACAGCAAGCTATTTGACTTTTATACCTTCGATCCCCTGCGGATTAAGGATTTATATACCCGCTTGCTGAATCGGGCCCAGGATGAATTCAAAGCCAGCAGTCAGGTGCAAATCTCGACTGCCCGCAAGTTTTTAGAACGCTATCCCACCCTGGAAGAACAAGAAGCTCAGACTAAAACCACCTTCCAAAAAAGCGAACCATTTCTGCGCTTTAGTAAGGAACAGGTAGGCTTAGGCTGGGAAGATTTACCCGAAAAACGGCAAAAACTGGTGGGGATTCAAGGAGGCACCCGACCAACCGATCCAGCGGTCGAACGACTCCTGCCCATTTTGCGCAAGGTCAGCGCCCTGGATGACAAAAACATTAAACCGCTGAATGATCCCCACCGAATCTTCTTTATCCATGAAATTGGGGCGTTTCCACTGCGGTTGATCGAAGGCATCGAAAAAATGCGATCGGTATATCGATCAGTCTCGCAATCAGAACGCCAAAATCCGCTGCATACCCACCAGGATAATCGCCGCTTTAAGGATATTTTGCCTGCCCCCCAAGAAGAGATGCAGGTGAAACAAAACTTGCGCTTAGCGATCGCCCTGGGCTTGATTACGCCAGTGGAAAATAAAACCAATGGCTACACGGAAGTTCGCTTCTATTACCGCGATCGTCAGACAGGGTTAGAAAAACATCAGACGTTAGGCGCCAGTGTGCGGGAAGCCGAAGAATTCTTGCTGGGAGACGCGAACCGTTCCCTGCGCGATATTTTGGAGGATGCGCTGAAGCAGATCGGCCAAAGTGCTGCCACTAAACCGGACAAGCAAGCCTTATACGATCGCTTAATGAGCTATCTGAAGCAACTGGAAGCGACCACTCCCTACGGCAAAGACAGTCCGGAGTATCAGCAAATGGAAGTGGCGATCGCGGATTTCATCAAAACCTACACGCTGTTTATTGCGCCTACCGTCACAACTCCAGTTACCGCTCCCGTCAGCCCGCCCAGCCCAACGGTTCCAGCGGCAACGGTTGCTAGTTCAGGTTCTCACTCTAGTTCCAGTAACGAAAACCTGGAGAAATTCCGCAAGCTGGCCCAAACCTGCTATCGCAAAGGCAATCCGACGGAAACCGAACGGCAATTATTGGAGAAATGCCGCCAGCGCTATCAAATTCCGCCCGATCTAGCGGCTCAGGTAATTGCTGAAGTCTCGCCGAAAGCCTCTACTGATGACGCGATTCAGGAATATGCTCTGATGTACCGCGCCTTTATCGAGAATGATGGCGAGATCGACCTGGAAGAACAAACCCAATTAATGGATCTACAAGAAGAGTTGGGACTCAGCACAGAACAGGTGAATTTGCTGGAACAAAACATTCGCGATGAGTTAAGCCAGCGTTAAAGCTCCGGTAAGTCTCGCGGCGACTCATTCCCCACTCACTGCACTCAGGTAATCTAACCTTTATGGACGACGACTTTAATTACATCAAATGCCCGAAATGCGAACACGATCGCAACCCCTCTACAGCCGTTAAATGTGAGATCTGTGGCACACCATTACGCAAAAGCCCATCCCTGGCTCCCATCCTGGGGGCTGGATTAGCCGCTCTGGTGGCGATCGGGGCAGGGACTTATCTACTCCGGGACAAAATCCCCGGGCTAGCACCGCAACCTGACACTAGCCCAACAGCCGTTACCTCTCCCTCTGAACCCACTGCGACTCCCTCGGCCAGTTCCCAACCGACCACCTCCGAACCGTTAGTCCAGGGTGCTGTGGTTAAGACCTATCACACCCTGGCCGAAGTGCCGAATGTCCCACAGGGCCGGTTTAATTATGGTGGCTCTACAGTGTTTGCGCCATTGAGATCGCCCACTGTGCTGAATACCATCACCGCAACCTTTCCTCAGTTTCAGTTACGCTACACCGAACCAACCACCGGCAATCCGGGGTCTGGTAAAGGGATTGAAATGTTGTTGAATGGACAACTCAGTTTTGCCCAGTCCTCCCGATCAGTGAAAGAAGAGGAATATGCTCAAGCGAAAAATCGTGGTGTCAGTTTAGAAGAAGTTCCAGTGGCGATCGATGGCATTGCCCTGTTCATTAATCCTCAACTGTTTGATCAGGGAGTTAAAGGATTGTCATTGGCCCAGATTCAGGACATTTTTACGGGCAAAATCCAGAATTGGAGCCAGGTGGGCGGCCCCAATGTCCCGATCGTGGCCTTCAGCCGTGACCCCAAAGTGGCCAGCGATTTCTTCCATGAAAATGTGTTGGAGAAACAACCCCTTGGCACTCAGGTGAAGCTAACTCGGGATGCTACCGAAGCTATCCGTCAGGTGGCCAGTACTCCTGGTGGGATCAGCTATGCTACCGCCTCAGAATCGATCAATCAGCAAACGATTCGACTATTAGGCATCTCCAAATCCAGTAATCAGTACGTGTCACCCTGTACCGATAGTGGCTGCACCGCTGTGAACGATCGGGCCTTTACCGATGGCTCCTATCCAATTACTCGTCGCTTATTTGTGGTGATCAAGCGCGACGGCAGATTAGATGAGCAGGCTGGGGTTGCGTATGCCAATATCTTGCTCAGCGATGAAGGCCAACAGTTAATCCAGAAAGCTGGCTTTGTCTCAATTCGCTAACGAGCATGGATTACATACGATCGCCGAGTCTCCTTAAGGGATAGGTTTCAATCATGCCAATTCACTGCACGAATGGATCGGGAGAAGCCGTTGGTTAACCTCATGCTCCAGTCAGGTCAAGCTTGCCCCAGAACCCGGCTCTTGTCAGAATGGAGGTTATGACATCTGAGAACACGACCGAGCAATCAACGGCTCAAGCAACAACTTCAACCCCCGCCAAACCGACTGGCTGGAAATTCTGGCTAGATAACATTCAGATTTTGGTGATTGCCTTAATTCTGGCAGTCCTGATTCGGGTGTTTGTGGCCGAACCCCGATTTATTCCGTCTGACTCCATGGTGCCAACCTTAGCGGTGGGCGATCGCTTGGTGGTGGAAAAAATCTCCTACTCCCTGCATCCGCCCCAATTCGGTGACATCATTGTGTTTGATCCTCCACCCCAGTTGCAAGAAATGGGTTACCAAAAGGATCAGGCGTTTATTAAACGAGTGATTGGTCAGCCCGGACAAACGATCGCCGTCCGTCAAGGTCGAGTCTATGTGGATGGCCAAGCACTGACAGAACCCTATATTGCCGAACCACCCGAATACCAAATGCCACCTGTGCAAGTTCCGGATGGAATGCTATTCGTCATGGGAGACAATCGGAATAATAGTAATGACTCGCATGTGTGGGGCTTTTTACCCCAAAGCAACATTATCGGTCGGGCCTGGTTACGCTTCTACCCCATCAATCGGATTGGCTCTGTCACCGCCACTAAAACCGCAGATAATGCATCAGTTCAGCAGTCAGCTGCCCCGGCAGAGCAAGCCGCCGCTGTAAATGGCTGAGATTACGGTAGGCTCCTTGCTTACGGTGTTGCACGATCGCCTTAGCCAGATACAAATCTATCGCCGGAATTCGGACTAGCATTTCGACACTAGCCGTATTCGGGTTGATCGGTTGAATCGCACACGTACTCTCCGGGTCGTAGTAGCAAAACCGTAGTACTGGTTCTAGGGACTTTAAGCGCGAGACTGGTAAGCTGAGCGCAGCAGCAATATCCTCTAAACAATGAAAGGGAACGCCGGATCTAGATAGCTCTACAAGTGAGCGGGCTTGATGAATCGATAGCCCTGGTAATCTCAACCAGTCATCAACTGTGGCTTGGTTCACATCAATCTGAATACCTAAGCTGGCGGCCAGTTGCACTTCCGCGATCGACTGGAAGCGGTAATACGGATCATGCAAAATTTTTTGGCGAATCGATGGCGCTATGCCGAAGCGGGATTGAGTCACAGTCGATAACCAGTTGGGCAGAACCATGATGCAGCTAGAGAAGATGGGGGAGGTAGGGAAGATGGGGGAGATGGGGGAGATGAGGAAGATGGGGGAGATGAGGAAGATGGGGAAGATGAGGAAGCGTTAGACCATGCGATCGAGCAGTTGGCGACGTTTCTG
>DATNPU010000146.1:0-7060 GCA_036703105.1 Microcoleaceae cyanobacterium
CGCAGATTGATCATGAATGACGGATCCAGTTAGGTGAGTTTTCAGTTAGGCTCTTAGGCAGGCCCTACAAACTCAGATGACATCTATCCGAGGTCTAGTATTCTCTTCTCTAGTTGCAATTCCTGCCAATAGGAATTGTTCAGGTTAGAGTTTCTTCTGTACTACTTAACTTTTATCCCCGTGTAACTACTATGACAGCCCCATCATCGCCTCTGCCTGAGCAAAATCAGCGAGATTCTGTCACCGAAATTTCTCATAAGACAATTAAGATGTCTGGTGGCCAATCGGTGTCAACGATTCAGACGGTTGATGTGGAAGTGGTGATTGAGGCTTCGTCAGATAGCCTGTCTAGTCCCGAACCGGTTGTTCGCCACCAAGATTCTGCTAGCCGCGGGGGAGATCTCGTCACTTCTACTGGAGCTAAGGGCAGCTTTTCCTCGTTTCTAGCTCCTCTCAAGAAAGATACCTTTAAGGAAGTCGTTAGTGACGTTGAGGAAAAACTGAAGGTTGTGAATCAAACCCTATCCATGCTGGATGTGCAAGGGTTTGAATCAGTATTGGAAGAAATGCTCAGCTCTATCACCTTCAAGACTGGGGAACTGCTGAATGCCGATCGCGCCACCATCTTTTTGATTGACGAGGAAAAGAACGAACTCTACACCACAGTGGCTCAGGGCAAAGGCGGTGGTACCGTTGAGATTCGGATTCCGGCGGATAAAGGAATTGCTGGTGAAGTGGCTACCTGGAAGCGAGCGGTCAATATTGCCTATGATTTTTATGACGATCCGCGATCGGGGCCAGCTAAACAGCTAGACAAAAAGAACAACTATCGGACCTACACGATGCTAGCGATGCCTCTGCTGAATGAAGCGGGTGATCTAGTCGCAGTCGTACAACTGATTAATAAACTCAAACCCAATTCTGAACCCACCACACCCCTCGATGAAAAGATCGATCTCGCGGGGTTCACCAGTGATGATGAGAATGTTTTCCACGAGTTTGCGCCCTCAATTCGGTTGATCCTACAGTCCTCAAAATCGTTTTATATTGCAACGCAGAAGCAACGAGCGGCCAATGCCTTAATTAAGGCGACAGAATCTCTGAGTAAGAGTAGCCTCGACCTGGATGAAACCCTAAAACGGGTGATGGAAGAGGCGAAGCAATTGATGAATGCCGATCGCAGTACCCTGTGGCTGATTGATCACGATCGCAATGAAATTTGGACCAAGATCGTGATTGCCGATGGTTCTCTCAGGGAGTTACGGTTTCCCGTGGGCGTGGGGTTTGCTGGACAAGTCGCTGCATCCGGCGAGGTGTTAAATATTCCCTTTGACCTCTACTCCCATGAAGGGGCAGAAATTGCTAAGAAAACGGATCAGAGCAGTGGCTATCGCACGTGTAGCTTGTTATGTATGCCCGTTCTAGCGGATGGCGAATTGATTGGTGTCACCCAATTAGTCAATAAAAAGAAACAGGGTGAGCATCCCATCTATGACCCGGCAGACTGGCCCCAAGCCCCCGAATGTTGGAAAGCTAGTTTTAACCGGAGTGACCAGGAATTTATGGAGGCCTTCAACATTCAGGCTGGGGTCGCTCTAAAGAATGCCAAACTGTTCCAAACGGTGAAGCAGCAGGAGCAAATGCAACGCGATATTCTGCGATCGCTGTCTAATGGTGTTATCTCCACCGATAAAAATGGCAATATTATTGCAGCCAATGAAAGTGCTAAAAAGCTGTTGGGCTTTGCTGATACAGATCCCTTAGAAACGCAGCCGGTGCGGGAACTGATCCAGTTAGAGAAAAGCGATTTTAGCCGTTGGTTTAATATGGCGTTGGAGGCAAAAGATGATAAAAGCCGCCACCAGTACTATCCGGATCAAACGCTTCAGTCTGCTAAAGGGATAGAGCAACATAGCATTAACCTTTCGATTAACACCATTAGCGATGCTAACGATGAGACGAGGGTTTCTGGGGCGCTGGTCGTGATGGAAGATGTCAGTGCTGAGAAACGGTTGAAAAATACCATGTCTCGCTATATGAGTGAGGCGGTCGCCAAACAGTTGTTTGAAAATCCAGATGCAGCCAAGATGGGCGGCGATCGTAAGAAGGTGTCAGTTCTGTTTTCCGATATCCGCAGTTACACGACAATTACTGAAAGTCTGACAGCAGAAGAAGTCGTCGAAATGCTGAACAAGTATTTTGAGTCGATGGTGGATGCAGTCTTTACCTACGAAGGTACTCTGGATAAATACATTGGTGATGCGATTATGGCGGTGTTTGGTTCGCCGCTACCATTAGAGGATCATGAATGGAAAGCGGTTCAGACCGCTGTAGAAATGCGTCACCGACTGTCTGCATTTAACGAAGAACGGACGCGCCAAAATTATGAACCGATTCGGGTGGGGATTGGGATTAACTCCGATGAAGTGATTAGCGGTAATATCGGCTCTAGTAAACGAATGGAGTTTACTGCGATCGGGGATGGCGTGAATTTGGGTTCCCGGTTAGAAAGTGCCAGCAAACAGTATGGGACTGATATTGTGATTAGCGAGAGCACGTATAAACCCTGTGCCGATCGCATTTGGGTCCGAGAACTCGATTACATCAAAGTCAAGGGCAAGAATAAACCGGTCGCCATTTATGAGTTAGTCGAACTGAAATCGGTAGATATTGGGTCTGAACTCAAGCAAAAAATTCATCTTTATCATGAAGGCTTGCACTATTATCGCGATCGCAAATTCCGTAAAGCGATTAATGAGTTTGCGGCCATTCTAGAAGATATCGACAGTCACGACAAAGCGACACTCTTACATATGGATCGCTGCCAATATTGGTTGCAAAACCCACCTAGCGATGATTGGGATGGTTCCTGGACCTTGACCGAAAAGTAAGCTGGCCTAACTATGAGCTTTTCGTTAAGTGACCTGTTTACGGATATCCCAACCATTGATGTCGTTGATATCGGTGCCAGTCCGATCGATGGTGAGCCACCCTACCAGGCCTTAATTCCGTTAGGTAAGGCGCGGGTGGTCAGCTTTGAACCTAATCCAGAGCAATTTCAAGCGCTTCAGGCCAATCTCTTTCCCGGCTTGACGGTGCTACCTTATGCGATCGGGGATGGTCAGGATGGCATACTAAATATTTGTCAGGCTCCAGGAATGACTTCTCTCCTGATGCCCGATCGCGAAATTCTGGAACATTTTTATGGATTCGATCAGTGGAGCCAGATCGTTCGTCAGGAACCAGTGTCTACTTATAGGCTGGATGATGTTAGCGAAATTACTGCGATCGACTACCTCAAATTAGATGTGCAAGGGGGGGAACTTGCCATCCTGAAGCACGCTACCCAACGGCTACAGCAAACCTTGGTGATCCATACAGAAGTACAATTTGTGCCGTTCTATCAAGACCAACCATTATTTGCGGAATTAGATCAACTATTACGAGCCAATGGATTTTATCTTCACTCCTTAAAACCATTAATTCACCGGACATTTAAGCCCTTATTAGTCAATAACGACATTTTTGCTGGCTTAAATCAACTGCTTTGGGGTGATGCCGTTTATGTGAAAAAATTCACTGGCTTTGCTGATCTCACCTCCGCACAGCTGTTAAAAATAGCGTTGATCATGCACGATTTATATGGCTCTTTTGATCTCTGTGCTTTGGCATTAGAGCATGTTGATCGCCAAACTCACAGCGATCGCCAAATTACTTACCTCGATCGCTTAACTGGACAATAACAAGCATTGATACAGCCAGGTTGACGCTGTTCTAGGCTGAATATCCTCGATCATGGGTTCTAGGACAGATGCGCCTGAAGCAACGAATCACTTCAATAGACCCAAGCCGATAGAATAGAGTGGTAAACAAATGTGAACCCTCGCGCCGTCATGACAGCCTCTGCCTCCTCGCCGTCATCCACTGACACTATCGAATTAGCGCCTAGCTATACGTTAGCGCTTGCCCTGATTGGCCTGGCCATTCCCTTACTCCTAGTTCAAATCTGGGTTAGTTTAGCGATCGGGGTGTTTGGTGGATTTTTGTTGTTGCAAACCGTGACCTTGAGGCTACGTTTGACCCCCACCGATCTGGATGTTTATCGGGGGGATACACTAATCCGGCGGTTCCCCTATCGGGACTGGCAGAACTGGGAGATTTTTTGGTCGCCTGTGCCTATCCTGTTTTATTTCAAAGAAGTCAAAAGTATCCACTTCTTGCCAATTTTGTTTGATCCGACGATGCTTCGGCAGTGTCTAGAAGCTCGGTGTCCCAAAATCCGAACATCGGCTTAACGGCGTTTCCGTGTATGCTGCAATTCCTAACTGATACTGAATACAAATAACGAAGTACCCTGGTTATGACTTCAGACGAATTCCCTACCGCAGAGCCAATGGATAATTCAGCCGCTACCTTGGGAGACCTTCCTACAGACACTCCTGCTATGCCACCCGTATCTGAAACCTCAGTAGCAGAACACTTGAAGGAACAATCCAATCTGGCAGAAGCCATGCTAACCGAACCTGCACCAGTAGAGTTGTCTGAAACCGAGATAACAGCAACAGCAGCATTGGATTCTGAATCCCCATTGGGAATTCAAGCTGCATCGGCGGAAGTGCTACGAGAAGAGGAATCTACGGCCGCGATCGAACAGCCTGGTGAGCCGCAACCTACGGCCCAAATGGGGCAGTTAACCTTGATTCCCGTCTTGGAACAGCGAATTGCTGAACTGCAACAACAAGAGCAAGCGTTGAAGCAGGAAATTGCCCGATCGGAAACCAGCCTGGCCCAGCTACGTGAGCAAATGACTGCTACCCAAATGACGATCGGGAATATGGTGCAGTCCGGCTTACGTGAACTGGAAAAACGGAAACAAGAACTCCAGATCAGCGTGGAACAATTGGAACGGCGGCAAGAACGGATTCGTACCGAAATGCGCACCACCTTTGCCGGAGTTTCCCAAGATTTAGCCATTCGGGTACAAAGTTTCAAAGATTACCTGGTTGGTAGCCTCCAAGATCTTGCACTGGCAGCAGAACAGCTTGATTTACCGAAACCCGGCAAAGGCTTCGAGCAACCTACTATCGTGACTGAAGTACAAGCTTCTAAGTCCGGTAGTCCCCGATTTGCCGAACAAAGCTTTCAGGATCAGACAAAGCTGATTCGTAGCTTGTTGGATCAATATCGTAATCGTCCAGATTACTATGGCCCCGCTTGGCAGTTACGGCGTACCTTTGAGCCAGTTCATGCTGAGCGAGTGTCGAATTGGTTTTTCACGCAGGGTGGACGGGGCGCGATTCGCACAATGGGCAGCCGCCTCCAGAATATTTTGCTGGCTTCCGCGATCGTCTCTGTGTTGTGGTCACTATACGAAGATCGGCTACGGGTACTGGTGTTGGCCCAGTCGCCTGAGCGCTTAGGAGAATGGCGACGTGGCTTACAGGATTGCCTGGGAATTACCCGCAGCGACTTTGGCCCCGATCGGGGAGTGGCATTATTTGAAGACCCAGATGTATTGGCGCAGAAAGCCGATCGCTTAGTCAAAGATGGCTTGATGCCGCTGATTTTGGTCGATGAAACCGAGGATCAAATTAGTCTATCAATGCTGCAATTCCCGTTGTGGCTGGCATTTGCCCCCAATCCACAAACCCCAAGCTATTCTTCCTATAGCTACTAATTAGCAAGTTAGAGTGATTGGAGTGGGTTGCGAAAACCTGGATAATGGCTAGTAGCCTGATGCTAGATTTGCGATCGTCATTCGATCGCGAGATCATGTCTTCCAGGTGGTTCGTTCTTCACTCTAACTTGCAGGATCTATGGCTCTCTGGCTCACTCTGAATGGACTTCTGTTACTAATCGCCTATCTACTGGGTTCGATTCCTCCTGGCTATTGGGCCGGACGGTTACTGAAGGGCATTGATATCCGAGAGCATGGATCTGGTTCAACTGGGGCCACGAATGTCTTGCGCACCCTGGGCAAGGTTCCCGCATTGATTGTATTGTTGACCGATATCTTAAAAGGGGTAGCGGCGATCGCTCTCGTGAAATGGCTGTATATCTTAGAGAGTGTGCGATCGCTAGCTCCCAGTGATATTGATTTAGCGATATGGCTACCCTGGATGGCTACTTTTGCCGGACTGTTAGTTGTTCTGGGCCATAGTAAATCGATTTTTCTCAACTTCACGGGTGGAAAGTCGGTGGCCACCAGTTTGGGAGTGCTGTTGACCTTAAATTGGCTGGTTGGGCTGGGAACCTTTGGCGTATTTTTACTCGTCCTGGCTGTCACCCGGATTGTCTCGCTCAGTTCGATCATGGGGGCGATCGCGGTTTCTGGGCTGATGTATGCCACAGGTCAACCACTCCCCTATTTGCTATTTGGGCTAGCGGGTGGAGTGTATGTAATTCTGCGACATCGATCGAATATTCAACGCCTGTTGGCAGGTACGGAGCCTCGGATTGGGCAAGCAGTGCCAGAAGCGAGTCCACCCTCACAGTCATAACTCTCTAGACGGTAACGATACAGCGACAGTAATACCCTCTCCTTTTTACTGGATCTCATGGGACTAAAAATAATTGAAAACTTTGACAGCAGTTTTACCCTTCAGCCAGAGGCGAAAGCTGCTTTATTTGCGCTACTAACTGGAGAAGCGTTTCTTCAGCAAGTAGCGCAGCAGGCTAACTGGTCACAAATTGAATTTACAGAGCTATTATTTCAGCCAGTGCCTTACAGTACGGTAACGCCGAAGGGTATGCCATCAGAGTTTGAGAAATTCCATGCCTCTGAGGATCATCTGATTATTAACGTGCCGCCGAACTTTATGTTCCAGGCAAAAATTTTTCAGCCTAGCCGTCTTTGTGCCGTGTATCGCCGAGTGAATTAGATGTCTGATACTGAGCTATCCCCTCTCGCTAGTCTGGACTTTCTCCCTTATGTGGATACACACGGGCAGTTGCCAGAGCAATTCCAAGGTAAGGTCGGAGTTTACGCCATTTTTGATCAGGGTAAGGGATTGCAATATATTGGCTATTCCCGCGATGTCTACCTCAGTCTGAAGCAGCA
>DATNPU010000150.1:0-3258 GCA_036703105.1 Microcoleaceae cyanobacterium
GCGACCTTAAGTCAACCTGAACGCCGGATTGCGTACGATCGCACGATCGGGTATTCTCGGGTTCCGGTCATTCAACCGTTGCCTAGCTTGCATCATCCTCCGGCAACCTCTCGGTCTTACCCATCGTCGGCTTATCTGGATCCGACCGATCGCCCGTTATCCCCAGGCGAAATCTTTGCTTTATTCATTCTGGCGTTAACGTTTATTGGGTGTTTAGTGCTAGCGATCGCAATTGGACTGACGCGTGGAGATGCTATCACACCCATTGTTCCAGCAATGCTGCTAGCGTGGTTGAATTAAGTCCTTCAATTCTTACCTGAATGCAATCTACTCGATCCATGACACTTCCCCCGGCTGACACTCCGCTATACAACCATCCGCTCCATGACATTGAGCAATGGTTAATTACCAAAGGATGTCAGCAGGACAAAACTGAGTTGCACTGCTGGTATCTCGACCAACCTGGCTGGAAAGCCGAACTGATGTTGGATACTGACCAACTAACGGTGCGCTACTTTGAGTTTGGCGATCGTGCTCGGGCGGTGCAGCGATCGTTCAAATATTCGCTCAGCCGCCAGGATATTGAAGACGCAATTTTTGCTGGCCCGTAACCAAATTAACCTAAACTTTGCCAAATCGGCGTTCTCGTTGTTGATAGGCCGTTAAGGCTTGGTGAAAGGCTTTGCGATCGAAGTCTGGCCACAGAGTATCGGTGACATAGAGTTCTGAGTAGGCCACCTGCCACAGCAAAAAGTTACTGACTCGCATCTCACCACTGGTACGAATCAGTAAATCGGGATCACAAATTCCGGCGGTATACAAATGTCGCTCGAATAGGGCTTCATCAATTTGCTCTGGGTCGATCAACCCTTGTTGCACTTTGGCCGCGATCGCTCGACAGGCCTGCAAAATTTCTTGCCGTCCCCCGTAGTTGGTCGCGATCGTAAATTGAATCCCCTGGTTTTGGCTGGTTGCCGCTACCGATCGCTCAATTTCGTCCTGTAGCGATCGGGGCAAGGCGGCTAGATTGCCCACAAAGCGGATTTGGACATTTTCCTGCATCATTTCCCGCAGTTCTTGTCGTAGTACCCGCTCGAATAACGTCATGAGAAATTCGACTTCTTCCGTAGGTCTGCCCCAATTTTCGGTGGAAAAGGCATAGGCGGTTAAGGCTTTAATCCCCCAGTCGCGGCAGCAGCGGAGCAAATCCTTTAGGACATCAACCCCCCGTCGATGTCCCATGATGCGTGGCATACCCCGTTTTTTTGCCCAACGACCATTGCCATCCATAATCACAGCCACATGCTGAGGCAGGCGTTCTCGCAGTAGATCCGCCGGTAGCTCTTGCAAGATGATTGGCTTCGCAGTCATGTTGTCTCCAGAGAAGCTGACAGTTGAAACAGTACAAGGGGTAGCAGGTCAAATCGGCAGTAGACACAAAGTGGTCGTCAGCAAATAGACCCTAGACTAGCAACAACCATAGTGGTGCTGCTCAGGTCAGGTCGGTGAGTGACATGAAACAGCCCTCCATCCTGTTCTAATGCAAAAGCACCCGCGTCCGATGGAATTCCGGCAGGAATTATCGTGTCTTTACTTAACTTTTACGTTTTTGTCGATCGAACAATCGTGCTGTGACCATCCAAACTTTAGCGCCAATTTGACGACTTAAGGTCCGGAGGTCTGGGGCAACGGCTTCCCGATCGACCGACTGCGATAATCGGGCTTCCAAAAGTTCCTTCAGTTTACTGCTAGTCAACGGACGATTTAATGTACCCCGTTCTGCTAGCGAAATTGATCCCGTTTCCTCGGAAACGACGACACAAATACAATTCTCTACTCGCTCCGTAATTCCCATAGCGGCTCGATGGCGGGTGCCTAACTGCCGAGAGGCTGTCCGCTCAGATAATGGCAGAATGACGCCTGCGGCCATCAACCGCGAATCCCGAACTAACACTGCACCATCGTGTAACAGTGTTGTCGTTTGAAAAATGGTTTGAATCAATTCCTTTGAGACTTCCGCATTTAACCGCACTCCGGGTACGGAAAAATCTCGTTCATCGATCGGGCTACCCGTTTCAATAATCAGCAATGCCCCAGTGCGGTTTTGGGACAGCTCTTTCACGGCATCCACAATCTCATCGGTGACGCTACTGGACTTATGCGGGCTGGCTCGATACGGTTGCAGAAGTTGGATGATTTGTCCCCGTCCCAATTGTTCTAAAAATCGGCGGAACTCTGATTGCAGAATAAACGCCATAGCCACGGCTGAACCAATCACTAGATTACTTAGAACAAAACTGAGTAAATCTAGTCTGACCCGTGTACTAACGGCAGCCGCTAGCATCAAGAGGATGAAGCCCCGCACCATCCATAAGGTCCGGCGCTCTCCAATGATTACCAGCATCATATAAGTCAGGGCGATGACCAATCCGACATCGACCAGTCGTCGGGTGCGTTCCCAAAGTAGGAGCAGTGACTCCCAAGACGATGTCGGATCGGAATTCGTCAGAGGCAATAGGAACTGTATCCAGCCAGGATCTGCCAGCAATTGCCTCCATAAATATCCCATCGATCTGGATCAACCCTGTGCTTTGCAACTTTGACTCTAGTAGATGCTGATATGGCAATCAGCGACATTACGCTTCAACTGCTGGGGGTTGGAGCCGTTCTGGCAACCGATCTTGACGCACTAAGTCGTGGTAAGTTTCCCGTTGCAGAATTAAGTTGGCCTCACCTTGATTGACAACAACTCCGGCAGGACGCGGAATACGGTTGTAGTTGGACGACATACTATAGTTGTAGGCTCCCGTCGCCATGACCACCAGTGTATCGCCTGGTTGGGTGGTTGGTAAGGTGGCTTCCTTAATTAGGATGTCGCCAGATTCACAGTGTTTTCCAGCGATCGTTACCCGCTCAGTCATGGTTGCTGACATCCGGTTTGCCACTACCGCCCGGTAAACCGATTGGTAGGTAATCGGGCGTGGGTTATCCGACATTCCACCATCTACACTGACATAGGTACGGATTTCGGGCACTTCTTTATGACTGCCGATCGTGTATGCCGTCACACAGGCGGAACCAATTAACGATCGTCCGGGTTCACTCAATAGTTTAGGCAGGGGAACATTTTGCTCCTGACAAGCTGCCACGATCGCGGTTGCCACGGTCTTCACCCACTCATCAATACTGGGTGGATCATCGGATTCGACATAGCGAATTCCCAGACCACCGCCAATATTGAGTTCCTGCATCGGCAAC
>DATNPU010000156.1:0-7544 GCA_036703105.1 Microcoleaceae cyanobacterium
GCAAATATTCTGCCCGCAGCATCACCTGACCATAAGACGGAGAAAACTTAACGGCATTAGACAGCAAATTATCCAAGACTCGCCGCAAAATGCTGACATCGACCTGGATCATGCCGCCAGGTTCAGGCAACTCACTGAGCAAGCTCAGGTGCTTTTGAGCCGCGATCGCTTCCGCATTCGCTAGGGCCGAATTACAAACCGCGAACAGATCAACATCGGTATAATTCAAGATCAGCTTGCCCGATTCCAACTTTGCCATGATCAACAAGCTATCGATCATCGCTTCCATTTGAGTCGCTGCGATCGCAATATGCTCAATTTTTTCCTGTTGCTTGTCGATCGAAAATCCTGGAACTTTCAGAATATGCGTTGCCAACAAAATGCTGGACAAAGGATTGCGTAGATCATGCACCAACATATTCACCATATCTTCCCGCAGTCCCAGCAGCGTTTGCACATTATCATACTGCCGCTTAATCCGTAACATGGAGTGCACTCGTGCCCGCAGCTCTACTCCATTCACAGGTTTACTGATAAAATCATCTGCTCCGGCCGCTAAACACCGAGCCAAATCTTCTTTGGCTGTTAATGCTGTCACCATAATAATTGGAACGCTTTGCCATTGGGGATCTGCTTTAATTTGTCGGCAGACTTGGATCCCATCAATATCGGGCATCATGACATCGAGCAAAATTACATCTGGCTGAAAACTTGGTAAACAATTAATTGCTCTTTGACCATTAGGAGCATAGTGAATCTGGTAGCCGTTATCATGCAGTAGGGTTTCAATCACATCAAAATTATCAGGTTCGTCATCAATGACTAAAACTGATGCTTGAGTATTCATGGCAACATTTCACTCCTGGGCAACAAAAGATGTTGAATCGTTACAGCAAGTTGTTTCAGCTTAATTGGTTTCGTTAAATATTCCGTTGCTCCAGCTGCCAAACATTTTTCTCGATCGCCGGACATGGCCAAAGCTGTAAGAGCAATGATTGGAACCTGAGCCTGACCATTGGCACGGATGTGCTGGATTGCCTCTAACCCATCCATCCCCGGCATCTGGATATCCATTAAAATTAAATCTGGCAGTTGAGACTGCACCAAATCAATAGCTTCCTGCCCGTTAGTCGCCAAGATCAACCGATAGCCTCGAGTTTCGAGATAGCAGGAGATCGTATCCGTATTTGCTTGATTGTCCTCTACGAGCAAAATCAGCGGTGGCTGAGAGTTGGGCTGGGGCTTCATACCAAAATCACTCAGATAGCGGGCAATTTGATCTGCGGCTGAAACAGAACCAGTCGTAATGGCCACTGAATGATTCTCCAGGGGTAGAGAAGTAAAGAGCGGCATGGATGTTTCTGACTGAGCCACTTTTTTGTTTATCACGTAGGGAATAGAGACAGTAAAACAACTTCCCTCCCCTAACGCACTTTTAACAGCAATAGTGCCGCCATGTAAGGTGACAATTCGTTTCACCAATGCTAGCCCCAACCCGGTACCCGCATATTGACGATTCAAACTACTATCAATTTGTACAAATGTTTGGAAGAGTTTGCCAATATCTTCAGGAGCAATTCCAATGCCCGTATCAGTAATGGCGAAACAGAGAGAGTGGGTAGGAGGAGATAAGGATAATAGAGAGGCAGGAATAGAGGCATAGTCAACTGGCACAAACGGTTCCGAGTAGACTTCTAAGTGGATAGAACCGGATGTCGGAGTAAATTTAACAGCATTGCTCAGTAGGTTGATCAAAACTTGTCGTAGTCGGCGATCATCGGCTCGAATTGCGCTCAAATCATCAGGAATTTGGGTACTAATCTGAATATTTTTCTTCAATGCCATCTCTTTGACAAAGGCGAGGCTAGCATCACACAAACTCCGGATAGGCACAGGGCCAAAATGCAATTCGAGTTTGCCAGATTCAATTTTGGATAGATCTAAAATGTCATTAATCAGTTCCAGTAAATGTCGTCCGCTATCCTCGATCGTGCCTAAGACTTTGATTTGGCGAGCATTAAGAGGACCGAATACTTGATCCTGAAGACCTTCCGACAATCCTAAAATGGCATTCAGCGGCGTCCGGAGTTCATGACTCATGTTGGCCAAAAACTCATCTTTCAACCGAGTCGCTCGGGCTAATTCCACATTGGTTTGCGCCAGTTGTTCGTTCGTTTGCCGGAGTTGGGCTTCAGTTTGTTTGCGTTCCGTAATGTCGTAATTAATTCCTACCATCCGAGTTGGTTGCCCCTGCGGATTCCATTGGACAAGGGCAGACGCTTTAATAAATCGCAGTGCTCCATCAGGCCGAATAATCCGAAATTCAATATCAAATTCTCGGGTACCCTGGATTGCCTCTTGCAAGGCCGCTTCCGAATTAGCCCGATCGCCAGGATGAATCAAATTCACCCAGTCCTGATAGGTGGCAGCCCGTTGGAGCTGTTGCAAGCCATACAGTTCATACATGCGATCGTCCCATTCAGCCTCATGAATCGTGTCCCAATCCCATGTCCCGATCGCCCCAGACTTGAGAGCCAACGTCAACCGATTCGAAAGAGTTTGGAGCGCAGCTTCGTTATATTTACGATCGGTAATATTCAGAATCGTACCAACGAGTCGGACTAACGTCCCTTCCGCATTCAAAACCGGCTCGCCCCGCCCCTGCAAGTAATGCAACTCTCCATCGGTATGGTAAATCCGAAATTCAATTTCATAGGATTGTTGGGTGGCAATGGCTTGCTGTACGGTCTGAGCATGCTGTACACGATCGTCGGGGTGAATCGCTTGTTGCACCTCGGTAAATGTTGGATTGCCAGCGGCTAAATCGCGACCAAATAGATGAAAGACTTCTTCCGACCAGATGATCTCCTGGGTTTGTAGATCGAACTCCCAACTACCAAGCTGGGCAATACGTTGAGCGGCGGCCAGGTGAGCGGCATTTTTGCGGGCCTGGGCTTCTAGTTGCTTTTGCTGCGTAATATCTTTGGCAATCCCTAGAAACCCAATGACCTGATCGGCAGCATCCCGTAACGCTGTAATGGATAGCGACACTGGAAAACGAGAGCCATCTTTACGAATGTATGTCCATTCTGCTTCGTTTGTAGTATCGTGCTGAGCCTGAGCCACAAACACCGCAAAGTTGGGTGAGATAGTTGTGTTCAATTCAGTTGAGAGCCGATCGGCCTGTTGCTGAATTTCCTCTGGATCATGGATCAACGCTGGCGTCACTCGACCCACAACGTCACTGGCCGCATACCCTAACATTTTTTGGGCCGCCGCATTGAAGGTTTGAATGATGCCATGCGGATTCGTAGAAATGATCGAATAGTCTGTCCCATCCAGAATGGCCTGTTGCAAACTGGTAGTAACTAATAATTGAGCCTGACTCTCGCGTAAGGCTGTGGTGCGCTGTTCAATTCTGGCTTCAAGCTCCTGATTCAATCGCTGAAGTGCCTGTTCTGCCCGAATCCGATCGGTGATATCGATCGCAACTCCTCCCACCAAACATTGGCCAGATAAGGTTTCGATCGGAAACTTGTAGACCAGAAATTGCCCGATCGTGCCATCATGAGTCGGCGCTAATTCGATCGCCTGTATCACCTGTCGGGTTTGTACTACTTGTTGAATGTTTTGCAGATATTGTTGCCGCAATTCAGACGGATATAGGGTCAAGTCCGTTTTTTGGGGTACATAATCAGCTGGAATCTGAAAGACTTGCGAATAGGTCTGACTAATATAAACCAGTTGCCCCAGCTCATCCGTAATCCAGGAAGCGGTGGGGCTATTGTTCATAAAGGCTTGAAACCGAGCCTCACTTTCCCGCAAGGCGGTTTCTGTTTTCTGCCGCTCCGCAATTTCTGCGGCTAGGGCTTGATTCGTGGCTGCCAAATTCGGGAATTCAAGCGCCTTGGGAATTAATGCTACCAGTGTGATCGCCGCATACAGAGACACGAAGGCTGTAATGGCTTTGCTCAGTCCTGATAGCCAGTAGGCCGGATGCCAAAGCGTCCAAACTTCAAATAAATGGGTCGTACCACAACTGACGATGAAGGCACTAAACAGGAGCAAGATGCCATTAAAGGGAACATCCCGGCGTTCATGAATGAAATAGAGAAGAGCTAAAGGAATGGAGAAATAGGCAAGAGCAATCAGGCTATCAGCTACCACATGCAACCCAACTAAACCGGGTTTCCACAAGTAGCAATGCCCATGCGGAATAAATGTATGGGAGTTTAATAGAACTTGCAAAAAATCTAGCATACCCGTTTCATCCAGCGCCCCTGCTCAGAATCCTCTCGGTTAGTTGTCATCGATCGTGGTTAGCCCGATTTACCGTCACCGGGGGGACTTCTAAGTGAGAGAACGATCGGCTCCAGACCCGTAAAACTCCTGAAGTAAACATTTCAGTGAAATTTCTGAACAGATGTCCTTATAGTGCCCAGATCCACTCAAAACTGTGTGACCCATTTTTTCTTAGACGAAATTTATATGGCGGTCTATACCAAACCATTGACCACAAGCTGGTTATCAATCCCCGGCTATCTTTAGTCGGTTCGTCACCCTAAACTTTGGAGGGAGAGAGACGCGAATGAAAGGCTAAGATAGGGCATACACTCTCCCATTTGCCTGATCAAATACGCATGGCTTCAAACCCTAACTTGCCGGAGCCGGGTTCTTCGGAATCGGCGGCCCCGGGAGCGAATCAAGCGGCCACCCCTGCTGTTACCGGAAACGGCCTCACTCGTGGCGATGATAACGGACAACCCCGCCCCCCATCCATGCCTCTGCCTCCCGAAGAGGAATCAGTTCTGACTTCGGAAAAAATGGCTTCCCGGCTGCAAAGCCGATTGCTGCGGCATGCTTTAGCCACAAATCCTGAAGTTGGACGATTACCTACTAATAGTCAGGCTCCGCGATCGCTGATCTTGCTAGTGGCGATCGGGATTATGTTCATTGGCCTAGAGCTGAACAGCGTTTGGCTAGGGTTGGCTGGCTCTGTAGTCGCTTTGCTGATTTCCTTGCAAATGCTCTGGTTGCCTTTCCGCCAGTTTCTAGACACGATTCCCTCCCAGGAACAAGGCATTTTACTGGGCAGCACATGCGGTCTAATTGCCATGCTGGGCTTGCTGAAGTTCCTCGGGTTTTATAACTGGTTGGGACGCACACTTGGCCCCTTAGATTGGGACGTGGTCGGTGCATTAGGCGATGTCTTAGGGGCACTCGGACAAATTTTGATTGCCGTCCTAGCGGTGTACATTGCCTGGCGACAATATATTATTTCCAAAGATCTGACGATCCAACAAAAGACGATTACGCAACAACAAACGATCGATACCTACTTTCAAGGCGTATCTGATCTGGTTTTAGACGAAGAAGGCTTATTAGAGGACTGGCCCCAAGAACGCGCGATCGCAGAAGCCCGAACCGCTGCCATTATGAGCAGTGTTGATGCGGGTGGTAAAGCCAAAATTATCCGCTTTCTCAGTCGGGCCCGCTTACTTACGCCGCTGAAACGAGATCGGCGATTAGGCCGAGCGATTTTTGATGGCACAGGTGGCTATGCAGAAGATCGGTTGTATGGAGTACGGGTGATTGACTTGGGCGTGATGCTGGCTGGGGCCGATCTATCGGGTACCGATCTGCGCTGGACTGACTTAAGTGATGCCAATCTGATTCGGGCAGACCTGAGTCGGTGTGATTTAGTCAAAGCCAATTTAGCCCGCACAATTTTATGTGATGTCAATTTGCAGGGCGCCGACCTGAATGGAGTCAAGTTTTTCTATGGCAAAGCTCAGGATGCCACGCCCCGGAGCCGCACTGAACCCCCAGACTACCAGCGGGGGAATCATACCGGAGCCGTAATCGAAGGGGCTGATTTTACCGGAGCCTTGCAACTAGCAGACGACCAGCGTTATTACTGCTGTGCTTGGGGTGGAGCCAAAACTCGGCGTACCATTCCCGGGGGTTGTGAAGGGATTCCCAACAAATTGGGGCGTTAATCAATTCATGTCGATACGAGAGAAAATCGGGTTTTACCTGAATGATATTGATACACCGGGAGGCCGGGCGGTTGATATCCTGATCACGGCCTTGGTGTTGCTATCATCAGCCATTTTTGTAGCGCAAACCTACACCTTACCCAGCACGATTCACTTGGCGCTGGATTGGATTAATCAGGCCATTCTACTGATCTTCGCGATCGAGTATTTGCTGCGACTCTGGTGCGCTGACAACAAACTCCGCCACCTGGTTAATCTTTACTCGATCATTGATTTATTGGCCGTGTTGCCATTTTTCATAGGAGCATTGGATACCACCTTTATTCGCGTCTTTCGCTGGTTCCGCATTCTCCGGTTGCTGCGGTTCATCGAAGGTAAAACGATCGTGGGTTATGTCAGTCGCGAAGACAGTGCGATCGTGGCCCGGATTTTACTCACACTATTTATTATCATTTTTGTGTTCTCCGGGCTGATTTATCAGGTCGAACATCCGAAAAATGCCGGCGCCTTTGGCACCTTTCTAGATGCCGTTTACTTCTCAGTGGCGACTATGACCACCGTTGGGTTTGGCGATGTTACCCCCGTTTCCGAAACAGGGCGGTTTCTCACCATTCTGATGATCCTGACTGGAATTGCCTTAATTCCCTGGCAACTCGGTGATTTAATCAAGCGGCTGGTGAAAACGGCAAACCAGGTCGAGATTGCCTGTACTCAATGTGGGTTAGCCTTTCATGATGCCGATGCCCGTTTCTGCAAAGCCTGTGGCCAGGCTCTCGACTCCTACAAGGCTGGACGAGCATCCGGTTCCCAGACCCAAATGCGATAACCCTGGCTAGTCTGGGTCATCACCACACCATCGCCTCGACGTTTGAGTTTAGTCACGAATTCCAGAGCCTGTTGGCGAGTTTCAGTGAGTTTGAATAAGCTGTAGTATCGGTTATTCCACTGAATTGCCTCTAAACGATCGTCGAGATCCGCCACCCGGATATAACAATTCTGATACTGGCTAGCCACCTCTAAACTACTGTCCGGGATGACCGTTGCCGTCGAGCGCGGAGTTTGTAAATGTTTCTGGGTACGGGACTCGACGATCGCGTCCGGTTCGTGAGTCCAGATGGCAACTCCTTTTGTGGTTTTAGTCACCACCAGTTGTCTGCCTTTACCAATCATGAGATTGCAGATTTTTAAGGCTTTCTGTGGCTCTTTAACAATCTTCAGTAAGCTGTAGAATTTACCATCCACCAGGACGGCGGCTAATCGATGATCATCGCCAGGCAGACGAATATGGCAAGCCTGATATTGATCACGAGATGCCAGAACTCTCAGCATCGAGGTAGAAGAGTTATTGGTAGAGGAAGACAGAGTTGAGAAAGACATGGCAGATCTCGGTACACATACTGGCGCCTGAGAGAAAAATCTCTTCTAAAACTTAATGTGACACATTTGTATGCGTTTCGGCAAAAAATTGCGTCACTCAGTCAATCGAGTTGATTCTACAAGCATGACTGCATCATGCGGTTCTATAGGGTAATGATGCCCCGATCG
>DATNPU010000166.1:0-16694 GCA_036703105.1 Microcoleaceae cyanobacterium
AACTTTTCCTAGTTGAAAATGGTTGCCAAAGTGGGTGATCGATCGCGATCGTCGAGAGGTTTGGGACTGGCTCATGACTGAATCTAGCGGCTAGCCACCTTAGTAATGAACTGGGGATCAATTAATGTCGCTACTGTTTGTTCCACATCAACGTTCTCCTTGATCACACCACTCTTTTTCAACACCTTACCTGCTGCCAAAATCACCTGCTTTTGATTATCACCAATTTGAGCGTTGGATAAATTGGTTCGCTCTAACTGTTTAGTGGCCACGGCATCTGTAAGTTTCGATTCTCGTACCAACACTTGTTTCAAATCTGCTGGATTCTGCTGTGCCCATTGCCGAGCTCTCTCATACGTCACTAATACCCGTTCCACATAATTGGGATACTTTTGGGCAAACTCATCACGTACGTTCAACACTCCATAACTGTTAAAATTTGGATTGCGAAAGAAGAGTTTTGCTCCTTTTTCAACCTCAGTTTTTGCCATGTGGGGATCGAGTCCTGCCCAGGCATCCACATCTCCTTTCTCTAGAGCGGTGCGACCATCCGCATGTTGTAGTTGTACCAGTTCAATATCCTTCTCACTTAAGCCCACTTGATCAAGCGATCGCAGCAAAAAGATATAAGGATCAGTCCCTCTCGTTACCGCGACTTTCTTACCCTTCAGCTCTGCCACTGTTTTAATCGGTGAATCTGCTCGCGTTACCAGGGCAGTCCATTCTGGCTTGGAATACACATAAATGGACTTGATGGGATTGCCATTCGCTTTACCAATTAGGGCAGCGGCACCAGCAGTAGAGCCAAAGTCAAGACTACGAGCATTGAGGAACTCTAGAGCTTTGTTGCTCCCCTGACTCAATACCCATTCCACCTTAACATTATCTGGCTTTAACTCGTCTTCTAGCCAGCCTTTCTCCTTCAATACAAGGCTGACAGGGTTGTAGTAGGCATAGTCCAAACGGATTGTATCGGGACGATCAGCCGTTGGCTGGTTAGGGCTACAAGCGTTCAGAATGGAAACGCAAAAGATGAGGGTAATACTAATTAACCAAATTGGTAGTCGGTTGAAGAATCGATAATGGTGATTAATCATCACTATTCCAATAGAAGATTACGGAGTGAGGCAATAGGTTGCAGAGATCGATCGTTTCGATCACTCAGGTTCTACGCTGAAGCCAATTGTTTTGCTGTAGAGCGGGTAAGATTCACAGCGCTAATTAACTCTTGCAAAGCACTCTGCAACCGTTCTTCAACCTCAGCATCCAGTTGCACCCTACCATCCTCCTGCCGTTGCACTTGTTGATCAATTGCGTAGACCGTGCTGATGAAATGACGCGCTCCCAGTTCTGACAACACTGGCTTGAGGGCATAGTCAATCGATAAGTAATGGGCGATCGTGCCCCCGGTCGCAATCGGCAGCACGACTTTCCCCTGCAATGCCTTCTGGGGCAACAGATCCAGAAATGCCTTCAACACTCCCGTGTAGGAGGCTTTATAGATTGGAGTGGAGATAATTAACCCGTCTGCTCGTTCAATTAACGCTTTGGGTTGCGCCAAGGCGGGGCTGTCGTACCGTCCGTAGGCTAAATCTTCAGCCGGAAGATCACGCACTGAAATAACGTCTGTTTCTACGCCTTGCGCCTGCAATCGCTGAGTTGCAAGTTCCAACAAACTATAGGTACGTGATGGATGGGCAGGGCTACCCGCGATCGCTAAAATATACGTCATAATCACCAAACCTCGTGCCTGAATTAATCTACTGTTGTGGCTGTTTTTTCGGTATCTAACTGTTTGGGGTCAACCTCATTCGCCACAATTTCACCGAATGGGCTAAACATTACCTGCGGTTGAACCACAGGCTGATTGGCCAGCGGCAATCGGGGAAATAATAGTTCGGCGGTCCGATAGGCTTCTTCTAAATGGGGATAGCCCGACAGGATAAAGGTGTCAATGCCTAAATCGGCATACTCCTGCATCCGCGCCGCCACCGTATCCGGATCGCCGACTAATGCTGTTCCTGCTCCCCCTCTGACTAACCCAATCCCTGCCCATAGATTCGGGCTAATTTCCAGGACTTCTCGCTTGCCGTGATGCAACTGGGTCATCCGCCGCTGACCTTCCGAGTCCATGCGAGAGTAGGCGTTCTGCGCAGCGGAGATCGCAGACTCATCCACGTAGCGAATCAAATCCTCGGCTGCCTCCCATGCGGCGCTAGTCGTTTCGCGCACGATCACATGTAACCGGATGCCAAACTTGAGGGTTCGTCCTTCCGCTTCTGCTAATTGGCGCACCGCCGCAATTTTCGCGGCCACTTGCGCTGGTGGCTCTCCCCAGGTGAGATAAACATCGACATGCTTCGCGGCCACTTGTTGGGCAATGGGTGACGAACCGCCAAACCATAGGGGTGGATAGGGTTTCTGCACCGGTGGAAACAGCAGTTTACCATCCTGAATCTTCAAATAATCTCCGGTGAATTGAGAAGTTTCACCACTCGAAATCGACCGCCATACCGTTAAGAACTCATCCGTCAGCCGATAGCGATCGTCATGGCTCAGATGAACGCCATCTCCAGCCAATTCTACCGGATCGCCACCCGTCACCACATTCACCATCAGGCGACCACCCGACAGGCGATCGAAGGTTGCTGCCATCCGAGCCGCTACTCCTGGAGACATTAATCCTGGCCGGATAGCGACCAAAAACCGCATTCGCTGCGTATGGGAAACCAGAGTCGAGGCCATAATCCAGGCATCCTCGCAGGAGCGACCTGTGGGCAATAGTGCTCCTGTATAACCTAAGTGATCGATCGCTTGAGCAATTTGCCGCAGGTAGGCAAACTCCGTTGTTCGCCCACCAATGGCGGTTGCCAGGTAACGCCCATCTCCATGTGTTGGAATAAACCAAAGAACTTGCATTGTAATTGCGGTAACAGAAGTGAATTAGATTCAATTAGCTCAGGTAAAAATAAACTACGGTTACCCGACCGATTTACCGTATTATTAGTGGCTAAGTTAGGAGTATCGCATAGCTGGCTTCAGCAATCAACCTCTTTTTAGAGAACATTAGGCTGGATTTCAGTTTTTAGATGGCTTGCCTAACCGGTTTAAATTCCCGCTCCGTCCAGAAACTCTTTAATCACCTCATCGGCGGTCGCGATCGTATTTAAAGGGGGAGATGGCTGACCCAGAACGCTGGGTAAAGGCAATTGGGTTTGCAATTGTTCAATCTGCTGTTCTAGCGTCTTCACCCGCTCAAATAAAACTCGGATGACTTCTGCTTCTACATCTCGCAGCTCATTATGGGCAAGGTCGGTAGTTTGTAACCCATACCGCCGAGTAATCCGTCCGGGAATGCCAACCACCGTACAGTGGCTAGGGACATCTCGCAAAACGACTGAACCTGCACCAACGCGAACATGCTCACCCAGTTGAATATTCCCTAAAACCTTGGCTCCTGCCCCTACGATCACATGGTCGCCTAAAGTCGGATGACGCTTCCCACCTTCCTTCCCAGTGCCACCCAGAGTGACACCCTGATAAATTAAGGTGTAATCTCCCACGACAGCTGTTTCACCAATCACTACTCCCATGCCGTGGTCAATAAACACGCCTTGACCAATTTGAGCCGCCGGATGAATTTCAATTCCAGTCAACCATCGACTCAGTTGTGACAGAAACCGGGGCAAGAATGGTATACCGATCGCATGAAGCCAATGGGCTACACGATACCACCATAACGCTTGTAGTCCGGGGTAACAAAAAAGTACTTCTAACCAGTTGCGAGCTGCTGGATCACGCTGATAAATCACTTGCAAATCGGTCAGTAACACCCGAAATGGATTGCTTTTACCAGATTGATGTTTAGCTTTTCGTAACGCTGCTTTCGCCTCAGGATGAGTGGCCGGATGACCTGGCTTAATCTCAGTTGGCAGTCGGGAATGATTCATAGCACTCTCCTAGGGGAGTAACAGGCGCGATCGAACTCCAACAGCGTTCTGATTCGAGCAACGCTGAGATTAATCTACTATATATCTATCGATTAACCGTATTTTTAAAGTAAATTATAGATTGCTTAATAGAAAAAATCTCTATCGGCTGATTAGCCTACACTTTCCTGCGGTACGGATGTTGCTGTGGATACATGGCTAGAGCAGATGCAATTTCTATTTTTTGTTAGATCATCTAACAATTCGTATATAATCCCTGATAAGCTTTTGCTGAATAGTAGCCGGGTCACATCCCTGTTTTGCAGGATTGGCAAGATTAAGTCCTGTGGAATTCTGACTACGGGATAAACAGTAGCGCTGTCACGCACTTAACCCTTGATTGCCCTAGCGATCGGCGGCTGTAACCAGGCTAGCGATTGAGAACAGATTTTTTGGCTACTCGGCAATCCTTTAAGCCCATCTCTAAGGAGAGGAGTACTTAAATTGCGATCGTGGGCAACACGAAAACGATTTTTTAACCAAAAAATCATGCTTAATGGCGATTAAGTTGTAGTGGTTTTTGGATGTCATTAATCAACTAAATCAACGCAGGAATAACCTATGAAGAGAACGCGTCAGTTTCGTTTAGGGGCATTTATTCAAGCGACAGGACACCATGTGGCGGCATGGCGGCACCCTCAGGCTAAAATCGATGCCGGACTTAATCTGGAACATTATCAACAGATTACGCAGACAGCCGAACGGGGGGTATTTGATGCTGTTTTTCTAGCAGATAGCCCAGGCGTTTGGGGCGGTACTCCAGAGTCTCAATTTCGCAATGGTAAAGTAGTTCATTTTGAACCAGTGACTCTCTTTGCCGCTCTATCGGCGGTGACTAAACATATCGGCTTTATTGCCACAGCCTCAACCACCTATGAAGATCCTTACACCCTTGCCCGCAAGTTTGCTTCTCTAGATCATTTGAGCCAGGGTCGGGCTGGATGGAATGTTGTAACCACGGGCAATGAGAATGCCGCTGCGAATTTTGGCCTAGAGCATCATCCAGACCATAGCCAGCGGTATGAGCGAGCAGAAGAGTTTGTCGAGGTGGTGAAAGGACTGTGGGACAGTTGGGATGATGATGCCTTTATCCGCGATCGAGAGTCTGGTATCTACTTTGACCCAGAGAAACTCCATGTGCTGAACCACAAAGGTAAATATTTCTCAGTCAAAGGACCGTTAAATGTGGGTCGTCCAATTCAAGGGTATCCCGTGATTGTGCAGGCAGGTGCCTCAGAAGCCGGCCGGGATTTAGCCGCTCGCACTGCGGAGGTAATTTTCACCGCCAATCAAACCCTAGAGGATGCTCAGGCATTTTATGCGGATGTGAAAGGACGATTAGCAAAATATGGGCGATCGCCGGATGATCTGAAAATTATGCCAGGGGCATTTCCGATCATTGGGCGGACAGAAGCTGAAGCTCAGGAGAAGTATGAATTCCTGCAATCTTTAATTCATCCCGATGTCGCTTGGGACATATTACGGCAGTACTACAAAAGTGTTGACCTATCAAACTACTCTCTAGATGATCTAGCACCAGAACTTCCCAGTGACACCAACAATAATAAGAGTCGGTTGAAACTGGTGAAAGACTTGGCAACCCGTGGTCAGCTGACCTTACGGCAATTGTATCTCTCGCTAGCGACTGCCCGTGGTCATCGCACGATTCTGGGCACTCCTGAGAGCATTGCTGACCAGTTGGAGGAGTGGTTCAACAATGGGGCGGCAGATGGGTTTAATATTATGCCACCGATTCTACCGACTGGATTAGAGGATTTTGTCAACCTAGTAGTTCCCATTTTGCAGCAACGTGGGTTGTTCCGGACAGCATACGAGGGCAATACACTCCGGGAAAACCTGGGTCTACGTCGCCCTGCCAATCAGTTTACAGCTCAGTGCCACGAGCCGCGATGGGTTGTGGCATAAGTTAAGTTTTGGCATGACGAAATGGCTGGGTCAGCCTAGTTTATAGGCAACGTTGCTGACAAATTAGCCGATAAGGATCTGGTAACTGCGTAGACTCATCCATGTAGATTCATCAATATACTTGGAGTAAACCAGTTTGGAGATCATTCCTCCATTGTGACTCCAGTCCGTCGTTCCAACTATTTAAATATGTTCGGTGGGAATTTTTCTCACCGAACATATTTGTGATCGAAGACAGCACCCATATAAAACGGCGTTCATTAGGTGGTGCATACTACTGATTATGGAAGATTCAGGCAGGTAGATTTCTACCAGCAGAAGCCCTAGCGACTATACCGTTAGGGCTTCTGATCAGAATGAGCCGTTGGTTTTAGAACGAGAAAGTCGTGCGAATAGCACCCACCCAAATTGGCTCGTTCGCATCATTATGTTCGGGTTTGGTAATGAGATAAAAGTCAGGTGTAATACTAATTCCATTGGTGACACGGAACGTATAAAACGCTTCTAGATGCAGTGAAGTATCCGGATCTTCGCGCTTGGCTCCTCCTGGCGTTCGATAATCGTTGCTAACGGCTTTAGGCGGTACTCCCACCACGATCCCACCAACATTCCCTTTCGCAAATAAGTCGGGAAATGCCAGGAAAACGGCACCATTCAAGATCGTGGCATTACTGTCACCTCCACGCACTTGATGGGCTAAGGTATAACCAAACCAACCACCCAGTTGGAAATTTGGGGTAGCTCGCCAGTTAAACTGAAACCCAAAATTATCGGAGACCGTTGCATTCAGCTGGAACGGATTCCGGGCAAAAGTACTGCCTGTGCCTCCAGTTAGGTTAAACCCGGTGTTGCTGCCGAAGTATTTGCGCCCATAACTGAAAGCCGTTTCGATCGTAGGAGTTGGATTAAAGGTGAGTTGAGCAAAGGCAAGATTATTGCCATTAAAAATGCCCCGTCCAGGTTCGGGAACGTTAGCCTGGTTGTCATCAGCCGTATAGGCTAAACTCAACCGGAACTGCCGATTGAACTGGTAAGCCAACGCTGCCCCTGCCCCATCAAAACCGGGTCGGAAAATGGTTGGGTTGTGGGCAGCAAATCGGGACACTGCTCCATTTGAGCCACCCACTAAGGGATTGGAATTCGAGGCATACGCCACAGGTTGCAACTGCCGGGTGCCAATCCAGACAGTAGCTTTATCTCCTAGAGGAAACCGGTAGTTGAGAGAATCCAGGTACAAACTGCCGTCCGGAAAGGCACTCTTATCAAAGGTAAACCGAGTCATGGCAGTTCCAGTCGGTACTGTCAAAATCGGGATATTGTTAGCCGCTAACCGGATAAACAGTTGGTCTCTTCCAGTAAAGCTGCTTGGTAGGGCAAGGCGCACCCGATAGCCCAGGAATGCTTGGGTATCGTCATCCGTATCCTCTTGAGCTGTACTTTTCGCTCGATCGCCAAAGGTATCTGCTCCAACAATCAACACCTCTCCTTGCAGCTTTGTTGTGGTACTGAACTGCTGCCGTTCCAGGGTAGCCGTCCGAACTTCTAATGCATCTACCCGTCCCCGCCAAGTGGCTAGTTCAGCGGCAAATTCTTCCTGCATTCTCTGCAAGGATAGAAGATCTTCCTTCCGAACCAGATCGCTGGTTGCAGAGGAAATCAACTCATTAATCCGATCCATACAAGCATTCAACCCGGCAGCAAATTCATACCGACTGATTGCCTGATTTCCCCGATAGGTTTTATCAGGATAACCAACGATACAACCATAGCGTTCTACTAACGACTGCAATGCCTGGAATGCCCAATCGGTAGGTCTGACATCTGACAATTGTGATACCGATGTGACCTGCCCAGTGATGGCACCTGGGTGGGTTTCAGCCACTTGAGCAACTGGTGTAAGGCGGGATAGGTTTTCTATTTCCTCCAGTTTTTGACGGCGCCAATCATCTGAAACCTTTGGTGTTGGAGTGATCTCTGATGGGGTAGATGAAGCAGATGGTTCTGCGGCGATCGCTGAAGAATTAACTGTAAAGACTGAAACAATAGTAATGAGCAAACTTAGCCCCGAACGGGTAGGCGAAAATTGCCCAAACCAGCATCCAAAATTCATTACAACTCCTCACAACACAGATGAACGAAAGAGGCTACTCAAAGTTAGTCTTACTAACTCTGGCTACAACTTAAAAACACTAAATTATTCACTTAAATCACACTCGGCTAAGTCTTCTAGCAGAGGATGATTGAGGCTTCCTAGCAAACTTGCATTCCACACATCTAACAGAGCACATGTGTGTACACGGCAGCTAATTCTGTAGGAAACTCAGCCTTCAAAATCTCCCAGGATGAGTGAACCTAAGAAGTAAGCCAGAGAGGATTTTTCTGAAGGCTAATTGATATTCCAGTCAAGGCTGCTTTGTTGTGGAGCAGAATTCTCCTAATCAGAAGCGAAGGTGCAGGAATAAAGAGCTACACCCTATAGCCGTAACTAATTTCATCCTCATGTCTGTCGTACCCTACAGCATTCAGGAGAAAATTTGGTGTTTGGAAGAATCGCGATCGATGTAACTGAAAAAACAATCTATAAACACTAAGCGAATTAATAGATTGATTGTAGAAAATATTTTGTCATAGCCCCTGCCAAAACACAAGTTCGACCGATACAAAAGATCTGGCGATAACCTTAACGGAATCATTCGGCTAACAGAGCATCCTATGATTCAATATTAGTTTGGTACTCTAACTATTTGTGTTTCAATCCATACAGGCGATCCCAGCGTCAAAGTCACAACTTGAGCAATAGTAAGCCTGTTCAGCCGTGTGGCTTATGAACGTACAAGCAAATCTTTAGTTAAGCAACGAGGATATGGGAATTAGCAAATCTACGAAGAACTGGTTCATAAGGCTTGTTGTGGAGAAAAATCTGTGGAATACTATTTAAATCCGGTAAGCCGACGGGTTAACCGTAGAACTAAATCGATCAGTTGCTGCTAGTCCAGTGATTCAAATGTTGTATAACGTTTGCTGCATGTCCCTGCACCGGCTAAGCAAATGAGCAACAGTCACTAGATCGCCATAAAAATCCCTCCACGCCATTAGTGAAGGGAAAACAAACAGGAGCATAGTAACTAAGCACTACTCGCTTAGGATTTGAGTACTCTTCAAGTTCTGTCAAGTTTAATTGTGAGTTGACGCACTAACTGAAAAGATGATCAGATCATGTAGCTGAACTCTAACGCCATTCAGGTAGCCCTCATCTTGTAACGCTTCTGGCAATACTTGTCCGGCTTTAATTCCTGCTTGGATCAGGTCTTCTGGAGTAATCTGGGCTGCCTGCACCGCATAGATTAGATCGCCATTAGATGGGATACCCTGCTGTACTAAGTAACCTTGTCGGGCTAGCTGTACCAGGGCGACAGGAGGAGTATGCTGGCTCACCGTGGGGCTTGATTGATTCGCTGTCTGGGCAACCATACCCGCATGAGAAGTAGTGTCGGCATGGACACCAGGCGCGATCGCCAATAGCACAGCCAGGGCAGAAAAACTGCCAACGAGTAGAGGGTTCATGGAATTTCTCCTTTGTACCGATTGTTGAAACTGATCGTAGAAACATGTAACTCTATCTACCAGTTTCAACAATTTTTCCTAATTTTTCACCTCTGATCAGGTGAATTTTGTTATTTTTTTTCGACTGAAAGGGGTTGAAAAAATCCATCACTCCTGCTTGATACTCCCATAGAGAAGGGGAAATAGCTGGAATTCCTACTGCTTAGATGTAGATTTTTTTGAATTCCAATTAGCGAGTAATGTGCTTGTTTTACTGAAGTTTTAGAACTTTCCTCCTCCTGACAAGGAGTCAGTTTAAAAGTCTCGTTTCGAGGTAGGAATTATTTCGATCGTTACTTTTGTGATGTGATTTTTCTCCAGTCGTTTCAATAATTATTTGTCTGGGTCATATGATCCCATGTCGCAATTTTAGGTATTGAGGTTGAACGTTATGGTGGAATTTCGCTTAGCGGGTAAGACGGCGATCGTCACGGGAGGGAGTGCTGGAATCAGAAAGGTAATTTGGATAGTGATGCCGGATATTAACGGCTTCTTGGGATAGATGAATGGTAAATCCATTCAAGTACCTGTGATGTCAGCAATTATGTACAGTTTATGCAAGTGAGGAATCATCGTGCTTAAGCAGCTAAAAAAATTGGTTTGGGGACAGCTACGTCATAACAACTGGCAGGATTTAAGATCCTATTTAGCTAATTCATTCGCTTTTCTATTTATCACTGGTTTCAGTATTAGTTTACTCGTTGCCTCCTGTTCCTCTAATTCAACTCCTACAGTAACGAGTTCCACTTCTCCGAGTAGTGGAACAACCAGTAGTGCTGTTGTGCGAATTGGGTATCAGAAAGCGGCAACGATTCTGAGTTTGTTGAAGGAAAAAGGCGATCTGGAAAAAGCTCTAGCTGCCTCTGGTAGCTCAGTCCAGTGGTTTGAGTTTCCAGCCGGGCCACCAATGTTGGAAGCAATGAATGCCGGGTCTGTAGATTTTGGCTACACCGGCGAATCTCCCCCCATTTTTGCCCAGGCAGGGGGTACTCCCGTGCGTTATATTGCCTATGATCCCTGGTCTACTAAAGCAGAGGCGATCGTGGTTCCCAAGGATTCTGCCATTCAAACGGTAGCAGATTTGAAAGGTAAGAAAGTGGCTTTTGCCAAAGGGTCGAATACCAACTATTTGGTGGTAAAAGCATTGGAATCGGTGGGACTTCAGCTTTCTGATATTACCCCTGCCTATCTTCCCCCTGCGGATGCCCGGGCGGCCTTTGAAAATGGCAAAGTGGATGCCTGGGCAATTTGGGACCCTTACCTGGCAGTGGCTGAAACGGCAGCGAATGCCAGAATCATCATTGATGCTACAGGTCTTGCCCCTAACCGGGGATATTACCTGGCATCACAATCGTTTATTGACAAGCATCCTGATGCCTTAAAAATTGTGCTAGACGGGGTAAAAACCCGTAGCGACTGGGCAAAGAGCAATCCTACAGAAGTAGCAAATTTTCTGGCAACCACTTTAGGCATTGATGCCGCTCCCCTAGAAAAGGCAGAGAAGCGACGGGAATATGGCGTATTGCCGTTAACAGATGAGGTAATTACTAAACAGCAAGAAATTGCGGACACTTTTACCAAAATCAAGCTAATTCCCAAATCGATTGTCGTGCAGGAGGCTGTCTGGAAGGGGTAAAGACAGCGATCGACTCAGGATTTAATCCCACATCCTGAGTCGGCAAAAGTTAGTGGTAAGAAGAAAGCTAGACTCCAGCGATCGACAAGATTACTGGAGTCTAGCCATTACCCATGTAATCAATCAGATTAGATTCAACTCAGTGCATAAGCGGCTACTTGTTCAGGAGGTAAAACCGTATCCTGAATGCGGATTGGTTTTGGAATCAATTTCAGTTGATAGTAGACATCGGCTACTTTTTGCTGTTCCGCAATCAATTCTTCTGTAACTGGCTTTAACCCGAATTGTCGGCGTTGAGTGGCGGTTTTAACGGCGGTGGCATCTAGCTTTAATGCCGTTGTTAATACTGCCGCTACCTGATCTCGATGTTGCTCTGACCAGGCTTCCAGATCACGAACTTCCTCCAAAATTGTCTTCAGGATCTTGGGCTGCGCTGTGGCAAATTGCCGCGAAGCAATATAGTAACCACCTAGCCTGTTCAACCCTTCGCCATTCGCAATCACACGAGATTTAATTCCAGTTTCCGCCGCTGCAAAAAATGGGTCCCAAATCACCCAGGCATCGGCATTGCCCTGCACAAATGCCGCACGAGCATCCGCTGGCGTGAGATACACTGGCTGAATATCGCTATACTGTAATCCCGCTTGTTCGAGTAACTGCACAATCAAATAGTTGGCGCTTGATCCTTTAGCAAAAGTGACCTTTTTACCTTTTAAATCTGCCACCGTTTGAATCGGTGAATCTTGCAGCACTAACACACCCGATCCCTTCGGATTAGGCGCGACCGAGGCGGCATAAATTAAATCCGCTCCAGCCGCTTGGGCAAAAATGGGCGGTGATTCACCCACCGGACCAAGATCGATCGCGCCTGCATTTAACGCTTCTAACAACGGGGGACCTGCCGGAAACTCTTTCCATTCCACCTGAACGCCTTCAGCATTCAGTCGTTTTTCGATGTTCCCTTGGCTTTTTAACAGAATACTGGCTTTTTGATAGCCAAATCGCACCGTTCCACTACTAGAGGTTGTACTGTTAGCGACTGGAGCGGCACTGGGTTGACCAGTGGTGGAACTAGTTGAAGTTCCTGAGCTATTTGTGCAACTTGCAACCACGATCGGCATACTTAAACTAGTTAGCCCTAACAAAACATCTCTTCGTTTCATTGTTCAGTATCACCCGTTAAGAACTACTTCCACCACGCTGTTTAAACCAGATTTGCAACTGTCCCCAGAATTTTCGTGAACCGTTCCAGATAAAAACTAGTGGGATTGGCAACGGCTTGGATCGATGGGCGATCGCGCAATCCCTGCCACCAGGCTTGTAAGCGTGGGGTTTCCGCAGGCAGGGTAAACTGCCGAAAATGCTCCAGCACTGGTAGCCGTTCAAACCAGGGATAGAGGCTGATATCCACTAAACTGAGCTGCTCTCCTAACCAGTAGGGACCCTCACCAGATAACTTGCCTAAGCCTTCCTGTTCCAGGTACAGGAGAGATTCGAGGAATTCCCGGTGTCCCTGTTCCTGTTCCTGTCCGTCTTTACCCCGTAGAAACTTGTTAAAGGCTGGAACTAAGCGAGTATTGGCGTAATCAATCCAGATCCGAGCGATCGCTTTTTTAGCCGGATCACTAGGTAACAAGGGTGGTTCGGGGAAGACTTCTTCTAGATATTCATTGATGATAGTGGATTCATAAATTTCTACATCACCATGTTTGATGGCAGGGACTTTACCATAGCGAGAGATTTGTAAAAACTCAGGCGATTTATTTTGGAAATCAACTTCAATGGCTGCGAAGTCAATGCCTTTTTCCAGTAGAACCACTCGCGTCCGTTGAGCGAAGGTAGACGCTGGAGCGTAGTAGAGTTGCAGGGTTGTCATGGTCAAAATTGTTGATTAGGATTACAGATTCAGTACCGTCTCAGGACTAAATCAGACAATACTACTGTTTATCGATAGGCTTGCAGTAGATTAATGTGGAGTATTCCATACTCCTGCGGCAAAGACAAGTACTCTGTGAACAAATTGTCTGTATCTCTAACTGTTCGTTCACCGAATTAAGAACACAATCATCCTGGTAATCCCGTAAACTGAAGCTGAAAATCTCCACTCAACGACCCGGAATTACCATGAAATCTCTCCATCGTCCTGATCTCTATAGCTGGTCAACCTTTGATCCAGAACGCAACGTTGATTTTAATGGTACCGCCTGGATTCGTCCCACCGGCAACGTTCTCATTGATCCAGTTCCCCTGTCTGAGCATGATACTCACCATCTGCAAGAGCTGGGTGGAGCGAGTTGGATTGTGATCACCAATTCTGATCATATTCGTGATGCTCAGGCAATTGCGCAACGAACTGGGGCGCAAATTGCCGCTCCAATTGGAGAACAGGCAACCTTTCCTCTGGCTGCACCGACGGCTGGAGAAACCCCCATTCGCTGGCTAACGGATGGCGAAGAGATTGTGCCAGGATTGCAGGCGATCGCACTACACGGGTCTAAAACGCCTGGTGAACTCGCGCTCCTGCTGGAGGAAACCACTTTAATTACCGGGGATTTAATCCGTGCTCATCGTGCAGGTAGTTTGATGATATTACCCGATGCCAAATTGCAAGACCGAGCCGCCGCGATCGCTTCTGTACAACGGCTGGCAGCTATCCCCAGTATTACTGCTGTTCTTGTCGGCGATGGTTGGTCAGTGTTTCGAGATGGTCACGATCGCTTGCAAGAGTTGATTGCCACCCTGAAATAACCGCTCTTATCACTTTCTATTTTTGCTTTGCTCAGTTTAGACAAGTAGAAGATCTATTTTTGAAAAATGAGGCGATCGGGGCGGGTTGCTTTTTTCGATCGCCTATGGGATTCTCAGATATAGGAATAATACGCTTCATCGATAGGTTTACCGTAGATTTTGTATGAGCAATTGAGCGAATACCCTACCTTGAGATGAATCTGAGATAGCGGTGGCTTGAGGGAATAGCTAACTCCCAACTCGTAACCCTCTGCATATCGCTCAAGTTGACTCTAATCTGAGTCATCGTCTGACCTTTAAGTTAGATCATCTAACAGTTTGTTGTTCAATAAGGAGATTGATCATGGGACAGGCAGTAGCCCTAGAAATTCATCCCGTTTCTGGTCGAATTGGCGCTAAAATCGTCGGCGTTGACCTGAGTGCCAATCTGAGTGACAAGTTGATTCACCAGATTCGTCAAGCCTTGGTGCAGTACAAAGTCATTTTCTTTCGAGGACAACACCTGGATGCGGCTGGACAGGTGGCGTTTGCCCGCCGATTTGGGGAAGTGACCACCGCTCACCCGACTGTTCCATCCTTGCCGGGGCACCCCGAAATCCTGGATCTGGACTATGGCAGAACCGCTGCCCGTGCCAATAATTGGCATACAGATGTCACATTTGTCGATTGCCCACCTTTAGGGTCTATCTTGCGGGCAATTACCATTCCTCCAGCGGGTGGTGACACCATCTGGGCAAACACTGTAACGGCCTATCAAGATCTGCCCTCGTACCTGCGCTATCTTGCCGATCAACTCTGGGCAGTTCACAGTAATGCCTACGACTATGCAGAAGCCGCCGTCAGTTTATCTGAAGCTATCAAAGCCTACCGCCAGGTTTTTACGTCAACGGTGTATGAAACGCTGCATCCAGTGGTGCGGGTTCATCCCGAATCGGGCGAACGGGGGTTGTTTATCGGCGGTTTTGTGCGGCAAATTCAAGGACTTTCTACCACTGAGTCGGATGACATTATCCGGCTGTTGCAATCCTATGTTACCCGTCCTGAAAATACTGTGCGTTGGCGCTGGCAGGTCGGGGATGTCGCCTTCTGGGACAATCGGGCAACTCAACACTATGCCGTTTACGATTATGGAGATCAACCTCGCCATGTTCAACGGGTGACGATCGTCGGCGATCGTCCAGTGAGTATTGATGGTCGTTATAGCGAAGCTATCAAGGGTGATGCTGCAACCTATAACCGGAGTACGCAGCCGGAACAGAGTGCAGTCGCCGTTTGAAGCCAATCTTGTGACGATTGAATGAACTTTCTGGGTAGTAGGATTCAGACACTCCATCTGAATCCTATTTCGTGTCAAGGGCTTGCTACAGTTATGCCCTTTTATCGAGTTCCAGGTTGTTGTTCAAACACCTGCTTTAATAGCGTCATGCCTTGCTCAATTTGGTTAATTTCGTCATCGGTCAGGGAACCAAGTAAATTAGCAATATACTTACGAGTTTGGGCTCGGTTAGTCTGCAAGTGCTCCTTACCCGTCTCAGTGAGCTTCAACACCACCCGACGGCGTTCTTCGGGATGGTCACAGCGATCGATAAATTGTCGTTGCACCAATCGTTCTGTATTCGCTGAAGCCGTGGCTCGGGTCACTCCCAGGTGTTCTGCTAGTTCGGAAAGCGATGCTCCCGGATTGCGATCGAGAAAAGCCAGAGTCCGAAACTGGGGGACAGACAGTTCTTCATAGGTGCCTCGTGCTCGCATATCCGCCCGGATAAAGCGCATGATCATGGGTACAGTTTCCATGACTCGCGCTGCACAATTGTCTGACACTTTTTTCCGGGTAAGTTTTCGCGATCCCATTGGCTAACAACGACTCTACAAAGGAATAGAAAGACGGTTAAGCCACTACTCTACTGTAATCGCCGTTACACCGCTATCTTTCTATTCTCGTAGACTTTCCCGTTTTTAATCGGAGGATGCCTGGGACATCCAGCCACCCTCATCCGCCTCGGCTCTCGCTACATCCCCACATTCGGATATAGTCGGGCACAGATCGCGGTGAGGACTATTACGGTCAGCAACAGAATGGCACAATCTAACCCAAATCCGTACGTAGTCGTACTATTTGCCAGCATCACTCCCCTCAGCGCATCCACCTGGTAGGTGAGCGGATTCAGGTGAGACAGGACTTGCAACCAGGCTGGCATCAGGGCGATCGGATAGATGGCGTTACTGGCAAAAAATAGCGGCATGGTCATCAGTTGTCCAAAGCCATTAAACCGTTCCCGTGATTTGACCAGACAGGCAACAATCAGGGAGAAGATGGAGAAACAAGCGGCTCCCAGAAGCACTACTAAAATCACTCCCGCGATCGCCAAGGGATGCAGATTTAGCTTCACCCCCAGTAGTAAGGACAGCAGGTAAACAATGGCGACCTGGGACAGGCTGCGAATGCCGGATGATAGCGCTTTCCCCAGCACCATTGCGGCTCGTGGCGTTGGGCTGACCAGAAACTTATGGACAATCCCCAAATCTCGTTCCCAGATAATCGACATACCACCGCTAAAAATCGCCACAAACAGCACACTTTGCGCCAGAATCCCGGCTGCCATAAAGTCCAGGTAGGGCAGATTCCCCGTGGGAATGCCGCGTAGGCGAGTAAATACCTGCCCAAAGATCAGTAACCAGAGCGTTGGTTGAGCAGCGCGCAGAAAAAGATCACTGGGGTCATGGCGCAGTTTTCGTACTTCTAATTCTGTGATCACCAAGGTTTTGCGGATCAGTTCGGCGATCGCCGCTAG
>DATNPU010000171.1:0-8377 GCA_036703105.1 Microcoleaceae cyanobacterium
CACTTTGCCAACCTCGACCTCGCAGCTGGCGGGAATCAATATAAACAGCTGCTCCTGGTAAGGGAATACCACCCAGTAATAAGAAAACTAATGGTAGTAGCAGACTTAAGACCGGATGGGCGTACTTAATCGGATTTAGGGTCAAATACCCTTTGTCTTTAACGGAAGTATCGCCACCCCAATACGCAACGATCGCATGACCAAACTCATGAACACAGATAGAAATGATCCAGCCTAGACAAAATAATGCGATCGCGACTATCACAACTTTTCCCGCCTGGTAGAGCCAATTGATTTCTACTTTGGCTTAGAGGAAATTGAGATGACCTGAGTATATCTGGAGTTAGAAATGATTCCTTGCTACTCACCCTGCTTCAGACTACGGATACTAAGCGCTAGACTCAAGAAGAATGCTGCCATCACCTGAAGATTCAGGATAATTTTAACCTGCTATGACTCCCGAAGCTCTTGTTCAAACGCTGACCAGTTTGTTTGGTGATCTCGTCCAAACTCTGGCTCCTGGTTCCTATCAAGTGGAAACAGATGGATTACGGTTATTAGTGTTACTGTCTGATGATCAATCTTGGTTGAGAGTATTAGTGCCGATCGCGCCAGCTCAGGAAGCACTGCCCTTTTTGGAGCAGTTATTAAGCGCTAATTTTGATACGACCCGAGAAACACGTTATGCCTTACAAGAAAATGTGTTGTGGGGAGTGTTTCAACATAGTCGTGATGGCTTAACTCCTGATGATTTGACGGTGGCGATTCAACAGTTGACTGAATTGCATCAACAAGGGCTAAATGCCTGCTTTACTCAGTTGGTAGAACAACAGATGCGGCAAATTATTTGGGCCGCTAAACGTCAGGGGCAGTCGTTAGAAGCAACGCTGCAAAATCTCGATCGCTTTTATCAAGAAGGACTGATGGGCGATATGAATGCGGGTGTGCAAGCTAAAAATGACACTTTAGCGGCTTGGCGCTATCAACTAGAACGATTGTGGGATCAAGTTGAGGGATAATTCATCCTAATAAATAGTCCTGGTTGATGGTGAACCGCAACATGACGATCGTGGAACAGTTAAAGGCTGATTATGCCCGATTTCCTGAGGATCAAACCTATGATCTCTATGCGAAGGATGTCTATTTCAAAGATCCGATGACGCAATTTCGGGGCATCGATCGCTATGAAAAAATGATCGGCTTTATCCAAACTTGGTTTCTGAATTGCCGGATGGATTTACATGATATTCAACAGCAGGGTGACCAGATTCGGAGTGATTGGACGTTAAGCTGGAATACACCTTTGCCCTGGAAGCCGCAGATCAAGATTAGTGGTTGGAGTGAATTAACCTTAAATGATCAGGGCTTAATTGTGAGCCATATTGACTACTGGCATTGTTCCCGATGGGATGTTCTGAAGCAGCATTTTTCAAGCTAAGATCTTGCCATTTAAGGTGAGTCTTGCTGATTATATTCGTACCAATTCTAAGGTGATTTATTGCTATCGGATTAGGATTTGCTGTTAGTTAAGTTTGCCTTTAAGCCAATACGTTAGCATCTCTCCTTTCCCTTTAATGTCTATACTACCGCGTTCCTCAAAGTGGTATTGATGACATAAGCAGTGGTAGGTTGCTGCTGTCACCTGAATATAATTTGGTAACCCTTGAGATTCCATCCGACTGGCTGTATTGACTGTATCGCCCCATAGATCATAAATAAACTTTTTGGTGCCAATCACTCCAGCCACAACTGGCCCTGTACTAATGCCGATGCGAATACTGAAAGATTCTCCAGTTTCCTGGTTAAATTTAACGATCGCATCTTGCATATCCAAGGCCATATCTGCGATTGCGGCGGCATGATCTGGGCGGGGAGTGGGGACTCCTCCCACTACCATGTAAGCATCACCAATCGTTTTAATTTTTTCTAATTGATGCCGTTCCGCTAAGTAGTCAAAGGCTGAAAAAATGTGATTGAGCAGATCAACAATTTCGATCGGCGATCGATGGCTTGAGGTTTGAGTGAAATCAACAATATCAGCAAATAGGACTGTGGCTTCTGCAAAGCTGTCAGCAATCCCGCTGCGAATTCCGCTACTTTGATCTAAGACATTTTGTTCTAATAGATGTTGCTGCTGTTTGAGCTGTTCAGCCACAGGTTTAGGCAAAATGCTTAACAACAAACGTTCCGATTTTTCCTGTTCAGCTTGGAGTTGCTTGAGATAAGCTTGCTCTTGATCACGTAGACGCTTTTTTTCTAAACAGGCATTAATTCTAGCTTTTAGCAGTGTGGGATTAAAGGGTTTAAATAGATAATCTTCTGCCCCTAATTCAATGCAACGAACCACACTTTCAATATCATCCAGAGCGGAAATCATGATGATAGGAATATGGCGTAGATCAGTATCTGCTTTGAGGTACTCTAACACTTGATAGCCGTTCATTTCCGGCATCATAATGTCGCATAAAACGAGATCAAATGGCTGTTGTTTTAATAACTCGATCGCTTGTCGGCCATGTTCAGCAACCACCACCTCATGCCCCTGCCGTTGTAGTCGCCGGGATAAGAGATCACGATTTGCCTCGACATCATCTACGATTAGTATCGAGCCTTGTTCAGCCTTCATTACATCCTTTGCTCCGTCCAACAATGCTCGTACTTGTGTTTGTAACTACCAAGTCATTCTTCATGACTTAACCTGTATTTCTGGAAGTTCTGCTTCTCCTTCGCCGGAATGCATGATTGGTTGGGGGCTGACCAAGCTCAACAGTGGAACTCTGCGATCGCGATCGGTCTACCGGAAATCTTACCCTGAGTGACTCATGAGTTTATGAGTCTGGGATAAGATGACCTCTACTGGTAAATACACCGTGAAGGTGCTGCCCTGACCCGCTTGGCTAGTCACCCGAATTTCTCCTCCCATCATCTGACAAAATCGTTGGCTAATGGTTAAGCCTAACCCTGTCCCGCCATATTTGCGAGTTGTGGAAGTATCGGCCTGGGAAAACGGTTGAAACAATTTGCTGAGTTGGTCTGGAGTCATACCGATTCCGGTATCTGAAACTGTGAAAGTGATTGAGGGCGATGAGGAAGCTAAGGAAGGTGAGGAAGCTAAGGAGGGTGAGGAGGCAAAATATGGCTCTCCCTTATCTCCCCTATCTCCCCCATCCTCCTGACCTGCTCCATCCTCTTTAGCCACCGTCAGCGTAATGGTTCCTTGCACCGTGAATTTCGCGGCGTTACTTAAAAGATTGAGCAGAATTTGATGGACTTTGGTGGCATCGGCATACATGCAACCCAGATGATCGGGGCAATTGATCACGAGGGTATTGTGGTTTTTTGCCATTAATGGACGTGCGATCACCAAAACATCCTTGATGGCCGTTGCAATCGCAAAGCTTTCTAGGTGCAGTTCCATCCTGCCCGCCTCAATTTTTGACAGATCGAGAATGTCGTTAATCAATCCCAATAAGTGTTTCCCTGCTCCCTGGATTTTTTGTAGGTCTTGTGTAAAATCCTCTTGCCCTAGTTCTTCGGCCTCCTCTGCGAGCATTTCGCTATAACCGATGATGGCATTCAGCGGAGTGCGCAGTTCATGGCTCATATTGGCGAGAAATTGACTTTTGGCCCGGTTGGCATCCTCGGCCGCTTCTTTAGCAGCTTGCAAATCTGTAGCGACCTGCTGGCGTTCCTGCTCATATTGGGCGAGAGCAGACAGCATGGTATTAATGGTGGTGCCCAGATTGGCTAATTCATCATCTCCGTTAACTGTGACCCGTTGCGATAAATCATTCTGCCGCCCGATCGTTTGGACTTCTAAATTCAGGCGGCTCAGACGAAATAAAACTAGCTTTTCCAGCACTAATAGGGTGACGATGCCAAATACTAATCCGACCAGTACCGTCAGCCAGGTCAGATATTGCACCGTGATCCAGCCCTGCTGGTAGATAGTGCGTGGGCTTTCGGTTGTGAGAATTACGGCTGGTTTGTCGTACACATCGTTAAACAGAGCATAGCCAGCAATCGTATTGTCATCGATCGGTTGTACCGCGATCGTCGGTTCGGTTGTCTTGCCGACTTGCAGATTTTTCCAAAGGTCAGCGGGTAACTGGGCATTGTGGATCGTTTCAATACTTAAGGGTAAGCGGATCACTTTGCTGAGGCGATCGACTTCAGCGCCTTGCAAGTATCGCCCCACAATTAAGCTGCCGCGAAATGGGCCGGTTCCCTCACTGGTCAAGATCGGGCGAGACACGATCATCATCGGGCCTTCGGGTAAAGATAGGATCCCAGCATGGTAACTGTCTAATGTGGGATGTTGGAGGAGGCGATCGCTTAAGACCAAATGCCGTTTGAGTGAAGGGGGAATCGGAGTTTTCTGGTTCTTGTTCAGATCAAAGCCCGTGCCAAACACGATCTGCCCAGAGGCATTGATAAAAATAATCACATTAATCCGAATCGTGGCGAGCTGGGCATCTACCAGATTGGACTGGATAAATTTTTGGTTGCCATTCTGGACAAACTCGTAGGCATCATCCCATACGGCCCAGTCGGTATAGTTTTCGTTGAACTGATTGAGATTTTGTGAAAAGACGTTGAGCGCCCCTTTCATCACCTGGCGGGTATCCTGAATTTCTGCTTGACGGGCACTCCCAAGTAATAACGAGGAGGCCACACCATGCAACACACCATTCAGGCCCAAGAGTGTGATGCCGATGATTAATAAGGTTCGTCTGCGCAGAGTCATACAATTTCTCCTCAAATAGCGCAGAAAATGCGATGGGCAACAGTTAGACGCACACTCTAGGCTGGGGGTGGGGGGACAGTAAATGGCAAACATCGAGCATGAGTTTGCCCTGGCTGTAATCAGTCTGTTGGAGCAGGGTGTCTAGGGAACGGTTAAACCATTCCCGATCGGTACGGTTCAGGTCATGGGTCGTGAAGCAGATCGTGGGGATGGGGAGTTCAGTTGACCGCGCCCGCAGTTCGGCCAGAAAGTCTAGGCCCTGCATATCTGGCAGCATTAGATCCAGCAGGATCACATCTGGTTGGAGTTGGGCAATGGCTCCTGTGGCAATCTGAATGCTATCGGTGGCTGTCACTGTCCAGGTTTCCTTCTCCAGTAGCCGTTGCATGATTTGGCGAGTGCTGGTTTCACTGCCGATCAACAAGCTCTGTTTGCCGATCGAACTCTGGTTAGCTGTAATGGCAGGATATTGAGCCAATAACCGCGCAAAGCGGCTGAAATCGCTGGGTTTGGTTAGATATTCTGTCACTCCTACAATGAAACTACTACTTTGGTTGTTCGCTTTCGCGATCGTCATAACCGGAATGTCTGCCAGGCTTGGGTTCGCTTTTAAGCTGGATAACACTTGCCAACTCTCGAAAGCCGGTAGCATTAGATTGAGCAAAATCCAGTCTGGATGAAGCTCCCTGGCGAGACGTAAACCTTCTTCCCCACTCCACGCTGTGATCACGCGAAATCCTTGACGATTCAGGGTTTGTACCATCTGATCTCGCATAGTGCGATCGCTATCAATCACTAAGACTAACTTGGCCTCATCGGGTAACCGAATGGCCTCGATCGTTGGCTCAACCGTCACTGGATCTGCATTCAGCAGCACGGTTGTAACTTGATGATCGATCACATCCACAGGGAGCCGGACTGTAAATGTGGAACCCTGCCCTAACTCACTGCTAACCGCGATCGTGCCGCCCATCATCTGACAAAATCGCTGACTCAAGGCCAGTCCCAATCCCGTACCCCCATATTTGCGGGTGGCAGAATCATCAACCTGATAAAAGCTCTGAAACAGATAAGGTAAGTGGGCTGGATCAATGCCAATCCCGGTGTCCGCGATCGTGAAGACGATGTACGAGAGAGGTGAAGGTGGGGAGGATGAGGCAGGTGAGGAGCGGGATCCCTGTTTTTCTCCCCTATCTTCCCCATCTTTCCTATCTCCCCCATCTCCCTGCTCCTCCCCATCCTCCCGCCGCACAGTCAGGCTAATCGTGCCCTGCTCGGTGAATTTGTTTGCGTTATCCAGCAGATTCAGCAGAATTTGTGAGAGCTTGCTCAGGTCGGCATGAAGTGTGCCTAATTCGGTGGAACAGTTGAGTTGGAAGCCATTACCCCGGGTGTCGAGTTGGGGGGTGATACGGTGAACTACATCCTCAATAAAGGAGGCGACATCGAAGCGCTCTAGATACAATTCCATCTTGCCTGCTTCGATCTTGGAAATATCCAAAATATCGTTAATTAGTTCTAGCAGGCGTTTGCCCGATGCTCGAATTTTTTCGGCATCTGGAACTAAACTGGGGGCTAAATCTTGCAAATCTTCTTGCAAAATGTCGCTGTAACCGATGATGGCATTGAGCGGAGTGCGTAGTTCATGACTGATATTGGCTAAAAAGACGCTTCTGGCCCGATTGGCCGTTTCTGCGGCAGCTTTTTCAGTTTGCAGTTGCTTGACATAGGCTGTTTCTTGATCACGCAGCTGTTTGCGTTCTAGACAAGCACCCACTCTTGCTTGCAACAGGACAGGATTCAACGGTTTGAATAGGTAATCTTCGGCTCCCAGTTCAATACACCGAACTAAGCTATCCAGATCGTCTAGACCCGAAACGACGATGACAGGGAGATGTCGCCATGTGGGGTTTGCTTTCAGGAGTTCTAGCACCTGAAACCCATTCATCGTGGGCATCAAAATATCCAGCAGAATTAGATCGATCGCGGCATTCGTCTGCAATATATCGATCGCTTGCTGGCCATCCTCAGCCATTAATACGGTTAAATGAGCTTGCCGCAGTTGGCGCGAGATATACAGGCGGCTATTTTCATCGTCATCTACTACCAGAACATAGCCGCTGTTTGGGTTCATGCTTCTACCTCTTGTCCCAGCAATACCTGAATTTTGCCTAATAGTCGAGCAAATTCAATTGGCTTAGTATCGTAGTCATCGCATCCGGCGGCAAGACACTGATCGCGATCTCCAGACATGGCATGAGCAGTGAGAGCAATGATGGGAATCGCTTGGGTATCAGGTATGGCTTTAAGCTGGCGTGTAGCTTCCCAGCCGTCGAGAATGGGCAGACTCATATCCATCAAAATTAGATCAGGGTGCTCAGTCTGCGCCATGGTTACTCCCTGCTTACCATCGATCGCAATCAGGATGTCATATCCTTTGCGAGCTAATCTGCGGGACAGCATATCCCGATTCATTTCATTGTCTTCTACCAGCAGAATTTTAGCCATCGCTGTCATCTCCAGGGTTGCCAGCCGAACGAGTACAGGTTTCGACTAAGTCTCGCACTTCCTGAAGTAGCTGTTCTCGACTGTAAGCTCCTTTTTGGAGGACTTGTTTGACATAACCATTTAACTGTTCGCGCTCGGTTACGGTCAGTTCCATCGCGGTGATCACAATGACTGGAATGTGCCGATAAGGCGATTGGCGACGGAACTCGGCCAAGAATTGAAATCCGTCCATTTCTGGCATCATCAGATCGAGCAAGATCAGGTCAGGTCGGGCGATCTCTAGCTGCTGTAAGGCTTCTCGGCCATTAGTTGCTTCTGTAACTAACCAGCCTTCTCGTTCCAAAATCCGTTGAAACATTTTCCGAGTTGGGGCATCGTCTTCAGTAATCAGTACATGGCCGATCGGCAATCCACTCCCCATTTCTGAGTTGTCTGGCAGTATGGACTCAGGCCGATATTTTTCTAACAGACGAGTGAGTCGCTTGTAGTCGATCGGCTTAGTGAGATAATCGGCGGCCCCTAAGGAGAACCCGAGGTCTTTGTTATCTACGATCGTTAAGATCACCACTGGAATATCTTCCAATTCGGGATCGGCTTTCAAGGCTGATAACACCGACCACCCATCCATTTTGGACATCATCACATCTAATGTGATCGCATCGGGACGGATTTTTTTGGCTAAATGTAGCCCTTCCTGCCCACTAGACGCCGTTTCAACCCAAAACCCTTCTTTGCGGAGGTGACGGGCCAGTAAGTCTCGGATTGAAGCATCATCATCCACCACCAGCACTGTGATTCCTTTCGTTGGAGCAACATCAGGATTGGGTAGCGTGGCCGTGGCCGAATTCAGAGATGGCAAGTCCAATTTACGATCGCTGACTTTGAGCGGGAGGGCGATCGTAAATTGAGAGCCTCGACCCACCTGGCTTTCAGCCGTGACATCACCCCCCATCATCTGGCAGAAGCGCTGAGTAATCACTAATCCCAAGCCCGTTCCGCCATACTTGCGGGTCGTAGAAGCATCGGCCTGCGTAAACGGCTGGAATAGTTTGGTCAGTTGGGCGGGAGTCATACCAATGCCGGTATCGGAAACGGTGAAGGTGATAAAGGGAGTGGGAGATG
>DATNPU010000176.1:0-9023 GCA_036703105.1 Microcoleaceae cyanobacterium
TATCCTGGGAACCCACTGTAGTCATAACTGGCTCGCAGTATGTACCAGGACGAATTCCGGGCAGACCGCAAGCTTCCCCCACCATCTTTTGTGCCAGAGTAAAGCCTTTACCGGTATCGTCTGGCAGTTGGGGACGGGTAAAGATTGGGCTAACGCCTAATCCGAGGGCAGACCGAGTTTTGTCGGTCAATGTCCGCCCAATCAGCAGTGGAATTCGCCCACCAGCCCGAACTTCATCCAGAATCGTGTCTGGTTTGAGTTTGAAGGTTGAAATGACTTCGCCCGCTTCGTTAGTGATCTCACCTTTATAGGGATAGATCGTAATCACATCCCCAGTTTCCATTCGGGTAACATCGCACTCGATCGGGAGTGCCCCCGAATCTTCCGCTGTGTTGAAGAAAATGGGTGCAATTTTGCCACCGAGAATATAGCCGCTCGATCGCTTATTGGGCACACAGGGAATATCTTCGCCGATATGCCACAACACCGAGTTAATCGCTGATTTCCGTGAAGAACCTGTACCAACCACATCACCGACATAGGCGACGGGATGCCCCTTTTGTTTCAGGTCCGCGATCGTTTGGAGCCCCCCAGGCATCCGGGTTTCCAGCATCACCGTGGCATGGAGGGGAATATCCGGTCGGGTGGTAGCATGGGGCGCCGGAGACAGATCATCCGTGTTGGTTTCTCCGGGCACCTTAAACACCGTGACAGTAATCGATTCTGGTAGCTCTGGGCGGCTGGTAAACCAGTCTGCATTCGCCCAAGACTCCAGCACTTGTTTGGCGGAGGAATTGCCCTGCTCTGCTAATTCCAACACATCATGAAACGCATCGTACACTAGCAAGGTTCTACTGAGGGCGGCCACAGCCGTTGCCGCAATTTCGGCATCCGCAGAGTGCAACAGATCGATCAGAGATTGCACGTTGTAGCCGCCCATCATCGTACCGAGCAGCTCGACCGCAGATTTCGGTGACACCAGTGGGCTAGTCATTTCACCTTTGGCGATCGCAGTTAAAAATCCCGCTTTCACATATGCAGCCTGATCCACACCCGGAGGCACACGATCGCGCAACAATTCCACTAAAAAGGCTTCTTCTCCCGCAGGTGGAGCCTTCAGCAACTCGCCCAACTCCGACATTTGTTGGGCAGTTAAGGGTAACGGCGGAATTCCCAGAGCCGCGCGTTCAGCAACGTGTTGACGATAGGATTCAAGCATGGTCTAACATTCCTACGGAAGATCACTGGTTGAGGAGTGGTTGAATTGAAGTGGGGTGCAGGTTTACCCCAACGGCAAAAGCGTACTCTGGCTGAACTACCTTTGCAGTTGGCCATGATACCTGTTGTTCCGATCCTCTATCTACCTCTATTCTGTATTATCCCTATGGTTGGGCATGATACAGTTCATCGCTCAGCGATCGCCGTAGGTTAGGGACACGGTGTGAATCGAGTGAGATCGTAAACAATGCTAAATCGCTGCTGTTGGAATCTGTTGTCTGCCTGCTGTCGTCGCTGGTCGCCGATCGCCGCCTTGGGACTTATCTTAGGAGCCTGTAATAGCCCAACGCCAACAAGTTCTCCGCCAGCCACCCAAACATCAACAGCACCAGCAGGTAAATCCTTAACAGTTGGCATGGTGCTGGTGGGGCCAAAGAATGATGCCGGCTGGAACCAAGCTCAATACGAGGGCATTGCCGCCGTCACCCAGCAGATACCAGGAACCAAGCTGGAATATGCCGATAAAGTTAATCCTGCCGATCGCCAGAACGTTACTGGAGTCCAAGTGGCGGATGAACTGATTGCCAAAGGGGCAAAACTAATTATTTTCAACTCGGATGATTTTAAGGATGATGCCCTAGCAACTGCTAAAAAACATCCCGATGTGGCGATCGTTCATGCCTCTGGCGACTACGCCTGGAAGGCAGGCAAAAATTATAAGAACCAGCCCAACTTAAGTAATGTGATGGGGCGGATGGAGTACGGCAAAATGATTGCGGGTTGCGCTGCTGCGTTAGGAACGGAAACTGGCAAAATCGGCTATCTAGGTCCCTTAATTAACGATGAAACTCGTCGCTATGTTTCTGCGGCTTACTTAGGTGCTAAATACTGTTGGGAAACTTATCGCAAAAAACCAGCCAAAGATTTGGAATTCAAAGTCACCTGGATTGGCTTCTGGTTCAATATTCCGGGTAAGACTCTGGATCCGACCAAAGTAGCCGATGACTTTTATAACACTGGCTACGATGTGGTGATGAGCGGAATTGATACACCAGAAGTAGCAGTTCAAGGGAAAAAAGCCGCAGAGGCCGGTAAACCAGTCAAGTTTGTTCACTATGACTTGAAAACAGGATGTGATTTGGCTCCCGATATCTGTTTAGGAGTGCCCTACTATAACTGGGCTTTGCCCTACGGTGATCTAGTTAAACAGGTTAGCGACGGCCAAATTCCCCATCAATTTGTTTGGCTAGGCCCAGACTGGAAAAATATTAACTCTGCCACATCAATGATTGGCTTTTTGCCAGGTAAAGCGCTGGGTGACAACCAGCAGTATATTGATCCCTTCATCAAAGGATTAGGAGACGGCAGCATCAATTTGTATAAAGGCCCGATCGCGTTCCAGGATGGCTCAATTTTTGTGAAAGCTGGAGAAGTCGCCACCGATCAACAGATTTGGTATATGCCACAGTTACTCCAGGGCATTACCGGTTCTAGCCAATAATATGTTTTCCAAGCATCAGAATTGGTATGACAACAAAATGGCGCTGAAGACTGCAAGCTGGAAACAGCTAGAGCATCAGCGCCTTAACGATTAACTTACCGTTTTAGACAACGATTGACATTGCCAAGCCAATCTTCAGATTAAGCATCCGCTTTCTGCTTCAGCTTCTTACCACCAAACAGCGCACCACCAGCGGCAATGACACCCAGGATGGTCGCAGGTTCGGGAACAGCTTCACTGTTGCCACTAACACCACCCAGAACTTTGTCGCTACCACCACCTGCATTCACTTGCTGGAAGCGAGCCACTGCTCCAAGGGTGCCATTCGTGAAACCAGTTAAGAAATCCTGCTCAACTTGAGCTGCGCTGAGACTGCTGTTCAGCAAAAAGCTCACCATTGTGGTTTGACCAGCCGTTAGCCCACTATTGGCATTGCCACCGGCAAATGAATTGCGGGGAGTGCTGACACCAACATCAAATGTACCGAAGGGGTTCAGAGTGGCATCTTGCCAGTACTGAGTAAAGCTGCTAGTTCCAGCATTGAAACTGTTCACAGTGGCACTGCTAGCTAGATCAAAGGCAAAGCCCACTAATGTAGCACTGGTAGCACCCAAACCAGCAGAACCATCGGTGGTGTTAGCCAAATTCAGGTTCAGGCGAACTCCACTACCTTCTTGAACGAAATTAAAATCGAGGGCTGCGGTCGCTCCGGTGTTTTCTGTGCTGCCAAATTGCGGGTCAAAGGAAATGGTGAATGCTTCAGCCGGTTTTGTCATTGCTAAAGAAGCGGTCAGAGCAACACCAGCAGCCAGTGCAGAAAGAGGCAGGGAAGCAGAAAGAGCGCGTTTCATCGAGTTACTCCGGGTGAATTCCTTATATTTGTAGCTTAGTAGACATCTCCTACGGATACCTGGGGGATTATACGTAGAACACCCATACTTCATACACTGTTTAAAAACTAGGGGTTTTTATTTAGTTTTTATAGAATGAAGCACTGAGCAGCCTGATATGGGTACTGTTTCAGGATTATTTCGATTTACTTTGACTGGATAGAAACAGTTCTTCTTTTTAAGGAAAGGCCATTGAGTATGAAGTAGCTTTTATCACCATCTGGAGTGATCCTAATCACATAGACGGTTGATACCTATCACTAGGTTGAGTGACTAGCATGTAGTCGTTAGGCAGCAACTCATTAAGCAGAGCAGGGTACAACCAGCAATGCCACGATCGTAGGAGCCTCTCAGTACAGCATTCCCGCTGATCGTGTAACCACCGATCGCTTCAGTATTGCCTCCTCTATACCGCTTCCAGGGTATGATGATGAACTTAGCTTTATTGATTGATGTATCTTCACTGTTCAGACTTTTGTAGCCGCATTCTATGACTCAGCAATACCGCATCACGCTTCTTCCAGGCGATGGCATTGGTCCCGAAATTATGGCAGTTGCCGTCGAAGTACTTAACGTGATTGGTCAACAATTTGATCTGGCGTTTGAGTTTCAGGAAGCTCTGGTCGGTGGCTCCGCGATCGATGCTGAAGGCGAGCCTTTACCGGCCAAAACCCTGGAACAGTGCAAAACCAGTGATGCCGTATTGCTTGCCGCGATCGGGGGCTATCAGTGGGATACCTTACCCCGGCATCTGCGCCCGGAAACGGGACTGTTGGCCCTACGATCGGGGTTAGGGTTGTTTGCCAACTTACGTCCAGCCCAAATTTTGCCGCAATTAATTGATGCCTCTAGCCTGAAGCGGGAAGTAGTAGAAGGCGTAGACATTATGGTGGTACGGGAACTGACGGGCGGAATTTATTTTGGGCAGCCAAGAGGAGTGTTTGCGACAGAGTCCGGCGAACAGCGCGGCGTTAACACAATGGCGTATACCGAATCAGAGATCGATCGCATCGGTCGAGTCGCGTTTGAAGCAGCTCGTAAACGCCGCAAAACCCTCTGTTCTGTAGATAAAGCCAACGTGTTGGAAGTGTCGCAACTCTGGCGCGATCGCATCACCGCTCTAGCCGCAGAGTACCCTGATGTGGAACTGTCGCATATGTATGTAGACAACGCGGCCATGCAACTGGTGCGTAACCCCAAACAATTCGACACGATCGTTACAGGCAATTTATTCGGAGATATTCTTTCGGATGCGGCGGCAATGTTAACCGGCAGTATTGGCATGTTACCGTCTGCCAGTATGGGAGTCGCGGGAAGCCCCGGTTTATTTGAACCTGTCCACGGCTCTGCACCAGACATCGCTGGCCAAGATAAAGCAAATCCACTTGCCCAAGTCCTCAGTGCGGCCATGATGTTGCGCTACGGTCTAGATCAGCCTGCTGCCGCCGATCGCATCGAGCAAGCGGTCATGCAAGTTCTGGATCAAGGCTATCGGACAGGAGATATTTGGTCTGAAGGAATGACAGCTGTAGGCTGCAAAGGGATGGGCGAAGCACTGATCAACATCCTCCAACAGTAACCAGTAACCGTAAATGTGAACTGTGAGCAGACTGATGAGCAATAGGCTATTGGTCACTGGTCATGGTTGATTGGTGCTGACTGTGAATTTGTTCCCCATCGTCACATTTCTTTAACTCCATCAAAAGGAGAGCGACTATACTAAAGTCGAGCAAAATTCATGGGGTACATTCGGTGGTATACGTTTCACAAAAGCAAACCGCTAGCCCGTCTGAAGACACGGATTTTAGTGTTCTGCTTGATCCTTCCCTGATTCGATCGGCACGGCTAATCTACACAACTTATTATGAAGTGCATCCAGAGTTAATTCAGAATCCCTTAGGTGTGGCGATCGATCGGTTCACACATCGGGGCAAGCTGATCTTTGCTGGTAAACCGGTCTTATTACCGCAAGAGTGTTTTATTCCGTTCAGCTTAATTGAAGCTGATTTGTATTAGGGGTTGGGGGCTAGGCTCTTAGCCCCGAGTCCTTAACTCCTGATTATGGATACTCTAATTATTGGGCTGACCTTTCTGATTGTGTTTGCACTGGGTGCAGCGATCGGCAGCTTTTTGAATGTCGTTGTCTATCGTCTGCCTGCCGGGTTGTCCCTGCTATATCCGCCTTCCCGGTGTCCCAAATGTCTGCACCGCTTAAGCAAGCATGAAAATGTGCCGGTGCTGGGTTGGCTGTGGCTGAAGGGAAAATGTGCTCACTGTCATACACCCATTTCTATCCGCTATCCTCTGGTCGAGGCCACCACTGGACTAGGGTTTCTGCTAATTTTTTCGTTATTTGACCTATCGTGGCCAACCTTTGGCTATTGGGCTTTGTTTAGCTGGTTGCTGGCCCTGTCTTTAATTGACCTGGATACCATGACCCTGCCCAATCCCTTAACCCAATCCGGTTTAGTAATGGGACTGGGATTTCAAGCCATTTTAGGATTCCTGGTGAGCGCTAGTCTCGCAGGTACAGTGACCCAGTTCATGACAGGAGTGGTTGGGGCTGTCGTGGGTTTATGGCTATTAGAGCTAATCTCGATCGTCGGTTCCGTGATTTTGGGCCAAACGGCTATGGGAGCTGGAGATGCTAAACTCGCAGCCATGATGGGAGCCTGGTTAGGGTGGAAGTATTTGCTCCTGGCAGGATTTCTGGCCTGTGCGATCGGGGCCTTTGCAGGTGGAGCCGCGATCTCCTTAGGTTGCCTCGATCGACGTCATCCCATGCCCTTTGGGCCATTTTTAGCGTTAGGGGCAATGATTGCTGCCTGCTGGGGCGAGTTTTTGCTGACGTTATACCAACAAATCTTTTTCCCACTCGCTTAAGAATGGGCTGGCCATTGGACCTCTAGCCCCAATTCATCTGCAATCACGCAATAGCAACCAGAGTCGCTAGATTGGGTAACATGATGTCGTAATGAATCCAGGATGAATACCCCAAGCCATGCTGTGATCAATCTGGCCTTATTGATGGGACAGCCCCAAATGGCCTTACCGATCGTTGTCGGTGCCGTTCTACCAGACGTTCCCATGTTTGTCATGTATGCCTGGGCCAAAGGAGTACGGCGGCAATCAGAACGCCAAATTTGGACAGAAACCTACTGGCATCCCCAATGGCAATTGGTTAATCACAGCTTTCACTCAATTCCTTTAGCGGCGATCGCAGCAACAGTAGCCTATTTCACTGAGTCCTCAGCGATCGCCTGGTTATGTTTGAGTGCGGTGGTTCATTCCTTAGGAGATTTGCCTGTACATCATGATGATGCTCACCGCCACTGGTTACCTTTCAGTCACTACCGTTGGATTAGCCCCCTGTCTTACTGGGATCCTCGGCATCACGGCGCGATCGTGTCTTTAGCAGAAAAACTGCTGGTTCTGGTCGCCACCATTTATTTGTTTCCATTGCTCACCTCCTGGGTAGCTCGGAGTCTGTTAGTGGGGATCAACCTGTTATACATGAGTGGCTACTTCTACAGGCTCTGGCATCGCAAATGTGGGCAAATCCAGACACAAAATAGTCAGAGTTAAACTACTTGGATGAGTTCATTCTGGGTTTGGTAGAGTATTCTGAACTAGTGGTTTGTCAAGCTTGATCTGAGGGATGGATTGAGGATAGGAACCCAGAATGGCTCTGCCCAGACACCCCTCGAAGTCTGAGGGACAACCATTCATCCGCAGCAGAATTGCAAGTAATCCTATGAAACTGGCAGCAAGAGTCGGTCAACTCAGTCCTTCCATGACGCTGGCGATCGATGCCAAAGCGAAGGCCATGAAAGCCGAAGGCATTAGTGTCTGTAATTTTAGTGTGGGAGAGCCAGATTTCCCCACCCCTGAGCATATTCGGGCCGCCGCCGTCCAAGCCCTAGAAGCCGGAAAAACCAAGTATGGCCCGGTCCCAGGGGAACCCAAGTTACGAGCCGCGATCGCCGATAAACTGCAAAAAGATAATGGACTGTGCTATGGCCCAGAAAATATTATCGTCACCAATGGCGGCAAGCATTCCCTCTATAACTTGATGATGGCGCTGCTGGATCCAGGGGACGAAGTGATTATCCCCGCCCCTTACTGGGTCAGCTATCCAGAAATGGTGAAACTGGCCGCCGGCGTGCCTGTGATTGTGCAAACCGATCCCGCGAATCAATTCAAGATTACACCGGAGCAATTGCGGCAAGCCATTACACCCAAAACCAAATTGTTCGTCTTAAATTCGCCCTCCAACCCGACAGGAGTAGTTTACACACCAGATGAGATTCGGGCCTTGGCAACGGTGATTGTGGAGTCAGACCTGTATGTGGTCTCCGATGAGATTTATGAAAAGTTGCTTTATGACGGAGCTGAGCATCTCAGTATTGGAGCCGTCAGCCCGGAAGCGTACAACCGCACCATTATCAGTAGTGGGTTTGCCAAAGCCTACTCAATGACAGGTTGGCGAATTGGTTATCTAGCGGGAGCAGCTGATCTAATTAAGGCCTGCATTACAATTCAGGGGCATAGTACCTCTAATGTCTGCACTTTTGCCCAGTATGGCGCGATCGCCGCATTGGAAGGCGATCAAAGCTGTGTGGAAGCAATGCGGTTGGCCTTTGCCGAACGGCGGCAGGTGATGTTGGACTACCTGACAGCCATACCTGGAGTCACCTGTGTCAAGCCCGATGGGGCGTTTTACCTGATGCCCAGCATTCAAGCCACCGGGATGTCATCTCTGGAGTTTGGGGAAGCGTTGCTGGAAGAACATCAAGTTGTGGTCATCCCCAGTATCGCGTTCGGTAGTGACGGTTATGTTCGCATCTCCTACGCCGCCGATTTAGAAACCATTCATCGTGGGATGGAAAAGTTAGATAAATTTGTGCGATCGCGGGTTTAACGCAGAATCAGAAACTCCTGCAAGTTCAACGGGTCTTCGTACTTGACCTCAACCTGCTTCACGACTGCCGCTGGTGGGCCTTTGTGACACCAGCGGATCATTTTATCGATCGTGGTGCGATCGCCTTCAAAGGCCGCCTCGACTCGCCCATCGGGTAAATTGCGCACCCAACCATTTAAACCATAAACCGTCGCCATATCCTGGGTAGAGTAACGGAAGCCGACTCGTTGCACTTGTCCAGAAATAATCACATGCGCTCTGATTTTGTCTGCCATAATCCTGAACTGAATTGAGATGTTTTCTGTCAAGATGGGAATGAACGTCCAGAGTGGTGGGAATAATCATTAGTTCACCCTATTTGTATCGCATAAAACACCAGATGTCACTGGATGACAAATTAGTAGTTTATGTCTTTCACAAAGGTAGGATTCTATCAAAAAATTCGGAGTTTGTTCACCCTAGAAAGACTACCATTGCTGTTAATTGGCTTTGG
>DATNPU010000182.1:0-4681 GCA_036703105.1 Microcoleaceae cyanobacterium
CCAAAGAGAATCTAACGCCTGACCAAGCCATTGAAATGCTGATGTCAGGTAATCAGCGCTTCGTCACCCACAAACGGAAAAATCCGCATCAAGAATTGAAAATCATCGGCGGCTACTACGATTTGGACACCGGCGTAGTGACCGAAGTGGGCTAGGGTTCCGTTGATTCCTGTGTAGAAAACAAGCAGAAGACGCTATGCTAAGCACCTTAATTTGGTTACCTCTCATCGGGGCACTGTTAATCGGATGTTTGCCAGGAAACGTCCCAGTCAAGCAATTGCGATTAGGCACGATCGCAGTAGCAACCATTGCCCTACTCTGGAGTATTTGGCTTCTAACTCAATTTGACCTCAGTGCTACCGGCTTCCAGATGAAAGAGTATGTGCCCTGGATTTCCACACTGGGACTCAGTTACTCATTGGCGGTAGATGGGCTATCGTTGCCACTGGTCGCATTAAGCAATTTGCTGACGATCGTGGCGATCTTTGGCAGTGATTTAATTGGCAAAAATGCCTTGCCGTTGCAACGGCCGCGTCTGTTCTATGTCCTGGTGTTGTTGATCAATGCTGGGATGGCAGGGGCGTTAATGGCTCAAAACCTGCTGCTGTTCTTCCTGTTCTATGAACTGGAATTAATTCCCTTCTATTTGCTGATTGTGATTTGGGGGGGAGCCAAGCGGGAATATGCTGGCATGAAGTTTCTGATTTACACAGCTATTTCCGGCATCCTCATCCTGGCAGCATTTTTGGCAACTAGTTGGTTGACCGGTTCCAGTTTTGATTATGAAACAATTCAAACAGGAGATTTGTCACAACGGACGCAATTAATTTTGTTGACGTTGTTGTTAGTAGGATTTGGGATCAAAATTCCTTTAATTCCCTTACATACCTGGCTGCCCGATGCTTATGTAGAAGCTTCCACACCAACTGCAATTCTGTTAGGGGGAGTGCTGTCTAAACTAGGGATTTATGGGTTGGTGCGATTTGGCTTGGGATTGTTTCCCGAAACCTGGTCGCTGGTGACACCCGGATTAGCAATAATTGCGGCCATCTGTGTGCTGTATGGAGCAATGGCCGCGATCGCGCAAAAAGACATCAAGCGGATGGTGGCTTATAGCTCGATCGGTCACATGGGCTATGTGATCCTCGGGGCCGCCGCTCTGACTCCGTTAAGCATGGTTGGTGCCGTATCGCAGATGATCAGCCACGGTTTAATTCTGGCGCTGCTGTTTTATCTAGTGGGCACGATCGAAGCTAAAGTCGGTACGCGCGAGTTGGATGTATTGAATGGCCTACTGAATGCGATTCGAGGATTGCCCATGACCAGTGCGCTATTAGTTCTGGCGGGCATGGCAAGTGCAGGCATTCCGGGTATGGTTGGCTTTATTAGCGAGTTTTTGGTCTTCCAAGGTAGCTATGCCATCTTCCCCTTACCAACTCTGTTGTGTGTAGTGGGAACTGGATTGACAGCCGTTTACTTTGTGATCATGCTGAACCGCACCTGCTTCGGCAAGTTGGATTGTGCAACCGCCTACTATCCTAGAGTGACCCTGTGGGAACAGGCTCCAGCACTAGTATTAACCGCTTTGATTGTTTGGTTAGGGATTCAGCCCACCTGGTTAGTGCGTTGGAGTGAAACCACCACGGCCACTCTAGCGGCTTCTGCCCCGATCGAACGCCATGCGATCGCGCTGGAACACCCATCCAGTGAGAGTAATGATTCACTGCCACAAATTGCCATGCAGTAACGATCGCTTAGATCACAGTCATGAGTGTCAGATTTACGTTTACTTCATTCCCTGTTCGCCAACTCAATTCCATGGTTGGCCAAAACATTCGGTTGAATCAGGAACAATCATGATTCCGGTTCAGTGTTAGAACATGCACAAGAATCTTGAACTAACCCTAGATCTAGAGGTGAATGGTGAACGAAGTAACTAAATCTCACCCTCAATTGAACAAAGCCCCCAAATCAAAAACCTTTGCCCAACGGCTGTGGTCACTGCATTGGTGGATGGCAGGAATCTATTTCATCCTGTTTGTCGTAGGAACCTATATGGCGACTCTGCAAGGAGATGTCTCCTATCGCGGCAGCCTATATGACTTCCACAAAGCGTTAGGTGTCCTTACAATGGGCTTACTAACAGCACGCATTTTGGTGCTATTGCTGTCACTACGCTGGAAAACAGCCGCGAAACGCCCATTGCCTAAAGCCGATCGCATCTGGGCGATCGCACTCCACACCATCCTGTATCTGTTTATGTTTGTGGTGCCGCTGAGTGGCTGGTTCCTCTCCAATTCCTTTGATAAAGATGTCAGCTTTTTTGGTTTGTTGTTGCCCCGGTTGTTTCCTACCGATAAAGCCGTGGCCGAATTAGGTCGCAGCTTACATTTCTGGCTTGCCTACGCTTTCCTAGCTTTCATTTTTCTGCACACGATCGACGAACGCAAATTTCTCCGCGCTACTTTACGTCGTTTTTTCCAGTCGGTTCGCAAAACGCTCGCTGCCAAATCGGCTTAGGCTTGTGCTTCTACACCTGAGTCACTCTATACCAACAACCTGATCTCCTGTTCACCTACTCCTCGATCGCCTATGAACATGCCAGCACCCAAAACCAAATTGCCTCCCTCTCAGCATCCCTTTGCCGAGATCATCCATCGGCTAGAAGCAGGTGGCGCAATGCTACCCGATACGCCAGAGAACCTGATGCAAATCATTGGGCTGTATAAAGCCTATGCTGTGCCCATGGATTTTTATTGGCGGGATTTGCTCTACATTGGTGAGCGAGTATTTTTAGATCCATTCCCTTTCTTCAAATACTTTATTCCGAAGGAGTATTTGGAACGGCACAATCACTACGCGGGTGATGATGCGGATTTACGAATTTGGCGGGGTGAGGCGACGGCGCATCCGGAGTTAATGGAGTTCATTGACAAAGGCGAACTGAAACTGAAGTTGCCTCGAATTTTTCATCACTGGTGGCACGATCGCGTCAATATGGAATTTGCCGAAGAGTGTATGCGATCGATGCTATGGCATCGCAAAATGTATTGTCCAGTGAACCAGTTTGATCCTTATCTAGATAGTCAGGAATATCGGGATAATGCCGATCGGGCGATTCGGGCCTACTTCAAAGGCAACCCTGTGATGTTGGGATTGTACAAACTGTTTCCAGAAATGTTTCTAGAACAGTGCCGTCAAGCTTCCTACTATGCCAATTTGGGATTGTTTTGGGAAGTGATGGCTCCGGTGTTTTTTGAAATGTCAGATTTGTATGATGAAGGCAAGATTGCTAGCGTCCCAGATGCCATGAATTTCCTGGTGAATGGCATTTTTGCGATCGCAGGTCGCCCCATTTATCACCATGTCTATATTCGTGGTGAGTGCTACGAAATTATTCCAAAGTCGAAGGGCTTTACCTGGCTGTATGAAGCTGCCTTGCCTTATGTAGAAGCGGTATTCTATCGTACATCCCCCTTCCGAGGCACGAAGTCTTATAATGCTCAGGCCAAACAGATTCCTGCCAACCAACAAGACTTCCACTATGGCGTGTTGTATGCAGATAAGTTTCCAGTAGGAACAGCAGGCATTCCACCCACATTATTGGCTCAGGATATGCTGCACTTTTTACCATCCTATCTAGTGGAGTATTACCAGCAGTATTGTCGGGGTGAAGATGACATGCTAATTCAGTTAGCAGTCAGTTTCCAGCGATCGATGTATTGTGTAACTTCGGCGGTGATTCAGGCCCTTCGCACAGCCCTGTTGTATCCCCTGGATGATTCGAATCCTAAGCATCTGAAAGCAAATCGAGCCTTCTTTGAATCGCAACTCGATCGCTTCTTGCGGCCAGAAGCTCGGTTACGAGATATTCAAGGGCAAGACTACCGTTAGCGCTAAATAGCTAATTCCAAATAGTTAACTTGCTATCGCCATGACGATCGTTCGTTGTGGCGATTCCTTATTGGGGAAAATCACCAGCCAAGCAACTGTCATCGAAAATGCTGGAGCAAAAGCAATTAATTTTCTCTCAAAAAACCTTATTTGCAGCGATCGTCATCAGCAAATAGGCTGAAGTTTGTGAGCTTTGTGAACTAATTGGGAACATTAAGAAACAGCCCAACCATGACAGGTTAATGGGCGGCAAAATTTCTTACCCTGAGTATTCTCATGATTGGAATTAGCACAGTTTTGCTTTGGGGGTTGTGGTTAGGCTCGATCGCTGGAGTTGTGAGTTGGATGATTGCCCTAATGCGCGATCGGCGTTCAGCCACACACCAAAAGGTAGCCGCTCAAATGGTAATAACCGATCCAACTTCTCACCCTGTCGGCATCAGGACACCACCTCCAGTGCCGCCAAGTTCCCATGATGGTTTAGATAATCAGCTCTAAAATTGTGTGTTGGTGCTAGTGAATGTGATGAATAACTGGCAAACCGATTAATTAATCACGTTCAGTTGGTTCATCCTAGAAGCTCTAAGCAATGGGTTCTGAAAAAGGTAATTTCTGAGTTGGCAGTCGATCGACAATTATGATGGTTAAGTCCTATCGATCGTGATTATCATCAGTTGTGACCAGGTTTTTAGATGGACGGGATTCCTGATCTAATATTGATTGTTTTACTATTTGGGATCGGATTAGGCGTAGTAACTGCCTTTATTACGGGTTACTTAACTTACCA
>DATNPU010000187.1:0-2727 GCA_036703105.1 Microcoleaceae cyanobacterium
AGTCACCGATCGCCGTTCAAACAAGGCATATTCGTCACGGTGCAAGGCCAGAAAATCTCGCACTGCTGGATGTGCCCCTCCTGCCAACACAATCCGGGCGCCAGGCTGTAAGCGAGTCAGCCCGATCGCTGCACCGAGGGTATCAAAATCGGCAGTCGTATGGCAGAGAATCAGATCCATTGACCGTTGGTAGCAATTTTCTGATAGCGTACTACTGATAAGGGCATTGCACCATCAAGCCCAAGCGACTCACTCTAATCACTGTAATTGCTGTATCGGAAGGAGCGAAGATGTTTACAATTTTGTTCCAGCTTGTCCTGGCTGCTTTCGTGTTCCTGTCGTTCGTCATGGTAGTCGGAGTTCCGGTTGCTTTGGCAACGCCTCAAAATTGGGACCAATCCAAGCGGCTAGTGCTTTTGGGCTCTGGAGTGTGGGCGGCACTGGTGATTTCTCTAGGCGTACTCAATTCGTTGGTCGCTTAGGTCAAGCTAGTCCAAGTTTCGCTCTGAGATATAAGAACACTGAAATAAGATCATTCAGATCATCTGAACCTCATCGGTTCAATGACATGCTATTGGGTGCCATTGAACTGATGAGGTAAATTCACAGAATTGCAGGGAATCGCAGGTAGTAATGGCTGTTTTCGAGGGCACGTTTACCCGTTCAGATCAGTTTCGCTTCGCGATCGTCATTGGTCGCTTTAATGACTTAGTTACGGGTAAGCTTCTGGAAGGTTGCCAGGACTGCCTCAAACGCCACGGGGTAGACGTTGACCCCAATGGTACTCAAGTAGACTATGCCTGGGTTCCGGGTAGCTTTGAAGTGCCGATCGTCGCTCGCCAACTGGCATTAACGAATCGCTACGATGCCGTGATTTGCTTAGGTGCGGTGATTCGGGGCCAAACCCCCCATTTCGATTATGTGGCCGCCGAAGTGTCTAAAGGCATTGCTGCGGCTGGATTTCAGACTGGAGTTCCGGTTGTTTTTGGCATCGTCACTACTGATACGATGCAGCAAGCTCTGGAGCGGGCAGGTATTAAGAGCAACCTTGGCTGGAACTATGCCATGAGTGCGCTAGAAATGGCTAGTTTGATGCAGCAGATTAAAGGTACCTCTGGAACTGGAGCCCCACCAACGCTCCCCGCTTCCATGAAAAATGCTGCCCCTGAGTTATCTGAACTCTCCGTACAGCAAGGAGATCTCTCCTAAATAAGAAATAGAAGCCAGAATTAATTCGAGTTCTGGCTTCCAGTCACTTGCCTCCTGCTGAAACTTGCTAGTAATAAAGATGGGTTTACAAACCTGTTAAGCCTTTGAACAACCCGATATTGGTGAGCAAGAAATACGCTACTATCGCACCACCAATTCCACCAATCAAGAAGCCGCTACCATACTCATTCCAACCTTCGGAATGACTAAACTCCCGTGGAGCGCTAGGAGTGGTAAGAGTGGGGGTGGGCGAAGGCGGATTGCTAGAGCCATACAGCGAAATCATCAAAGCTGAGATCAGCACCAATCCCACCGTAGAGAGTAATCCAGCTAAATTTGCTACTTCTGTATTGCGCAGTGGCCCTAATTTTACGAAGGGGCCTAATAACCAATAGCCATGAGCCATGCCCACTTCTAAGCCCCGTCTGAGGGGGGTCAAGCCTTTGCGGTAAGCGGGCAGATTGTTAATAAAAGCCCGAGTAAAGGGTGAAGAGTTAATCGGGGTTTTTAGGTTAGCGTCAAACAGATCATCGGAAGGATGGATTACTTCCCGATTCCGGGGATCATTGGGATTTTCATTAGATGCGCTAATAGCGTCTACAAACATACGCCTTGGTTTCCTTTAAAGAGCTTGAGCGTATATTAGGCAACACTTTGGTTATAAAGCATCAATCTCTGGGGATAAGGTAATTTGCGCTGGCTGTGTTGTGAACGCTACAAGCGGAAGATTTAGGCTGACCTATTGGGCTACTCACCAAAGGATGGCTCGATCCGCTCCACATACTCTAATTGCACAAGCTGATTGAGAATGCTGCGCCACTGGGGATGATAGGTATTGCCAATACTGAGAAATTGCTGACGATCGCAGCCAATTCGTCCTCGCGAGTTCCGGTAGATCTGAATATTTGGATCGATCGCCTGAATTTCTGCCACAGCCGTCTCGGTTGCCGGAATGCAGAATTCATAGTCTAGCGATCGACGTCCGCTTCCCGACCCAATTAAGCCTGCGGAGGACAGTTGAGACAGATCAAAGGTGATCTTATGGAATGGATCATTAATTCCAGTGACTGCTGGCGCTGCTGCCACAGATTGGCAACTGAGCAGAAATGGAATACCAAACAGCAGCCATAATGGGGACGGGAGTTTCATGAGCAGGAACGATCGACACGACAAAATGGATTGAAAGAGAATTCAGAGTAACGAATCTCGATCTCGATTACAACCCATAGTCCACGATCAAAGTCTGCACATTATAAGTAGTTACAAAACTGGCAACGGTATCGATATCCTGTTGGGTTAGTAGGGCTAAGCAACCGATCGTGCCGGGACCAACCGAGCGATCAGCATCTCGGTGAATCCCTAACCCACTCCGGTTTGAAGAAAACTGAGGTGCCAACGGAATAAAGGTATCCCCCATTGCCAGTGGCAGACCACTGGCGCGATCGATCTGACCAAGCGTATAGATTCCCTGTGGTAGAGGTTCTCTAGAATTGGCTTTGGAGGCTTGTCCCAATCGAA
>DATNPU010000139.1:0-3088 GCA_036703105.1 Microcoleaceae cyanobacterium
TAGCAGGCCAATCAGATAGCCTACTCGCGATCGGACGGATTGGACAGTCTCGGCTCGCGGAAATGGTCGATGTGGCCTGGGGGGGGGATCCGCAACCAACCTGGAGTATGGGGTTTGACTTTAGTAGCCCGATTCGGCGCATGGAAACCGTGATCGACAATACGCCGTTTATTTTTATTGCCGGTGGTAAGCCGATTACGATCCATGCGGATAGTCGCTATCAAGTCCCCGAAATTCTGGCTCGCTCGAAGACAGGGGCGATCGCGGCAGTCGATGGTGGCTTTTTCTCGCTAGAGTTTCTCGACTCGAACGAGATGTTAGGGCCAGTATTAAGCCAGGTGAATGGTCAGTTTGTACCAGGGCGCAAGGGCGAAATTCCGTTAATTAACAATCGCCCATTAGTGCTGATTAGTAACAAAGAAGTCCGCTTTGTGCCGTTCGATAATTTGAAGCACAATACTCTGGAAGGGATGCAAGCAGAAATGCCGGAGGTGACGGATGCCTTTGTGGCTGCCGCCTGGTTAGTGAAGGGTAGTCAACCCCAACCGCCGAGTAGTTTTGGCAAACTCTTTGATTTTGATGCTGAGCGTCATCGGGCCTTTTGGGGCATTAATCAAGCTGGGCAACCGCAAATTGGTGTGTCGGCTGAACCGATCGGCTCGGTCAACCTGGGGATAGCGCTGGCAAAAGCGGGCTTCCGAGATGCGGTAATGCTAGATTCGGGGGCAAGTACTTCACTGGCCTATAAAGGCGAGTCATTGGTGGGGTATGAACCTCGGCCTGTTCCTCATGTGGTGGCTTTGCTGCCGACTACTCCTGATCCCGGTACGACCTGCGCGATCGTTTCTGTACGCTAAGGCGACTGTTCCTAGAGAAGAGGTAGGGCAATCTGAAGCAGGGTGCCGAGGACGGATAAAAATCCTTCGGCGAATCCAATCCCCTGTTTCTTCTCGGGTTCGGTCAGCTTTTTATGAGCTTCCTGGGCTACTTTAGCCGCCTCAAGATTGCCCTGTTGCTGAAATAACTCTTGGGCTTGCTGGAAATCTTGGATCGAGCCCTCCCGATCGCTATTCTGGAGTTTCGCAACAGCGCGACCCAGATACGCATAGGCAGAGTTGGGTTTACGGGCTATAGCTTGGGTATAGTTCTCGATCGCATCACCAAAGTTACGTTGCTCTGTATCTTGCAAGGCCCATTGGTAGAACTCTGCGGCACTGACTAAGCTGGTGGGTAAGCCGATCGTGCGTCGCAATAAGGTGTTACTGAGCACCGCATCTTCCAGGTTGGCCCCGACTACATAGGCGGTGCGTAAATCGGCAGCATTCAAATTGGCCCCATCCAGTCTAGCGCCGCTGAGATTGGCCCCATACAATGCGGCACCGGTTAAGTTCGCTCCCCGCAAATCGGCCCCAGTGAGATTGGCCTGACTCAAATTGGCACCGATCAGATTAGCGCCAGCCAGATTAGCACCAGCGAGGTTGGCAAACACCAGTCCTGCCCGGCTCAAGTCACACTGAGGGCATTGTCGGGTCGCTAACAGTTGTTGGGTGTGGGTCAGATTTTCTGCTTGGGCTGAAGAACTAAAACTTAAAATAGTTAAGAGGGCTGTACAAATAGCCGGAATTGGTTTTTTGATGCTCGAAGAATTAGTGTGCATAGGTTGGAGTTTGGGTACTGTATGGAGGGTGCAACGGAGTGCCACTATTCAACCCTAACTTTGCGATCGCAGCACAAGAACTTTATCGTTGTCCGACGCTCATGCCACGTAAACAAAAGTTTCCGCATCTGATTGGTTCTAAATGGACCGCACAACAGAAAATTGATGGCTGGCGACATTTTCAAGCCGTGAATCGAAAAAATCAAGGACAGTGGGTGTTTGCTGAAATGGTGTCTGCCTGTGATCCAACGGTTCGCTTTTGGATTAACGCCAAACTGTTGAAGGACAAACGGATTTGGCAGGCTGGGTGGCGATCGCTGCAAGAAGTGGAAGCTGCCGGAATAGATGGGAGTGAATCGCTCATGCCAGACCCCGATCGAGCCGTAACTTCCTCACTGCATCTGCATCGCTAAACTCGTCAATCAAGCCCCACCTTCTTGAGGGTCACGGCATAGTAGAAGGTGAAACTGATTCTTTGCTCTATCGCTGCCTGTTGCTTCTCATCATTACTCTATGTTGTTTAATGCCACCGAAATCCTAATCGATGATTTTGTCCAACAACTGCGGGCAGGTTATCGACGTACCTATGGCAATCTCAAAGCAGATTACGCCGATATCATTGCCTGGGCTGGGGGCATGGCATTGGAAAATATTGCCAATAGTGACGCTTTGTATCACGATGTGGAACACACCATTTTAGTCACCTTGGTTGGCCAAGAAGTCCTGCGCGGTAAGCATATTCGCGAGGGGGGGGTGTCTCCCGAAGACTGGCTCCATTTTATGATCTCCCTTGCCTGTCATGACATTGGTTATGTGCGGGGGGTGTGTCGTCAAGATCGAGACAGTCTCTGTGCTACAGGTATCGACGGGGCCATGATTACCTTACCATCGGGTTGTACGGATGCCATTTTGACCCCCTATCATGTCGATCGCGGTAAGTTGTTTATCGAAGAACGGTTTGGTGGTCACAAATTATTGGATACCGAAACCATTAAACGAAATATAGAACTGACTCGGTTTCCTATCCCGGCAGCGGAAGATCACCAGGATACGGTCAATTATCCCGGTTTGGTACGGGCATCTGATTTAATTGGCCAACTCAGTGACTCCCGTTACCTAAAGAAAATTACCGCCCTGTTTTATGAATTCGAAGAAACAGGAGTGAATAAAGTGCTGAATTATCAGACTCCGGGCGATTTGCGGCGGAACTATGCCCAATTTTACTGGAAGAGTGTTTATCCCTACATTAAGCCAGCCCTGGGGTATCTCTCCCTAACGCAGCAAGGCCAACAGATTACCGCCAGCTTATACGCCAATGTGTTCATGGTGGAGCATGAGGGCGCGTGAGGAAGATAGGGAGATAGGGAGAGCGAGAAGATAGGGAGGCGGTTTAGGAATGAAGCAGCGACGTTGGATTGGGCAGGCGATCGT
>DATNPU010000191.1:0-6518 GCA_036703105.1 Microcoleaceae cyanobacterium
TCCGCGCCATACTTGTATTCCTTAGTTGAAGGAATCCTGTCACCCCAAATCGACAGGTGCATCTTGCTCTCAACCATGTTTACTTCATCCTTTTCTGTCTGCACCTGTGAGCGATCGATCTCTGGTTGACTACCTTCGTCATGCTTGTTCTGCATTGGCAACTGCACCAGCGATTGTCACCACCGCATTGTGTATTGGGATTGCGAGCACTACGATTACCGGAGTTCTGGTGGCTGCGCGGCATTGGGGTTGGCTCCAAGCATCAGAACTGATGGCTTATGACCAGATGATGCGGTTGCGTCCAGATCAACCTCCGGATCCGCGCTTGTTAATCGTTGCCATTACTGAGGCCGATATTTACGCGCAACAGCGGTGGCCTCTCCCCGATCGCACGATCGCCCAGGCACTTAAGCAGCTACAGAAGCATCAGCCTAGAGTCATTGGGTTAGATCTCTACCGTGATCTGCCCCAGGAACCTGGACAGCAGGCTTTAGTGCAGCAGCTTCAACAACCGAATGTCATTGCCATTACCCAAATGCCCGATGCTGAAGATATTGGTGTGGCTCCGCCCCCTCATGTGCCAGCCAATCGGATTGGGTTTAACGATGTATTTACCGATCCCGATGCGGTCATTCGTAGATCGCTGCTGTTTGCCAATCCCGACCCGCAGACGACGCTCTTTTCATTTTCACTTCGGTTGGCACTAGCGTATTTGCGGCCAGCAAACATTGTGCCGCGCTCTGGACTGACTAATCCCGATCACTTACAACTCGGCATTGTTGAATTTGTGCCGTTGGAGTCTACTTCTGGAGCGTATCAAACGGTGGATTCTAGTGGTTATCAGATCCTGCTGAACTATCGAGCCCGCCGCAATTTGGCTCGGCAAGTCACACTCTCCCAGGTATTGAATAATCAGGTGGATAGTCGATGGATTAAAGATAAAGTTGTGTTGATTGGGGCGACGGCACGGAGTTTGAGAGATGTGCATTTAACCCCTTATAGTGCAGCTGAAACTGAGACTCCCAAAATGGCAGGTGTCATGATTCATGCGCAGATGGTGAGTCAGTTGTTAAGTGCCGTGCTGGATCACCAGCCCCTATTCTGGTTTTGGCAAGATTGGATCGAAGTGGTGTGGATCGGAACTTGGACATTGCTGGGAGGGTGTTTGGCCTGGTTTGTCCGTAATCCACTATTGGTTGGAGTGTATGTAGTGGTAGCGATCGGCGGGTTGTTACTCACAAGCTACAGCTTATTTCTTCAGCAAGGCTGGATCCCGGTGACGACTCCCGCGATCGGGTTACTGCTCAGTGCTGGCATCTTAGTGGCGTATCGTGCCCAAGAAGCTCAACGCCAGCAACAGATGATGATGAAACTGTTGGGACAAAACACTTCACCGGAAATAGCGAACGCCTTATGGAAAAGCCGCGATCGATTGTTGAAATCTGGGAAACTACCCGGACAACGGCTCACCGCCACTATGCTGTTTACAGACATTAAAAACTTCAGCACGATCTCAGAATCGATGCCACCAGAGAACTTACTGGAATGGTTGAATGAATATCTGAGCGCAATAACCCAGGAAGTTCGGGCGAATCAAGGCATTATTAATAAGTTCACTGGGGATGGCCTGTTAGCGGTATTTGGCGTCCCGATGAACCGCAGCACTCCGATCGAGGTCTCCCAGGATGCTCAGTTAGCGGTGAGTTGTGCGTTAGCAATGGGAGAATGCTTAAAAAAGCTGAATCAAGATTGGGAACAACGGGGTTTACCGGTGATCCAAATGCGGGTTGGCATCTTTACAGGGCCGATCGTGGCGGGTAGTTTGGGCGGCAAAGATCGGCTGGAATATGGGGTGATTGGCGATAGTGTCAATACAGCCTCTCGTTTGGAAAGTTATGATAAAGAACGCCACACGGAACTCTGTCGAGTACTGATTGCCAAAGATACATTAGTGCATCTTCAGGAGCGGTTTGCAGTGGAACATTGGGGATTAATGGAACTTAAAGGTAAACATCATTTAGTCGATGTTTATCGGGTGATTGGTTATGCCACGGAGTTGGAAAAGCCGATAGATCCGTCGGTGGCAGGGAACATTTCTTCGATCGATGCGATCAACCAATCTACCAGGGATGATCCTAGGGCAAGTAGTTAGCCATCCGTAATCAGTCGCAGCTATGGTCTAAACCGATACTTAAAGTGACTACGTGTTGAGCAACAGTGTGCCTGAGAAGAATGCTACTCGCGGCTTCTGAGCATAATTCCCTGAATCTGCTGGTTGCCCTTGCAGAGACTTATCCAAATTACTTCTGCATGAGCCTGAAAAGTCCGATCTAATTAGATCTTAGAAAGGGCTGATTCTACCGGATGCACCTCCATCTCTATAACTCTGAACTAACATTTTCACTAAAAATCATTGAGGCTTCGTCAATATGATTGGCTCTAATCCAGTTGTAAAATCAATTACTACCTGTTTAGGAGTGCTGCTCAGTACTACGATCGCAAGTGCGCCTATTGTTGCCCTGGCTCAAGACTATGTGCCTCCAAAGCGGGGCATTCCTGGTCGGCGTGAAGGTGCAGGCACACGCGGCAGTTGTTTAAAGGGGAACAAGCCACTAATGCCGTTAATTCCTGCTGACGCCTTTAGCACTACTGTTTCGGATAGCCCAGTCTTTTTCTGGTATGTCCCTTCAACGAACGCAACTGGAACAATACCACCCAAAGCAGAATTCAAACTGTTTGATGGTTCGCGATCGATTTATACTGACACCGTCAATCTCATGGGGGGTGGCAAGGTGATCAGCTATCGCTTACCGGCGGATATCAGTAGTACCAAGCTCCAAACTGGCAAGGATTATCGGTGGCAGTTTTCTGTGATCTGTAATTCAAACGGTAATCGATCGATCTCGTTTGTCGAAGGCACATTTCAACGGCTACAACCACCAGAAAATTTGACGAATCAGTTAAATAGCAGTTCTCCAGACGATCGCTCGAAAGTCTTAGCCGCTGCCGGAATTTGGCAGGATGCGATCGCGACCCTGGCACAACAACGGTGCTCCCGCCCACAGGATGCTAAATTGTTGGCCAGTTGGACGCGGCTGTTGCAATCGGTACAGTTAGGCAACTTTGCGAATGAGTCTTTAGCTAGTACCTGCACTAATATCAGTTCCACCTCTGGTCGTTGAGAGGCCTAGAAGATCAATGTCCAACGACTCCCATTTCACGCAATCAATAGGATTACTAGATTAGCTATAACTAAGATTGAACGGGTCATGTGACTAACGGCTACATTTCTACACAAAATAGAGTCGGTTTAGTTCTCATTTCTTAGTAGCTAGTTCTGGTCTAAATCTGCCACAATAACAACACCTTAAGCGGGATTAATGTTGCTTGAACCCATGCTGATAGATGAATGATTGGCTAGAAACTTAACTTCAAACTGATGAGGATAGTTTAAAGAGTTTGCTCTGTTCCGTTGAACACTTAGGGATCTCCCTAGCTCCCTTAAAAAGGCTATCGTTTACACACATCTCCTGAACAGCTCTCAAGATAGTGCATGTAGCCCCCAATTCTGGGAGGAATTAGCACCTTCGAAGTCCCCCAGTATGGCGGGATTTAGGGGGCGAAACAGTCTCAACTATTAAACAGATAACTGATGTGTACACGGCAATCTTAAAAGGGGAAATAGGCTCATAGTTCCTCTTTTGAATAGGGATTGAGGGAGAGCAGTATGGTTGGATACCGGTTATAGAACCTTTAAAACATTCTCTTCAAAGCAGGGTGCCAGTCGGTTGTAGAGATGGGATTTCGTTGAGCGCTTAACCATGCTCAACTCTGTTGCCCCTAATGTATTTAGGACATATTTTTACTGCTTAATATCTAAATCCTTAGATAAATAGATGAATTCCCAAGTATTTTGGGATTTGCTGGGACGTTGCAGCTATTCGTAACGCTGGAGAAAGCCATGTCACCCTTGATCTCTTTAATCATCACCACCTATAACGACGAGCAAGACTATTTACGGCAGGCGATCGACAGCGTTTTACAACAAACTGAGCCTAGGTTTGAACTGTTGGTTTGGGATGATGGATCCACGATCGGCAACTCTGTAGAGATTGCCCAGGCCTATGCCCAACGCGATCGCCGAGTGCGAGTGATTGCTGCGGAACACCGAGGTCGGGTCGGGGCCTTAGCCGGAGCAGTCGCCCAAACAACAGGTCAGTATCTCGGTTGGGTGGATCATGATGATTTACTCGATCCCTCGGCACTGGAACAAACGCTCAAGGTGCTCGAAGCTGCACCAAACCTTGGCGTAGTTTATACGGATTATCTCAATATCAACGAGCAAGGGCAGATTTTGGGCTATGGTTCCGCTTGCCAAATTCCCTATAGTCCAGAGCGCCTACTCGTCGATTTTATGACGTTCCAGTTTCGCTTAATGCGACGCTCCGTATTTGAGCGAGCGGGGGGCCTGGATGCCGCGATCGAATTTGCTGAAGATTACGATCTCTGTTTGCGGCTCTCAGAAATTACCGAGATTCAACAACTCAAACAACCGCTCTACTATTACCGTTTGCATGGCACGAATACTTCAGTTCGGTATCGGATTGAGCAAGTATTGCGATCGCGGTTAGCAGTCAGACGAGCTTTGGAACGCCGTGGCCTCAGCGATCGCTTCACCATTGATGTCGAACTGCCCAGTGGGCGATTTATTCTGCGGCAACGCCTTTCCCCGCCTGCCCCTGCCGCAAATAGTCACAAGCATCTTACTACTCCAGCTTGTACTGTTCAGCCCGAGCCTGGGTTGGTCGTGCCATTATTCTCTAACGTCGCGATCGACCTACCTGAACCTGCCAGGTGCCAGTTTATTCCAGGCTCGCTACCTTGGCATCAGAAAGTTAAACAGAAGTCCTACGGTTTAAGTCACTGGAAGGTGAGTGCTTTCTTGGCCGCTTTACCATTGGTCGGACTGTTAGGTACGGCGATCGTGCAAGCTCAGCCGGTTCCCAGTTCTGATGGTACGGGCACGATCGTCACACCCAATGGCAACCAATTTGACATTAATGGGGGAACGAGATCGGGTAATAACCTGTTTCATAGCTTTGAGCAATTTGGCCTGAATCAGGGACAGATTGCCAACTTTCTATCGAATTCGCAGATTCAGAATATTCTGGCTCGGGTGACAGGGAGTAATCCCTCGATCATCAATGGGTTAATTCAAGTGACAGGCGGTAATGCCAATCTGTTTTTACTGAACCCGGCTGGCATCATTTTTGGTAGCAATGCCAGTTTAAATGTGCCCGGTTCATTTACCGCCACGACTGCGAACAGCATTGGGATCGGCAATAGTTGGTTTAACGCCACTGGCACAAATGACTACGCCAACCTGACGGGGACTCCCAACAGTTTTGCCTTTCCCATGAGCCAACCTGGCGCGATCGTTAATGCGGGTAATCTCGCTGTTCCGGCTGGCCAAAGCCTGAGTTTAATTGGGGGAACTGTTGTCAATACAGGAACTCTGTCAGCCCCCGGAGGTCAGGTGACAGTCGCGGCTGTGCCTGGGCAAAATTTGGTGCGGGTGAATCAGTCGGGTAGCATTCTGAGTCTGGAGTTTCAACCGCTATCTTCCTCTACGGCTGTTCCCATTACGCCTCTCTCATTACCCGAACTCCTGACGGGTGGAAATTTAGCCAGCGCTACGGGGTTAACCGTCAATCCCAATGGCACCGTGCAGTTGACTAGTTCTGGCACGGTGATTCCCACGACTCCAGGAACGGCGATCGTGGCTGGTAATGTCAATGTCGCTAGCTCCGCGATCGGGGGCAGTGTGAATGTCGTCGGCAATCAAGTTGGTCTAGTTGGAGCGAATATTGATGCCTCTGGGGCCACTGGTGGCGGCACGGTGCGGATTGGCGGGGACTATCAGGGGCAGGGGACATTGCCTAACGCCACTCAAACTGTTGTCACTCCGGATTCCACCATTAATGCCGATGCCACTCAAAGCGGGGATGGCGGCAGAGTCATCATCTGGTCTGATCAATCGACTCAGTTCTTTGGCAATATTTCAGCCCGAGGTGGAGCCACAGCCGGAAATGGTGGCTTTGTGGAAGTGTCGGGTAAGGAGAACTTGCTGTACCGAGGCAACACCAACACTACAGCCCCAAATGGCAGCATGGGGACTCTACTCCTCGATCCATCTACGTTGACGATTATTGACGGTGGCACAGGGACATTCGACCCAACCTTTACTGGCTCTATTTTCTCGACCGATCCAGATAACGGAGCCAACACGATTTCCTGGCAAGCTATCAATACGGCTATTGGTTTTAGCAGTAATATCACACTGGAAGCAACAGGCAATATTACTATCAATCAAATTACTGGAGCGACGCCTGGAGTTACTACACCTGGGGTTGCCTCTCTAAACTTAGGCCTTGGTGGTTTAACGATTACCTCGACTGGTGGTTCAGTCACATTTCTGGATCCGACGAACACTATCCAGACCAATGGCGGCTTTATTA
>DATNPU010000194.1:0-5318 GCA_036703105.1 Microcoleaceae cyanobacterium
CTTGCCATAGGTTCGTTTCAAATGATCCCGGCCTTGTTCTTTAGTCCAATGAATCCGCTCCATTTCCTGTTCAATTTGGAGAAACAATGGAGCTAAATCGATCGGGGCATCGGTGGGTGCCGATGTTTTTAAGGATTCTGCGGAAGCTTTACTGGTTTTAGGCCGAGATGATTTAGTTGTGCGGCTATTTGGAACCACAGACTCTAATGGTGGTAGGGGTTCGATCGCGGGTAAGCGTTCTTCTAAGGGAAACTCATCATCGATCGCCACTGTATCGTCATCCTCTAGACCGTTGTATGAAAAGGGGCTAGGTTCTGGTGAGAGTTCTAGATCTAAACCATGATAGGTGGGCAGAAGGGGGTCTACTGAGGTGATTGGCTCTGGTTCTGCCGGTGGGACTTCGACTTCTAAGCGAGGGGGGGGAGAGAAGATTGGGGTCTCTATGGGTGGGCTGAGTTCTGGGCTGGGCGATCGTTCTGGAGCCGTTACTGTTGACGATCGGGAGGGAGAAGCCGCTAGGACGGGCGCTGTAGTAGCAGGATCAAGTGAAGTAGATGATGAGCTAGCGGGAGGGGTTGACCCCATCGTCATGCTGGAATCAGACGTTGTCAGGTGATTAGGTGAGGTTGTCCAAAGCTGATTCGGGGCAGCGAATTGAGCCGAGGTGCCGTTTCCGGGTATCCCTGCGGTAGGAATGATGTCGGGATGCGTGTTCCCCGTAGTTGGCACAATTCCTAATAAGCTAAATAGGCGCGATCGAGCTTGATCTTCTGCTAGTTCCACCGTGGCTCCAGTCGCCATACTGGTAGCTAGCGTGACTCCACCACTCTGCATTAACGCCCGCACAATAAAGTGGTGCTCATGAATCTGCACTAGCTCGGTGATCAAACTACTGGCAGGGTAACGATTTTGAAACTGAACGAATAGACTCTGGAGATCAACTGGCTGATACATAGCAGTGCAAGCTCGAAGCGGAGGACAGCAGATTAATCGGCGTAAATTAAGCGGGTTCGGTAGCACACCGCCGCGTATAACTACTCTGTGGTTTGTTACTATAGCCCATCCTGAAATCCCAAGGATTAAACTTTACGCTAAAACAGACATAGGAGTTTTTGTCCTAAAAAGCAAAATATGCTCAAACAGGAATTGTCGTGAGTATTCTATGATATCGGCAGCTTCGATCGAGATCGATATACTTGAGGCATGGACTGATTCCCAGTGGCGTGGAACAGTAGTTTAAAACGATAATTAAACAAATTGGTTTGGGAGTAGGCTTCTGGTAGGAACTTCATTGAATAACTCAGGGTCAACTCGGGTCAACTTTGAACGGCAACTCCGCCGCATTCAACGGGATGTGCTCCGGATGGGAGCGCTGGTTGAAAACTCTTTTTGGTTAGCTCGACAAGCACTGTTTGAGCGTGATCTTGATGCTCCCAATCGCATTGCGGTTCAAGATAAGCAAATTGATCAACTGTATCGGCAGATTGAACAGGATTGTGTGACATTGATTGCCTTGCAATCTCCCGTTGCTCAGGATCTGCGGTTACTCAGTGCCTTAATGCAATTAGTGCGGGATTTGGAGCGGATTGGCGATTATGCCGAAGATTTAGGCGAAATTGCTGTGCGGCTATTTCCCTATCCTCCCCCTGCCCAGATGGTGCAGATGAAGCTGATGTGCGATCGCTGTCGCGCCATGCTCGCCATGAGTTTAGCTGCTTTATCTGACTTAGATGCAGAATCCGGTTTGGAAATCAAAGATCGGGATGATGCGGTTGATCTAGACTATGAAACTCTTTATAGCTCTTTAGCCGAACAAACGAATGTGCAAGGAGTGATTGAACCCATCATTCTCATGGTGCTGATCATCCGGCATTTGGAACGGATGGCAGACCATGCCACGAATATTGGTAAACGGGTAGCTTATGTGGTGACTGGACAGCGCTAGTAGGCGATCGTTCAGTTCATTACTAGCTGCGGAAGATGTGTTTTAAAAGTACTAAGTGCTGAGAACAGGTTAATCCTCAGTTCTCAGCACTCAACTCTCAGCACTCCCTCAACCAGAGCTTAAGCGTTTCAAAACGCACCCTAGGCATTTAACCAAAATGGTTGGGTTATGCGCTAATTGTTGGTTTGTAAACCAGATCTCGCACCTTTACCATCGTGTTGACTAGCCGATCGATTTCCTCCTTGGTATGGAGGGCATTCGCTGTAATCCGAATTCGCGGTTTGGCAATAAACCAGATCGGTGAGACCCAGATGCCATATTCCAGCAATTCTCTGGCATAGACTTTAGGATTGATTTCTGGCGGCAGAATCACGGGAACCACATTCGTTTCCCCGATCGCCAAAAAGTCATGGGCCGCTAAGCGTGATCGTAGGTAACGGGTATTTTCCTGCAAGCGCGTGATGCGATCGGGTTCCCGTTGCACGATCCGAATACTTTCTAGGGCAGCGGCTGTGGTTGGAGCCGGGAGAGAAATTGTTCCGATCGAGGTAGGAGAGACGTTCAGCAAAGGCTTCAGTTCTGCTACATGGGTACTGATGGCAGCACCTGCTGATGCCGCAAACTTGGAAAAGGTAGTCATAATCAACGGAATGACGCCCCGGTTGATCGCATCTTGAGGCAGCATGTCAAAGTATTCGTAAATTCCGCGACCCGTTGCCCCGATCGCTCCACTGGCATGGGCTTCGTCCATCACCAATACACTATCTTCATAGTTACTCATGGCATCGATCATGTCTGGTAGTGGCGCAATGTCCCCATCCATCGAAAATACCGCGTCAGAAATCACCATGATCCGGTCATTTGGACGGGCATAGCGCTGGAGTTTCCGGGCTAGATCCTCAACATCACAGTGGCGATACGCCCGGACCCGAACCCGAGGACTGTGCCCAAATAATTTGCCAGAGCGGGTACCCGCATTTGAGACGGCGGAAACGATGCAACCATGATTTAACACATCGGTCAAAATCAAGGTTTCGCGAGTGTGCTGAAAGTTAGGCACAGGGATCGCTAAATGACAGAAGGCATCCATTAATGCCTGCATTGCCATCCAAGCATTCAAAAACAACTGGGTATGGGGCAGATGTTTGAAGGCAGAAATTTCGTCCTCTAACTGTCGGTGCAAATCAATCCGACCACTTAAGACCGAACACGAACTGTTGGAGGTGCCGTATTGCAGAATCGAATCGATCGCGGCTTGTTTCACCGCCTCATCCTGAGTTAATCCCAACACGTCATTCGTACAAAACGTCAGAACGTTATGGTGCTTGCCAGTGGCGGTATCTTCGATCTCAACAATATTGCCCTGCCGTTTGTGGCAAATATATTCGTCGGGGTCAAGCCCACTCTCATACCAACGCTGAACGTACTCTTTAACAACTTGCACAGTAAACTCCTCTCACCTTTTCTGAATAGCCAATTGCTGCTTGCTCAACAGTATATTTTCCTATCGAGTCATTTGCTATCCAGGTACAACCCTGCGACAAGCATACGTCCGATGGAGTAGTTGATGGTTTGTGCTCTGGCAGACAAACGAGCACGGGTATCATAGCGTTCATCCCGAAAACACCTATGAGCGGTCTGTATGGTTTGTGGCGATCGCCTCAGAACGAGAGACGAATTCATCCACTGATTTGTGCCTGTTACCGGTTTGTCCATTCGTTTGAGAGGGTTCTAGCGATTGCCGAAACTTCTCATACTGTCGGACGAGTACACGTTGCAACGCCACAATCGCTGGGTTGATCTCAACATACCGCCGCTTGGGGTTTGCCCAATAATTGCGTTGTTCACTCTCAATCATTTCAATGTCTTGAGCCAAGAACCGCAAAAATAGCCCACGTCGGATGCTGGATTGCAGCACTGGGCGCACAAGTGAAACAACCCACTGAGGCAGGCGGACTTTGAGAAACAGAAAAGCAAACGATCGACTTTCGGAAGGACTTACAGGCAAGCGCATCAAATACAGCGAGGAAATGCCTTCAAGCGACGTGTAATAGTTGGGATAGTGGTAGTTGACCGAAATCACTTTGGTGGTAACGCTACCACCGTCCTCGCTTAACCCCAAAAAACGAGTAATCGGCCCTTTGTAAGACACCCGATAGTCGGCACAGACCGAATCATCCGATTCTTTCAAATTCAGTAAGACTGGATTAAACCACCCCTGCAAATTCCGGTGGAGGTAGCCATGAAATACATCCATCGTGTTTTCATTACAGATGGAATAGTGGGCCTTGAACTGCGCCCCGATCGTGACCCGAATCCAGTGAGGATTGTCGAACTCAGGAATATCGGGAGGCTGGCGTTCTGCGGCTAAGGCTGAGTTGCCCGGAAAAATCCAAATTAAGCCATACTTTTCTTGAACTGGAAACGTTCGTAGTTCCGCGCAGGGAAGCTTTTGGCTCTCTGGCAGGTAAGGAATTTTTACACATTGACCCTGATGATCGAATTCCCAACCGTGATAACTGCAAACTAACCGCTCACCAGTCACATCGCCAGTATGGAGATCAACACCTTTATGAGGACAGACGTTGTCGATCGCGTAAATTTGACCGCTAGTTCCCCGGTAAACGGCGATCGACTGACTCCAGATGGTAACTGGCATGACTTGCCCTGGCTTCAGATCCTTTGCCCAAGCCACTGCATACCAATGATCTGGATTAATCCCAATTTCTCTGACCCCAATGCGGACATTCTGAGTTGTTAGGGTCGTAGCCAGTTCCATCCCATTACTCTCCTCACTCAGATGCTATTCTATACAATCCTTAACTAGGGGTGCATCATAGCACCTAAACTCTTCCACGCAGTAGACCTGAATGGATAGTTCCAAGATGAATGATGGGATACAACGGTTCCCGGAACCTCGTAGCAAGATGGCAGAATACAACAGTAGCTATCAGTCCTAATTTCATCTTTAAAATGAAAAAAGAACCCAATACCTGGAACAATCGGGAGGTTGCTGCAGGTCATTAAGGGGGATAGGACGGCTGAGATTAGGTTTTAGGCAGACTTGTTGTGAGGAACGAAGAGCAAAACCCATGATTGCCAAGTTGTCGATCGGAATTGTTTGTTTTGTACTGGCCTTTGTATTCGCGAGCCTGGTGGAATATTGGGTGCATCGCCTCATGCATCAACCGTATCGTATAGGGCAGCGCCATCGTGACCACCATAAGCGCAACGAGGGGCAGGGTGTGTTATGGGAGTTTTTGGATTACATTAAAGGCACGATCGTAGTGATGTGCCTACCATTTTTTGTCTCGTTAGAGGCAGGAATTGGTTGGTTTTTAGGTGGATTAGTTTATGCAGCCTTTTCGTCCTA
>DATNPU010000208.1:0-17441 GCA_036703105.1 Microcoleaceae cyanobacterium
GCAAAATCTTCAGGTAATAAAACCATGAACTGCCGAAACGAATAGCGCTTATACATCCCCAACCAATCCCAGTTCATTAGGGCACTGGCTCCTAGTTCAAACGGCTCGCCATCTAAAAGAAAATCTGCTTCGTCAAAGCCATGAATGCTGCGACTCCGAAATAATTTGATCCAATGGAATTGCTTAGGATCTACCTCGCGTGCAAGCAATTCGCGGATTGTTAGTAATGGCGGCTGTTCTTGTATAAATCTCATGAAGTCTTCGCATTGGGAACCACCATATTGACAAGGTCCAGAATAGATTACCCAGGGAGAACAGTACAGAGTATCCCCCTTTCTTAAAACTTGTACATTAGGCAACAAAGGTCCTCCAATTAAAGGCAAGATTGGAGGTAAATCTCCGTGTAGCCAAACATTTAGAAGTGCGTTGGAAACAGCCTCCTCTTTTGACATACCTGGATTTGCAACTACATCTTGAAATAACAGAGCATCTTTCCCAACCCGAAGGGCAACTTCAAGAGCTGCGGAGTAAGCACTTCCACTAGGGGAGGGCTGAAACTGGCTCCAAGTAATGACCAAAGCTATTTCACCAATGCCGAGATAGGCACAATCCTCACCTATACGGGCATTGAAGCCATCAAGACGCAAATGACCTACGACAGCTCTTAAGCCAGCTTCTAAGGATGCATCCACAGCACACTCCTGTGTAAAGAACTTTACTCAAAATGCTTAGCCTTGCCCATTACCAACCGTAGATACCTCCTAGATCATAACTACTCAACTCTTGACCATCGCTGTTTATGGGGGTTAGACCACGATCGCTGGCTTGAAGGAATTCCATCTGCAACAAAGCAGAGCAGACTTGGTTTGCCGCTTCAACAATTTGTTAGCTAGCGGTTGTATTCTGTTGCAACCATTCTACAAATGCCTCGCGCCCTAGCTCACCTGATGCGATCGCTAACACCATACATTCTTGCTCATCTACAGAAGCATTCATTTCCATGCCATTCAGGACAAGAAACGTCTCCGTTGCCGCATGACCTGTACGTTTGTTTCCATCAACAAATGGATGGTTCATGATCATAGAAAAGCCTAATGCTGCGGCTTTTTCAAGCAAAGTTGGGTACAAATCTTCTCCATCAAATGTCATTCGGGGTTGAGCGATCGCTGACTCCAACAACCCTAAATCTCGGATACCTAATGTCCCACCAGATTGCTCAATGATTCGACGATGTAGTTCTAACACCTGAATTAAGGTTAGAAAACGCATTAAGCTAAACGCCGATACAATTCAGCATTTTTTGTCAACACGTAATTGGCTGCATCAACAAACTCGCTATTTTGAGAATTGAGCCAATCCTCCAAACCGACTTTTAATAAAACTTCAACCGTAATGCCATGCACTGCGGCTAAATCTCGTAGCTTTTGAAATTGGCTATCTGACAGATCAATAGTGATAGAAGCCACACCGATCGCTCTCCTAAGAGTTCTGGCTCAAGTTTAACATCCACCTCTAACCGATCATCTCGTTGTATGAGCCTCACCTGGAAACGAAGCCAGCGAACGATCGCAATCACCTGCTACAGGCAACTTCAAAATTTCTTAGCGATCGCTGTTTATGGGGGTTAAACCGCGATCGCTGGCTTGAAAGAATTCATCAGCATGGTACGTTCCCAATCTATCTGTGAAATGGGAAAAGTTGCATTGCACTCTACGGCGATCGCACTGCCATATTATGCTGCTGCGATCGCCTTCTCATCTGAATTGATTAGCCATTAGGATTCAATTGCATCATTAGATGGTGGATGCCAACCACCCTGAATCCAAAGACGACGGGCTTTAACAATCGCCCCCTCATTATGCCCTTGGTCGTTCAAATCTAAGCGATCGCATGTTGCTCGCCCAATGGAAGTCTTGCCTCGAATCAATAGACCGTCCTTTTCCCAAACAAAATGCTCATTCCACTGATGCAGTCGTGGGTTAAACAACTGGGTAGAAGTTTGAGATTCTGGGTCAGTTCCTTCTGTGAAGTTGTAACGGTAGCTATTGCATCGCTGACAGGCCAAAGCCAAATTTTCAAATGTATCTGCTCCTCCACGTGATCGCGGTTGGATGTGATCAATTTCAAACCGGGCGGCACTGGCTTCTTCAGAAGAGTGGCAAGTATTCACACAGATACTTAGCCCGTTCTCGAATCTGTTGCCGCATCTCTTTTGAAACCGCCATACCTATGCAGACTCAGCAATAACTTTTGCATTCAGTAATGTAAAAATCCGATCGAGTTCTAAAATCCCAGTCAGTTCTACTGCTTCATCTGGTGACAATTTCGATTCTCGTTGTTTCTCGTTCAGGCTCTCCAGTCGCTCTTGCAAGTCCTCACTGAATTTGAACAAGAACAATCCTCGAACTGGCTTGATTTGAATACCCGCATCAATAAAGAAGGAAGGTTGGATCATCAGTTGTGCGTTCATGATTCACCTCAGAGGCTACGTTATGCTGTGCTACCCCTACAAAAGCCGTGTTTAATAGCATAACCAATCCCATTCAGGTTCACCAATATACGACTGAAGTTAACTTCTCAGCGATCGCAGTTTATAGGGTTAGACCGCGATCGACGGCTTCAAGCAATTCATCAATATGGTACGTTTCCGTCTATCTGTGCAAGGTTAGCTAGCTAGTGACTTAAACAACGCCAACTAATATCTCCTCACCTCGCTCATCTGCTAGAAGATATAACTCTTTCCACTTTTCAAACTGCTCAAGATACCATTCGTCATGCCCTTCTGTTGTAAACAACGTTTCAGGACTAATCTGTCTTAAAAATACTTGCTCCTTCCCTTACTGCCTCACGAGATATTAACCCGAATGATTCTTCTGGTAATAGGTTGGGAGGAAGATCCTGATCGCCAAATATGAGCCTTTGAACTACCTCATGAGAATTGGGAATTTGCTGTCTTGATAACTCCTGCAATAAACATTCTTCAATCTCAACCGAGGTCTTTTCCAGTGATGCAGTTCTATCTTCTATCCCTGGATGAGCTTGACGAGTACGCCTTATTTCGGACTGAAATTCTGCGATTATTCGATCGACCTCCACCTCCGAACCAAAAGTATCGTGATGTTCTTCAATGACATCTGTAAACAGTTCATACACCTCTTCAGGGTCTATTTCAAATAAGTTGAAAATACCATTACCATAAGGAAAAAGAGAGACAAGAAGAATACAAGATGGCTTATCCTGCTGAATTCGTCTATATAGAGGGCTTTCAGGCGGAATTGCATTGTAGCGAATGGAAACGCCCATAAATTAAGCTCACTCTTTCTGCACTTTAGACTAGATCTTTCTCAATTGCCGTTGTGTAATCACTTCAAATCAACTTAGAAGTGATCGCACTGACAAACATTATAGTAGTGGATTAGGGTGCATACGTTCTACTGAAACCACGGCTCTGATTCGCTGAAAATGGGGGCGATCGCTCATGCAACCTCTCTGAACCTTTTTCCTTTAGCGCTTAAGCTCAAACATTAACGCGCTAAAGTCAAACATTAACGCGCTAACCAAAAACATTCAGAGCTGAACCTCAGACTTTAACGCGCTAACCAAAAACATTAAGCCGCTAAGCAAAAACGTTAAGGCGCTAAAGTCAAACATTCACGCCTTAACCAAAAACATTCAGCGCTGAACCCTAGACTTTAAGCCGCTAAGCAAAAACATTTAGCGACTAAGCTCAGAGATTCAGCGCTGAAGCTCAAACATTCAAATGGTGATCGGAAGTGGGTAGCCACGATCGCAGCCCCATCCCCACTGCCAGATCAGTTAAACCCTTAGAACTGTTGCAGGAAGCGGAGATCGCTGGTGTAGAGACGACGAATATCATCAATTTGGTGCAAGACTGCTGCCAGTCGCTCCACGCCCAAGCCACCGGCAAAGCCCGTATACACTTCCGGGTCGTAGCCCACCGACTTCAACACATTTGGGTCAACCATGCCGCAACCCATAATTTCCAGCCAGCGACCTTTCCATTGCAGATCCACCTCCGCCGAAGGTTCCGTGAAGGGGAAGAAACTCGGACGCATCCGAATCGGCACTTCCCCAAACAGTTGTTCCAGGAACATCCGCAGAGTGCCCTTGAGGTCAGTGAAGGTCAGCCCCTCATCGATCGCCAGGAATTCAATTTGGTTAAAGACTGCTGTATGGGTCGCATCCACCGTATCCCGCCGATAACAGCGACCCGGCATGACAATCCGGATCGGGGGTTCATTCGCTTCCATATAGCGAATTTGCACCGAGGAGGTATGCGTCCGCATGATATTGCCATCCGGTAGATACAGCGTATCCTGCATATCCCGTGCCGGATGGTCAGGCAAAAAGTTTAAGGCCTCGAAGTTGTAGTAGTCCGTCTCCATTTCGGGACCTTCGGCCACGGTGTAGCCCATGCCGACAAAGATATCAATCACGCGATCGGTCATCGCATTCAAGGGATGCATTCGTCCCTGCGGCCAGTAGGTTCCTGGCATCGTCACATCCAGAGTTTCGGCATCCAATTGAGCCTGAAGCTGCGCCGCTTGCAGAGCCACCCGTCGTTGTTCCAACTCCGACTGAATCGCTTCCTTCACTTCATTCGCCAGGGAACCAATGCGCGGGCGATCGGCGGCATCCAATTTCCCCATGCTGCCCAACACTTGAGGAATGGGTCCTTTTTTACCAAGATATTTGATCCGAAGTTGTTCTAATTGCTCTAACGCATCAGTGGCCGCCAGGGCTTGCTGAGCTTCCAGGCGGATCGCTTCTAGTTGAGCTTCAAGTTCTTTGGGCTGAACAGTCATACGAAGGGTTTAAATAGGAAACGAGTGCTACGTGACCAAAAATCACGCACCTTACCAGTGTAGAGGGTGGGCTGATCTTCTGACAGTAGAGTTGGTAGCAAAAGTCATTTTTGGCCAACCTACCTCTAGCCTTAGCTACCCTGTCAACACATAACGTCCCGATCCTCCCTTACCTTCTTCACGAGACTGCTGTGTACACACAAGTCAAGTTGATCCTCCCCAACCCTTCTTAAAAAGGAGGGAGCCAAACCAAATAGGTTCACAGTCCCCCCTTTGTCTAGCGTTAGCGGCGCGGAGCGTGGGGATTGAGGGGGATCAAATCCAGATTTACAGCTGAAATCGAAGATGTGTGTACACGGTAGCCTTAACAAAGGAGGGAGCCGAACCAAATACGTTCAAAGTCCCCCTTAAAAAGGGGATTCAGGGGGATCAACCCATCTACCTCCCAACCCTAGAACCCGTGCAAGCGATCGAGTAATTGAGTAATGAAACTTCTGATTAGCAACGACGATGGCATTTCAGCATTAGGCATTCGCACTCTGGCGAATAGTCTGGCAGAGGCAGGACATGAAGTGACCGTAGTTTGTCCTGATCAAGAACGATCGGCGACTGGCCACGGACTTACCCTGCATCATCCCATTCGCGCCGAAGAGATCACCTCTATCTTCCACCCTACCGTTCGGGCCTGGGCCTGTTCTGGCACTCCCGCCGACTGTGTCAAGCTGGCGCTTTGGGCCTTGTTAGATCGCCCACCCGAGTTAGTCTTGTCTGGGATTAATCACGGCTCTAACCTCGGCACCGATGTGTTGTACTCCGGTACTGTATCTGCTGCCATGGAAGGGGTCATCGAAGGCATTCCCAGTGTGGCCTTTAGCCTCACCAGTCATACCTCTCAAGAGTTTGGCGTTGCCGCCACATTTGCTCGATCGCTGGTGACCCAACTAGAAAAACAGCCCTTACCGGAATTATTATTGCTGAACGTAAATGTCCCGGCTGTGCCTCCAGAAGCGATCGCGGGAGTAATGGTTACCCGCCAAGGCATTCGCCGTTACATTGATGTGTTTGAGAAACGCGTGGATCCCCGAGGTAAAACCTACTATTGGCTTTCCGGTGAAGCATTACTAGAAGATGTTGAAGCCCCCTCGGATTTGGCCGATCTCGTGCCTACCGATGTCCAGGCCACGCGGGAAAACTACATCACGATTACACCCTTACAATACAACCTCACCTCTAGTCCGGGCATCGCACACCTGAAAGACTGGCAGTTTCAGTTCTCGGTTTAGCCTTCCACGTTAAGCTATCAGCGCGATCGCGCAACGAGGAACTCCAGCGATAACGGCTCGAATTCTTCGTCCCAACGATCGCGCCTTCTCCTGAGCAACTGTTTTACTCAGTTGGATTGAGGAATTTGGCTACAGTATGGACATCCTTATCCCCCCGGCCAGAGCAATTAATTACAATCCGGGGATTACCAGATAGCTGAGGACAGAGGGTTTCCAGGAACGCGATCGCATGGGCGGTTTCCAACGCAGGAATAATTCCTTCCAACTTGGATAACCGCTCGAAGGCGGCTAACGCTTCCTTGTCCGTCACACTGAAATACTCGGCCCGACCCAAATCCTTCAGGTAACTGTGTTCCGGCCCTACCCCCGGATAATCCAGACCAGCGCTAATCGAGTGGGGTTCGATCACCTGGCCTTCGGTATCTTGCAGGAGATAGCTCATTGCTCCATGCAACACCCCGACTCGACCGAGGGTTAACGTTGCCGCATGTTTGCCCGTCTCTACCCCTTCCCCAGCCGCTTCAATCCCAATCAGCCGCACACTGGATTCATGGACAAACTCATGGAACAAGCCCATCGCATTCGACCCACCACCCACACAGGCCAGCAGAATATCAGGTAAACCACCCCATTTAGCCTGACATTGAGCGCGGGTTTCCTGGCCAATAATTGCCTGAAAATCCCGCACTAACATTGGGTAAGGATGGGGACCCGCAACGGAACCCAAAATATAGTGGGTGGTTTCTACATTCGTGACCCAGTCCCGAATTGCTTCGGAGGTAGCATCTTTCAGGGTGCCTGTTCCAGCTTCTACGGGATGTACTTCCGCTCCCATTAGCCGCATCCGAAACACGTTGAGCGCTTGGCGCTCCATGTCATGGACACCCATGTAAATAACGCACTTCAAGCCAAATCGGGCACAGACTGTGGCGGTCGCTACTCCATGCTGACCGGCTCCAGTTTCGGCAATAATCCGTTGCTTGCCCATGCGTTTAGCCAGGAGCACCTGAGCCAAGGCATTATTAATCTTGTGGGCTCCAGTATGATTCAGGTCTTCCCGTTTCAGGTAAATTTGCGCTCCTGTACCATCTGGACGCGCATAATGAGCCGTCAGCCGTTCTGCAAAGTACAACGGGCTGGGTCGTCCGACATAATCTTGTAACAGTCCCTGAAGTTCCTGCTGAAAGCTCTGATCGCTCTTAGATTGCGCAAAGGCAGCTTCCAATTCTGCCAACGCTGGCATCAGAGTTTCGGGTACATATTTGCCCCCAAACTGGCCAAAGCGTCCCAGGGAATCCGGTTGATTTTGGGGGTAACTAGAAGGTTGCTGGAGATTGGAAGGAAGCGGAGTCGTGGTCACAAGCCTGCTTGGAATAATGGAACAACGTCCATTATAAACTTCACGGCTGATTCGCCCCTCAGTCTCAGTGTCTTAGTCTAGGTGAATTAGTCGAATAGATCGGTATCAAGCGACTCTTGCCGCAGGGTAAATGAACCGGCCAACATATCTTCCATTTCCATCCGTTGTTCCATCTGCCGGAGAAAATAACCTGTCATCATGGCCGATGCCAGTAAACCCGCAAGATTCTCGCGATCGGTAGTGATTTTAACGTTGAAGGCTTCCGACGGTAACATCCCAACCAGACCCTGAACGTTATGCGAGATAATCTGCTTGACTTCGGGCGTGACAGTCTTTGCCACCTGGGCCAACACTTCAGGGGGTTGGTGCTGAAGATACTTCAACAACTGATTGGTGTCATGTTCCTCCGCATCCGTACCAAAGAAATCTGCACTGTTCAGGTTAAAGACCATGGTGAATCCGATAGGTTACTTTTAACTATTCTGACATTTCTCAACCAGACTTTACCTAGTCCCCCAAGGGTGAGAATCCCGAACTTACAACCGTACCTTAGGTAGAATAGCAGCCTCATTCGGTGGGTAATTGCGGCTTCAGGTACTGATCCAGTCCTTGCGGTAGTTGGTTCAGTTGAAAGTATTGATGGAATTTGTCTGTCACCTGTAACCAGTAGGAGCGCCCATCTGACTGTCTACGTTTACGGACGAATCCCTGTTCCACAAGTTCCTGTACATGCTGATACGCATTTGACCCCCGTAGATCAACCAAGGCCGTTTGGGCGATCGGGCCTTTTAAAGCGATCGCGGCTAAGGTTCGTAGTGCCCCCACACCCAAATCAGTCGGAATTAAGGTTTGCACTAAGTGATGATAGCTTTCGCGCAGTTGCAAACTATACCCTTCTGGTGTTTCGACAACTTCTAAAGCACCATCTCGGTGAGCATAATCTGCCATCAGCTCAATCAGTCCTTCAGACACCGCGTCGCGATCGCTCCCGGCAAATTCAACAATTTCGGCGATCGTCAGTGATCGGCCTTTGAGGTAGAGAATGGCTTCGATCGTGTTAGCAAGGCGAGACATGGTGGTTGGGGATGAGGGAGGTGGGGAAGATGGGGCAGGTGAGCGATCGCTTCATGCTATCCATCAATCCTCTAGCGAAGTCATCACCAGTTTAGTCCAGACCTTACGGAATGGAACCAGACAGTACCTAAATCATTGCAGGAGGTTAGCTTACGGTTTCGATCTCAATCTCGCCACCTGCTTTCACCCACAAAATTTGCGAAATCCGTCGATGACGAGCGTAATCATGAACTTCGCTAGGAGTACGGCTGCCTAAATCCAGTTCTACTTGTTGGGAGGGCAATGAACTCCGTAAAGCCTGAGCATGGGCAAGCGCTGCACTGTAGGACTGCGGGCTATCGGGTACCACTAGACAATGGCTGGAGGGAATAAATTGGGGTAATTGTCCCGTTGGTAGCAGAACTTGATGCAACTGCTCAATTTGCAGTGAGAATCCTACCCCCGGATTGCTTTGCCCCTGAGGATGATACAACCCTAACAGTTGGTCATAGCGTCCGCCTTGTCCCAACACTTGCAGCCCAGATGGATGTTCGCTCACCACTTCAAACACGATACCTGTGTAATAGTCGAAAGTCCGAATTAGGCTGAGATCAAGCACCAATGAATTGGGTGATGGTAAAGCATCAGGAGTAGTTTGCAGCAGTTCAACCAATGACTTCAAGCTATTCAGAGCTTTTCGTTGCGCTGGATTGAGGTCAAGACTGCTAACCCGTTGCAATACATCAGCCGGATTACCCCGCAAATCCATTAGGAACAGTGCCCGATCGCGCAACTCAGCCGACATTGGTAACAGCTCCAGGGTCATCCGATCCAGATGGGCGATCGCATGACGAACTTTGGCTTGCAACGGTTGGGGAAACTCAGATAACAGCGATCGGGTTAAGCCTGCTTCTCCCAAGATGACTGACCATTGGTTTAAGCCCAACTGCTGTAAGCAATCGACAAGCAGCAACAATACCTCGGTATCCGCAAGTAATCCACCAATGCCCAAGAGTTCCACACCCGCCTGGTAACATTCTTGCTGCCGACTGCTCCCTTCCTGCGCCCGCCGAAACACATTGGCGTTGTAGTAGAGGCGCAAAGGATGAGCGGCCCCAGCCATGCGAGTGACCACGGTACGCGCGATCGAGGCTGTCAGCTCTGGGCGTAATCCTAAGGCTTCTTCTTCGGCATCTTGCAGGTGAATCACGGCCGATCGCTCGATCGCGCCTCCCGCCATCAAAGTATCTAACCGCTCCAGCGTCGAGGTGATAATCCGGTGATAGCTCCAACGGTGAAAGACCTGTTGCAGCCGATCTTCAATCCAGCGTTTTTGGGCAACATCCAGAGGCAACAGATCTCTGGCGCCAGCAGGTGGTTGATATACCATTACTTCTTCTTCCCACCAAATAATCCAAACAGTCCGCCGCTTGGCTTGTCGTTATTTGGCTTCGTTCCCGGCTTGCCAGCTTTGGGATCTGCCTTGGGTGGAGTTTTGGACTGAGCACCAGACTTGGCTCCTGCCGCTTGAGACTTTGCTTGGGCTCCCTCTAGCTGTTGCTTACCAATTTGAGCCATTTCATTATCTGGATCATGCTCCAGCGCTTTATCAAAGTAAATTTTTGCCATCTTGGACTGATTTTGCTTCAGATAAACCATCCCCATCAAGGCATGGCAGCGGCTATTCTTCGGCTCAATTTGCAGAGCATCCCGTAGTTCCAGAACGGCTTGAGCAAAATTATTTTTGGCAACATGCCCTTCGGCCCGACGGTAATATTGGTCAGCGATCGATTCGCGACGGGGTGGCGGTGCAGCCGCCGTCCCACCTGGTTTGGCCGCCGATTGGGAAGAATCAGGAATGTTGCTGCCCGTATAAATCGGCTGCTTCATACCAGTACCGATCGCTTCTCCAGAACCTTCTTTTCGCATCAAGAACACCAGATTTAACTCGCTGATTTGCGCGGTTAATTCCAGGGTTTGATCTAAGTGGTCATATTGCTTATCCGCCAGACTTTTCAGCGAGGTGTGATAGAAGTGATCCGGATTGCTAGCCGTCGAAAGCTGTTTCGCTAAATTACTCAGTTCAACAGAACTCTGCTGCCGTAGCCCTTGCTGCCCCTTCAATTTCAACAGCAGAATATACTCACTGCGATCTTTCTCTTGCGAAAGTTTTTCCCAGGCAGGGTTAACCAGCTTCGATAATAATTCGCTGGCGCGTTGCTTATCTGTCTCACTTTCAGAGGCAAAACTGTCTGGATGCAACCGACGAGCAATTTTGAGATACCGCTTGCGGATATCTTTAATCTCCGCATCTACTGGAATTCCCAAGATTGCATGGTGGTCGATGAAGTCCAGAAGAAACAGCCCTCGCTCAATTTGAAAAGACATGATGGTGTCTGCTTACCTGCCGTTGGATTTTTTCTAGTGTAATCTGACCGTATCGCCTCTGCACTAGAGTTGCCTGGACTTTCTTGGCAAAGTTGTCTTGAAAGCGTGAGAATTATGCTCTCAGAGCCAAGTTGCTCAGGGCTCCAGCCGATCGCCTAAGGAAACTGGTTCAGATCTGCCCAGGATACCAGAGGCGGCACCTGTAATAAAGCGCTGCTAAGACTGGAATGCAAGTGTCCATTGGTTGCCAGAAGTCGCCCAGATTGGAGGTGTAAGGGGCCACCATCATAGGCGGTTACTTTGCCACCAGCCTCCTCTACAATTACTATTCCCGCTGTGATGTCCCAAGGTGACAGTCCGCGCTCCCAATACCCATCTAATCTGCCACAAGCCACATGCACCAGATCCAGGGAAGCAGAACCGCTGCGCCGGACGCCTTGAGTGAGATGGGTGAGATAGCAAAATTCGGCATAGTTATTATCAGTCGTTTGACGGCGATCGTACGCAAATCCAGTTACCAAAAGACTTTTGCTCAGGTCATCTGTCTGCGAAACGTGAATTGGTCGGCGGTTGCACGTTGCTCCTAACCCATGAGCCGCCCGAAACAATTCCTGCCGAAATGGATCAAACACGACTCCGACCTGGGGGGCACCCTCAATCAGCAGCCCGATCGACACAGTGTAAGCCGGATACTGGTGAGCATAATTCGTTGTGCCATCCAAGGGATCAACGGCCCATAGATACTTCGCGGTCTGATCCCCCAGTTGCCCCGACTCTTCTGCCAAAATCGCGTGGTCGGGAAAATGCCGCTGCAATACCGCTAACACAGCGTCCTCCGAGGCTTTATCTGCCTCTGTCACCAGATCCCCCGGTCGCCCTTTTTCGGCAACCTTCTCCAATTTGCCCAAAAACGATCGCAGCACCTCCCCTCCAGCAAGAGCGGCTTCAGTCGCAATCTCAAGGTAAGTTTGGAGTTGGTCAGACATAGACGCGAGGTATAGGGAAAGGTCGGGGAGGTATAGAGGATAAGGAAGGTGAGGGAGAGGGAGGAGGAAGGATTTGAGGGAGACAAGAGGTTAAGCATCTTCCCCATCCTCCTAATCTTCCTGAGCTTCCCCATCTCTCTTTAATGCTGTTGCTGGCGAAATTCTGTGGGGCTTAACCGCATTGGATGCGCTGGATTCCAGATCCCCAGTCCTAATAGACGTGCTCGCTCCTGGGCATGAGCAAGCCGTTGGTCATACTTGCTGTTTGGGGGTTGGGGTACTGCCAGGGCATAGCCCTCGGCAACCAGTTGCTCGTTCAGCAATTTGCCATGACTCCAGATATAGGCTAAACGTCGGCCCTGATCGTCTCTGGATTCCGCATCAGACTCTAACACGATCGCGCCTCTACCCAGCCATTGTGCCAACTGCTGCTTGGCCATCTCACCCCAGGGTTCCTGGTCAACATCGGGTACATCAATTCCCAACAGCCGTACCCGTTCAGTAATCTCCGGGTAGCCGGAAACTCCCCCAACTTCTAGCTCGCTCCCAGTGATGACTTGCCAGACCGGCAGTGCCAAGTCAGACGCAGCGATCGCAGGCTGAATGCCTACAAACAATAGAACTGCTACCAAGCAACCTATCAGCGATCGCCCAAGGACTAGCCGCCAGTTCTGGGGTTTGCACCACTCAAGTTTAGTCTTCATCTAGCGGTAGCCCGCGTCTGACCTTGCCTTTGCCAAAATATTGGCCGAATTGCAGCTCGTACACCTCATCTTCATCCTGGGTCTCTACTTCCAGGTCAGAGCAGGCATAGCTAACGCAGAGCAAGGCATAACCCCGTTTTTGTAGAGCGGGGGATAATCCCATCGCTTCAGGTTGGCGCAGTTCTCCAGACAGCACCCGAACGGCACAGGCAGTACAGGCCCCATTCCGACAGGAGAAAGGAAGCTCGGCTCCATGATGTTCGGCAGTATGGAGGATATAACGATCGGGAGGTACTTGCACCGTATGGAAGGTATCGGTGCGGCGATCGTGAATACGGACGGTGTAAAGATCAGTCATGAATTCAATTTACGAGATTTGTTACCAGAATGGGCCAAGCTTCTGCAAATATCATTATCTGATGGCGCAAGTTGGAGGGCTAGCCGCTGAGACAGGTGACTGAGTAGTTGAAGACGCAGTCATGAAGATACCCACAAGAACAGCGTAACGCACCACCAAGTTGGTATTTTAGTGCGCTACGCTGCTATGAAGTTACCCTATGGCAACTAATACTGATATCGCTGCTGTAATGGTTAACTAAACGCTTCCAGTTGATCGACCCGAAGCCAAACATTAGGAGTAGGGACAATCCCAAACTTCACTAAGGCATAATCACCGCTGAGATCAACCACCTCACCTTTAGTGTCAAAAATATAGGATGGGAACCGAGAATCGCTGGCTTTTGCCTCCAGACTATTCTCTAGTTTTTCTTTAACCGCTCGTACCAGATCGCCGCGTTTGATTGCCATAACCTAGTGTCTGTGACAGGAATACTACTCAGCATTCTAAGCTGGTTCCGCGATCGTGCCTATTGGAATTTTGTATGGGTTGAGTGGGCGATCGCCAATTACTCCTCAGTTTCGTTCTCTGACTCCCCTTCTTCTGCCACCTGAGCCGACTCAAACACTGGACAGAATCCCTCTGGTGTCACCTTAAATTCAAATAAGGGAGAGGCAGGATTCCAGCACCGTTGTCCCCGGTAATGCCGACAATTGCCACAACAGTTCCGTAACGGTGAATTGGCATCCATCCAATCCAGCAAGCGATCGCCCCCCTGCCGTAATAGTTCTCGCTGCGTCAATCCCCGTAGCACCAACTCATCACCTTGCCAGCGAGCTTCAATCAGACCTGTATCGGCCAGAGCTTGCCAGCGAGGATCGGCTGTCACCGCATTCGGCAAGGTAATGGTAATCACCGTGTCTAATTCTGTCAGTTCCCCTTCATAACTACTGTCTGGAGCCGCCGGTTGAATGAAGGTTTCCCCAATCGGGAGATCGACCAAGCTACCCATTGCGGGTGAATGGAGTTGATAACGATGTTGCAGTTCCTCTAGTCCCGTTAAATCCGCTAAATAAGTAGGAGAGCCATGCACAAACACGACATGCTGAGGCCGGAGATTATGAATCAGCTGAGTCGTGCCGGGGCCATCACAATGTTGGGCCAGCAGGTAAGTTTCTGTTAAAGGACTGGGAACGGTCTGAGCCAGCTCCGGTTGGCTTGGCTGCCGCTGACTTTTTGGGCCAGGTTTACGGGGTTCGGCAACTTCGGATTCCTGCTTAAACCGGGAACGATGCGGTTCCAATGGTAGCAACACCAACCAGTGGTCTGGCTTGGTTTGGTAATACTGTCGCAGATCGGCCGCTTCATCAACCAGGACGATCGCCGGAGAGGTTTCCCAATCTGGTATATACTCCGGATCAAACCGTCGCACCCTCGGACGAATCCGTTCATCCCAGAACAGGGATTGGTGACGGGCAAAATTTTGAACCGACGTTGGCAAATGCGGCAAGATGTCCAAATACAAGTCACAACCAGCAGCAACCGAGCGATCGACCCAAATATCAATATCTCGGCCTGTAAAGTAATGATGGCTGCGGAGCAGCATTAACAGTTCCTGTCCCAATCCTAGGGGTGAGGCAGGCAGTAAGATGGATTGACGGTTAGCCAGTGCCCGGTTAATGCGATCGGCTAATTGGTTCTCCTGTTGGCGGCGATGCGGATGGCGGGCGGTACCATAGCTGCCTTCCAAAATCAGCACATCGGGCGATAAGCCACGTAACTCTTCTAGCGGAAAGCCTTCGACCAACCGAGAATTAGACAAAAAAAAGTCGCCCGTGTAAAACACCTGATAGGAGCGCTGAGATCCCTCTCCAGGCTGAGTTGGGGTATAGGTCAACAAAATTGCGGCGGCTCCCGGCAAGTGTCCTGCCGGATACAATTCTGCGGTTAATCCATCCAGGAATTCCACAGGAGTTCGCCAGGGGAGTGCCTGACAAAATAGCGGCAGTTCATCTGGAACGGTCTCAATCCAATTAAACGGTAATAATTGAGTTGTAACTTCGCTAGCGTAGATAGGAAGCCTAGGAAATTCTTGATGCAGTCGCAATAAGCCCCTGGCATGGTCTGCATGAGCATGGCTACACAACACAATATCTGCTGGAGGAATGCCTTTACGAGTAATCAGGGGAGTCAGGTTGGCAAGACCACAATCCAGCAGAATGCGATATTGTCCGATCCGCAGCAGAAGACAAATTCCTTCATCTGCGTGACCAGCACCATAGACCAGGCATTCTAGCTCTATCACGTTGATGTTGCTGCTTAAGCATGACGATCGTGTGGAACTCCACCACGTTTAGTGAAGCACCATCCAATCACGAATTCTCTTTCTAAAGGCTAATTATGAGTGATTCAAACTGCAATTCACCCAAATTCTGACAGTTAATCGCACACTAGCGACGGTCTAGTGAGCAGAACCGTTACCGTGATAGTTATCTGAGTCATAGAACCCGTTGCGAGTGCCAAAGAATAGGCAAGCGACTGTGAAAATAACTGTCAGCACCACCAGAATTAATTTGACATCCATTTTTTTATGGCTCTTTAGGACAAACTAGCAGGTTACAAAATGATACATACCTTACAAGTAGGCGTACCAACTTGGAGGCATTGTAAAACAGTTTTGCCGTATCCTACCAATTCCCTGGTTTGAGAAACAAGTCCTTCGATCATCTCTATCACTGATTTCATTCCATCTCCTGTGCTGTTCCCATCCTCCTTACCCGCTACCTCTGTCATCCTCCCCAACTGGCTATCCCGATCGTCAACGCAGGTGGCGCCTGACCTAATTGGTTGCACCTTGGTTCGTCAGATGCCAGACGGTCAAGTCATTCGGGGCATTATTGTTGAAACAGAAGCCTATGCACCAGATGATCCAGCTTGCCATGCCTATCGTCGGCAGACCACCCGGAATCGAGTCATGTTTGGCAAAGCTGGGATGACCTATGTGTATTTAATTTACGGAATGTATCACTGTTTAAATATTGTCACCGATCGCGATGGTATTCCCAGTGCTGTGTTGATTCGAGCCTTGCAGCTAGCTAGTATCCCACCTTGGGTAGATGTCACCAAGCGCCCCAAGCTCGATCGAGTTGCAGCCGGACCTGGTAAACTTTGCCGCATCTTGCAGATCGATTTGCGCCACACTGCTCTGCCATTACAGCTTGGGCAGCCTTTGTGGTTAGAACACCGAAGTGACAAATTTCAACAGGAGCTTGAGCAAGGCCTACAATCCTTGATTCAAACAACTCGGATTGGCTTAACTCAGGGAGTCGATCTGCCTTGGCGCTGGTATCTATCGAACAGTGCCGCCGTATCAAAACGTTAACGGGAACGCGCCCCAAGATGATTGATTACTTATTCCTCTAACCCCTTCATAGCGAAGGACGAAGAAGAAGTATGGCGATCGACCCGGTTCAGCAGCCAGAGAGCAGCCATTACCCCAACGGTGGCCGCGGCGATGCAAAAGAAATCTGCCTGAATGGCCATCATATTCATAGGATTAATCAGGCTATAAGGACTGAGTACCATTGAATCTGAGTTTTGAGTCACAACTCTAGAGCCAGGCGGTAGACTCAGTAACCGCACTAACAAATTACCAGTCTGGCTAATCCCCACAATCACAGCACAGCTAATTCCCACCAGATTGACTATCAAACCGGCCCAGAGTTGCTGGATCACACTGCCTTTAGCAGGGCGTTGCTGCGGATCGACGAGTTTGATCGCCAAGCGAGTATAGCGGTAACACCAGTACAGGCTAAATAACAGAATGGCTAGACAGGCGTAGGCCAGAGTGACAGCCAGGCTAAAATAGGTTTGGGGCGGGTTGCGGTGAAACAAAAGAGCAAACACCAGAATAAAAATTGGCATCGCTCCCAATACTGATTGAGCGGCTAAAGCTGACCAACCGACCCAGCGAAATGCATCAGCAACCTGGCGAATAGTCAAAGGTGGCGAATTGGAGTAACCAGGGTCAGACATAGGCGATCGCAACAGGAAATGATGAATCAAGCTGTTGTCTATTATCCATGACCCAGCGGCTAAATTCTTTCTCAAGAATGATATTCGTTCCTATCTGCTCGCTGTAGTTTCAGGTAACCTTCCCCTAGAGCCTGCTTTAGAACCCTCAAACTCTGATTGAGACGGTGCTAAGGACGGCGGATTAACCGACTCTAAGCACTTTGAAAACACATCCTATCCCCTGTCTTGCTGTCTGTATCCTCTAAATGCAAGTGAAACAAGACTCGAGCGAGACAAGTGATGCCGTTACCAACTGGCTGTAATGGGAACAATGGTATATATCTCAAGCAGTTAAGAGAATGTTTTAAAGGACCTATTGGTTGTAGCAAACCAGGCATGATCCTCCTAAGCCCTTATTGTTAAGGAGACCCTGAAGGTAAATTACTCCTAAAGTATCGAGATTGACTATGCCCCGCATCCTAGTTTTGGA
>DATNPU010000210.1:0-6184 GCA_036703105.1 Microcoleaceae cyanobacterium
TACTTGCTCGGGCGGGCAATGGCGAAACCATAATTGTCCACGCTCATTCAAACCGCATAACCGATAGCCTGCTGTGGAGGCTTCTGCGGGTTTGTCATCTGCTTGAGGGACATAGGATTCTAGCCAGCCATCTACGATCGGGCCTTCTCGGTACAATATCTGGACTTGTTGGAGAATTTGCTGCAACGCGGCTTGCCAACTCTTGACCTGAGTTTGGATTTGTTGCAATAGATTTAGAGGTAGCTCCGGGTGGCTGGCGTACGATCGTTGGCTGGTCTGAGTGGCTGTGAAATCTGGTAGTAATGCGGTGTGGGAGGCCGCAACGTCAGCTAACAACACCGTGGTTGCTGCTCCGGTAGCAGTGGCCGGAAAGGTGGGTAGCTCAGGCAGCGGGGGAAAATCTACCGATGGGCGATCGAACATCGGTGTTGTCAACAGGCCAGCCTGGGGATGCAGAAATTCTGGTAACACGGGCACTGCTAAGTCGGTTAGCAATGGATGGGAACTATGATCTGGTTGTTCCAAGCGTTGCAATGTTGCTTCAATGCGTTTCAAGGATTCTTTCATGGTTCACTTCCTCTAAATACGGCAAGAACACCCGGCAAACGTCAATGCCCGAATTTCATGGTGCTAATCCCAATAGACACCGCAAGCATTATGCTTCAGGTTTGTGGTTATAGCTGACTTTTTTCGTGACGAAGTTTGAGATGACAGTGAAGCAACGGTTAATCTTGGTAACGGGGCCAGCCCGATCGGGAAAAAGTGAATGGGCAGAGCATTTGGCCGCGCAGTCAGGCCATTCAGTGATTTACGTCGCTACGGCTCAGGTTAACCCAGATGATCCAGAGTGGCTGGCGCGCATTCAGCAGCATCAACAACGGCGACCTGCCGACTGGGTTACTCAGCCAGTACCGATCGCACTGAGTGCTTGCATTCAAACGGCTCAACCTACGGACTGTTTGTTGATCGATTCTTTGGGAACTTGGGTGGCTAACTTGCTGGAGCAGTCTGATCAGAGTTGGGAACACATTCTGACTGAATTGATCGGCCATTTGAGCCAGAGTGTGAGTACGATTATTCTGGTTGCCGAAGAGACCGGCTGGGGAGTAGTACCGGCTTATGCAAGTGGACGATTGTTTCGCGATCGGTTAGGTGATCTAACGCGACGGGTGGCGGCGATCGCAGATGGCGCGTATCTGGTGACGGCTGGATATGTACTGAACCTAAAGCAACTCGGCGTTCCTGTAAGAACTTAACGATCGCTACAGATTCCCCAACTCTGTAAAACTCTGCCCCACAGTAGCATAGAACTAGATCCGTAGAATGACCTCAAACCCAGGTAGCCTTGATAGGTTGGAGCAGTACCGTTGGAGCCATCTTTTCAACATCAGTTCATTGATTTAAGTAATAGTATCCAGCGTGGTTACGCTTCACCCTCATTAGTAGACACGGTTATGGCATCTGAAAATCAGGTGAGACAATATCTTGCCTACTGGTTTCAGCTAGGTAAAGGCGTCGTCATTCGCGGCGGAGCAGACGTTTTATTACCGCGTCCTGTGATTGCTGGCGATCGCTATAGTCAGGCCTTCGAAGAGTGCTGGCAGCAGTTGATAGCGACGGATTCAGGCGATTGTTATCTCGAAGGCACCAGCCAAACGATCGCGGAATTATTATCTCCAGCTTGGGAAATCAATCCTTGCTCGCGTTGTTCTATGCCTGTGCCAGTTAGAAGTGTGGGTGTTGCCGCTTTAGAATGTCCCTGTATTGATATTCCGGACTGGCCCAATACAGAAGTTCCCACGCCGCGTGCACCTGTCGATAATCAAACCCTATTGATGCGTATCCGCGATCGCCTGCGCCAAGCGAATAGTGTGGCGGATAGCGAGTAGTAAGGCAGGGAAACGAACCAACTAATGTTTGGCCTTCACTAAATCGGTAGGTTGCCGTCGGGGAATTTCAAACGTCCAGAGGTCAGAGGCGAGTTCTGTTTGCGGAAAAATCGATCGGGCTTCCTGAAGCAAATCTTTCAACTCCAGCCCATTTCCAGGGAGATACCGTGGACTGAAATGGGTCATGATCAATTGTCTTACTTGAGCTGCCAATGCTACCTGAGCTGCCATCGTTGAGGTGGAGTGTAGGCTTTGATAGGCCAATTCTGCATCCTGATGGGCAAAGGTCGCTTCATGAATCAAGACATCCGCATCTTGGGCCAATTCAACGGCACCCTCGCAGAAAATTGTGTCTGTGCAATAGACCAACTTCCGCCCAATTTGCGGTGGGCCACAAAGATCCGCCCCGTTGACTCGGTCGCCGTTGGGCAGCACAATCTGTTCTCCCCGTTTGAGCTTGCCGTAGAGGGGGCCTGCTGGGATACCTAGCGCGATCGCTTGTTCAACATTGAAATGTCCGGCTCGGTCTTTCTCCGTTACCCGATAGCCAAAGGCCGTCACCCGATGTTTGAGCAAGCCGCAACTCACGACATATTCGTCATCTTCATAGATCACACCGGGAGCCACCGGATGCGTTTTGACTGGATAGGAAAAATGGGTTTGCGAGTAGCGCCGACAGGCTTTGAGATAATCTTCCAGTTCCGGCGGGCCATAGATGTCAATCCGTTGAGCATTGCCAGCTAGACCAGAACTTGCCAGCAATCCCATGAGGCCAAAAATGTGGTCGCCATGCATATGGGTAATGAAAATTCGAGTGACTTGGCTCACCCGAATGTCACTCCGGAGAATTTGGTGTTGAGTTCCTTCACCACAATCAAACAACCATGCCTCAGCTCGTTGAGGTAATCGCAAGGCCACGCTCGATACATTGCGTGAGCGAGTTGGGACTCCAGAACTGGTTCCTAGAAATGTGATCTGCAAAACGTCGTAACCTAAATGCCTATTGGTTCTGAAACTATAGTGGCATAGATGAGCGGGGGTGTAGCGGGTGAGAGAGGTGGTAAAGCTAAGAGAGACGATCGAGCAGTCAGGAACAATTGTGAAGTAAGTTAGGTCAAGTTTTGAAAAGTTTATAAACCAATTGCAGCACTAAATCTGTGGTGAGAAATCATAAAAAGTTCACCGATCGCTTTATCCCTAGTGGTTAAAGGGGCAATTCACTCTGGATGATCGAGGCTGAAAGTTAAGCGGCAACTCGCTCTACTTTGAACAAATTCATTTATATTAAGCAACGAACATAGTTCCATCCGGACTGGTTGGAGCAGAGCGTGACAGTGCCTCACGTTGCTTTGTTGATCTGTGGGAGACTTCATTCGATGACATTGGAACGCTTCCCGAATCTGATGCTGGCCTGGTTAACGCAGTTGACACGGTATAGTAAGCGGGGTTGGTGGATTTCTGCTTTAATCTGGCTGATGGCACTGCCAGCAACAGGTTGGGCCAATCCTCTACCAAAAGGTGCTTTGGAGTTACGAGTTGCGATCGAAGAAAATGTCGGGCAGGTGAATGTCGGCAGTTCGACGAAAGCGCTGGTGCGGGATAGTGCCGGTAAACCATTGGGTGAAATTGCTGCCATGAATGCTTTTGTGGCGCAATCTGAAGGTGGCAAAGTTCAGTTAGACCGTTGGCGATCGGCGCAGGTATGGATTGAACCAGTCGATGGTGGCTATGTTTACATTGGCGATCGCTGGTATCGGGGTCGGGCGTTAGTTGTTCCCACCTCAAGCGGCCTGACAGCCGTAAATTATGTTGACCTGGAGCAGTACCTTTACAGCGTTTTAGGGGCAGAAATGGGTGGGAGTTTCCCCCAAGAAGCGCTGAAAGCTCAAGCTGTTGCGGCTCGTTCCTATGCCCTGTTCCAACGGCAAAAATCGGGGAATGGGGTATTCGATGTGGGGGATACCCAAGCCTGGCAAGTTTACCGAGGCATTCAAGATGAATCGATCGGAACCCAAACCGCTGTGAATGCCACTGCCGGTCAAGTCTTAACCTACAACAATCAAATTATTGAAGCGGTGTTCCATTCGTCGGCAGGGGGCTGCACTGAGAATGTGGAAGATGTGTGGATGCAACCCTTGCCCTACCTGCGATCGGTGAAGGAAGGATTTGCTGAGAATTCCCCCGTTGCTCAGTGGACGAAGACCTATTCCCGGAGCGAGTTAAGTAAATTGGTCACCGGAGTAGGCACGATCGTCACCATGCAACCCGCAAAAACCACCCAGTGTGGGCGAGTGGTTTCCATGTTAGTAGAAGGGGATGCTGGTCGCCGCACGATTAGTGGCGATACGTTGCGGAGTGCCTTGGGCTTAAGGAGTACCCTATTTGAAGTAGTGCCCCAGTACGGTGGTTCCAGCAAAGGCAAGAGTAGTGCAATTACAGCGTTTCAGGTAAATGGGCGGGGATTTGGCCACGGTTTGGGCTTGAGTCAATATGGGGCGCGAAGTTTGGCGCAGCTCGGCTACAATTACCAGCAAATTGTCCTGTTCTATTACAAGGACACCAAGTTGGCACAACTGCAAGTGCAGTAGATGGGGGATTTAGTGGACGCAGAACCCAACCAACTCCAACCGATCGTGCAGCAAATCGGTGAGGCTGTATTGGCCAGTATAGAAACCGTCGATCGCTTGTCGGAACGCATGGATGCTCTGGCGCTACAAGTCCAGCAGCAGGGCTATCAAATTTTTGCTCTTAGTGATGCGGTGCAAACCTTAGTTGAGGTGCAAGATACTTCGCGGCAACGCTTGGATCGGTTGACCGATGTGCTGGAACGCCTAGTCGCGGCGATCGAGCAGCCCGAGGATGCGCCCGTAGAAGAAGAATCGTTCTGATGCCACTTACCAGCGCCGGTAACTTTGCCAGTACGCTTGTCCTTTCAGAAATACGCCGATGATCAGGCCAAATAATTCAAACTCATTATTAAGGCCCAGTAAATTAACAGGGAGGGGCAGATAGTTTTTCAGTAGTAGTGTGAGGGCTAGAGTCAGTACCAGTCCCCATAAGCTTCCGAGATTAATTCCCGCTCGGTAGAGGTACTCCAGCACCAGCACCCCCAAGGCCCCAATCCCAGCGAAGATAGCTAATATGATAACGATTCCCAGTGATCCGCCTAACAAAGACGATATGAGGACGGCGGTAGTAGGTGAGAATCGGGCCGCTTGGAGCACGATAAACTCCAAGAGCATCACGATCAAAACTGTAATCAGGGCGGCTTGAAATAGGACTTTCCACGGCAAGCGTTTTAACCGTTCAATTGGATCTCCCATGTGGTTTTATTTCCTTCGTCAAACGAGTTTTTCTCATTGTGTCATTCGCCTAAGGTAACTCTTCCAATTCCGCTTGCAAGGCTTGATGTTGAGTACGACGGGATTGCCGCCGATACTTTTTGCTTTCCAGTTTCGGTTCATACTGCTGACGGCCCAGGCGTTTAGTCTTCAGTTTCAGGTTCGATTCGGTATCGCCCATCCGTTCCAAAACCTGCTGGCGAACGATCGCCTCATCTAAAAAGTCTAAATAGTGCTCGTACCGTTCCCAATCGCCCCGGACTACGCAGCCTGGTTCATCTCGATGCAGACAATCGTTGAACTGGCAGCGATCGTGGCTCAAGCGTTGCCGGATTTCTGGGAAGTACTCGGTTAGTTCTTCAGGAGTACTGATTAGCTCAGGTTGATTAAACCCTGGGGTATCGGCTAGCAAACCGCCTTGAGGAAGTTCAAACAACTCTACATGCCGGGTGGTATGTCGCCCTCGGCCTAACTTGCCAGATACAGCCGCGACGCGTAAATCGGCTTGAGGCACAAGCACATTGATCAGACTAGATTTACCAACTCCAGATGGTCCAGAGACGATCGTCATGCGGTAATTGAGATGACGATGAAGGTCAGTTAGGCCAATGTGGCGATGCACACTAATGAGCATCGGCTGATAACCCCACTTGCCTAACCGTACTCTCCACTGAGTTCGTTCATCATCAGAGACTAAGTCACTCTTGCTGAGGCATAAGCTGACTTGTAAACCAGTTGACTCCGCTTTGACTAGAAAGCGGCTGAGTTGGTATGGATCCAGAGTTGGCTGTTCCAGCGCAAACACAAGTAGGACATGGTCGGCATTCGCCACTGGCGGCCGATCTAGCTCTGAGTGGCGTGGTAACACCTGAGCGATCGCGGCCCGGTGACCAGCCCAATCCGGTTCTTCGATCTCAACTCGATCCCCCACCATGACTTGTTGACCCAGCTTTT
>DATNPU010000215.1:0-4555 GCA_036703105.1 Microcoleaceae cyanobacterium
GCAAAACTCGGAAGATCACAATCACGAAAGATGCCACCACGATCGTTTCTAATGTAGAGAACTCGACCGACGTGGAGAAGCGCATTGTTCAACTGCGCCAAGAGCTAGAACGTAGTGATTCCGACTATGACAAAGAAAAACTGACTGAGCGGATCGCCAAGTTGTCCGGTGGGGTTGCAGTGATTAAAGTCGGTGCTGCCACCGAAACCGAATTAAAAGATCGCAAACTGCGGATCGAAGATGCCCTCAACGCGACCAAAGCCGCCGTTGATGAGGGTATTGTTCCCGGTGGTGGTGTCACCCTAATTCACCTGGCTCCCAAGCTGGCTGAACTGAGAAGTAGTCTAACCACTGATGAGCAAATCGGTACGGACATTGTGCTGCGATCGCTAGAAGCGCCGTTAAAGCAAATTGCCGATAATGCTGGTGCAGAAGGTGCGGTTGTGGTCGAGAAAGTTCGGCACATGGACTTTAACATGGGTTACAACGCCCTCACTGATCAGTTTGAGGACTTGATTGCAGCTGGAATTATTGACCCAGCTAAAGTCGTGCGTTCTGCCCTCCAAGACGCCGCATCGATCGCAGGCATGGTCATCACTACAGAAGCGCTAGTCGTTGAGAGACCTGAGAAAAAACCTGCTGGTGGCGCTCCCGATGGTGGTATGGGCGGCATGGGCGGTATGGGTGGCATGGGCGGTATGGGCGGCATGGGTGGCATGGGCATGATGTAATTCCCATTACACCGCTAGTTCATCACTAAGTTTGAGAGTAGGTTGTTTACCCAACAACCTACTCTTTTTTCAGGCGCTACAATTCATGCCCTTAAACTATCCAATGACAGATTTGCTGATGTTCGTGATGCAAATCACCTAAAAATCCTGCTGCCATCACATGACAACTCAGTCCTACAGACGATAACTGAAGTATGGTTCTCATACTCCTGAAAACGTCATGTCTGGCTCACTTTGCAGTAAAGGTTCGATTATTATCCACGCGATCGCGATCACTACAGCTCTATCGATCGTGTCTGGTTATCTCTCTCCCAAATCCGCTCCTAGCAACCAGTTTCCTCTGCCATTGAACTTTAGCTCTAGTGCCTCGGCTCAACGTTAACTCATAGCCTCGTCATGATCTCCGTTCGCCAATCCAGAAAAGCTCCTAGACTGGAGACAACGAGATCAGCCAAGAACGTATGGTGCGACTGAAACTTTGGCAATGGATAGTATTAGCCGTTCCGATCGCCGCAACTGTCAGCTTTCTCCTGATTGCGGCAGGCATGAAAATTCACGAACTAGGCATTAACTGGGTTTGGGGCATCATCGTTCTGCTCTTTGCTGGGTGGCGGTGGTTACTAGTCAAATGGACTCAACCCGCCTTTGCTCAAATTGAGGCTGTTGTGGCGGAGGTCGAAGCTGAACTCGAAGCGGCTCCCGAACCAACCTCTACTCCGAACAGTAATGCCGATCGTCAGGCTGAAGCTGCACTCCAACAAGTTTTAGCAGCATCCCGCACCGATCCAGTCCTTTGGGAAAACTGGGGCGCCTTCTGGCAACGTTGTCAGGAAATGGTTACCGCGATCGCCCATACCTATTACCCAGAAGATAAACGTCCCCTGCTAAAAATCTACATCCCTCAAGCCTACACACTCCTCCGTGGCACTGTGGATGATCTGGATCAGTGGATGCAAAAACTATCCCCCGTTCTTAACCAGGTGACGATCGGGCAAGCCTACGAAGCCTATGAGGTTTATAAACGGCTGGAGCCTTCTGCGCGTAAACTGATGCGGGTATGGAACTGGGCACAGTGGATTCTAAATCCGGCCGCGGCTGTCGCGAGACAAGCCACTCAAAACTATAGCAATCAAGCCAATCAGCAACTTCTAGGCAACTTAGGCCAACTATTACGAGAAGCAGCTTTAACCAATTTGGGCAGGCAAGCAATCGCGCTTTACAGTGGTAAAACTCCGAAGCTACCAGAATTAACCGCACCACCTACTACTCTCACCGCCAAAACCCAAACCCTCCGCGAGATTCTGACTCAAGCAGAACCCCCCGAACAGGTAGAGCAAAAACCCGTCAATATTCTGCTCGTTGGACGGACGGGAGCAGGCAAAAGTAGCCTGATTAATACGCTATTTATCGATCGTCGGGCTGAAGTCGATATTTTACCCAGCACCGATCAACTGCAAGACTACCACTGGCAAGCCTCTACAGGAGAAACTCTCACTCTCTGGGATAGCCCGGGCTATGAACAAACCGATCGTACGGATTTACGCGAACAGGTCTTAAAAATTCTGCCACAAGCAGATTTACTGTTATTAGTCACTCCTGCTCTCGATCCAGCCCTACAAATGGATCTTGACTTCATTAAAGATGCTAAAGCTACTATCGCTGACTTGCCAATTATTACGGCAGTCACGCAAGTCGATCGCCTACGTCCAATTCGCGAGTGGTTACCTCCTTACAATTGGAAAATCGGCACTCGTCCCAAAGAAATTGCCATCCGGGAGGCGATCAATTATCGGACCGAGCTATTTGGTGATTTTTGCCAGCTGGTATTCCCGATCGTCACTAGTGATCTCGATACCCATCGAGCCGCTTGGGGCATTGAAGCTTTGTCATTAGGGCTGCTAGAAGCAATCTCACCTGCCAAACAACTTCGCTTTGCCCGCTTTCTCCGCAATCTAGAAACTCGCACAGTTGCCGCCGTTAAAATCATTGACCACTACACGTTCCAGATGGCCACCACTCAAGGGCTCACCGCCTTATTGAAAAGCCCTGTCCTGCAATTTATTTCCACGCTCACCACGGGTTCACCTAATCTAGCTTACCTACTAGCAGAAAAGATTCCTGTAGAGCAGCTCCCGATCGTCATTGGTAAGCTGCAAATGGCATATGAGTTGTTCTCTTTATTTAGCACCGGCCAGCCAAACATCCAAAACTTTGATTTATTAGCACTTTGGTCAGTTTTAATAGACAATACAGGCTCACCCGAGCGAAATGCCTGGGCATTCGGTCATGCCATCACTGAATATTGGACCCAATCTTTGACAATAAATCAACTTCAAAACCGCTTTAACTACTATCTCAATCTTTAAAGGCAGACAAGTCATTACGCCGCTTTCGCCAAGCATTCATCTCTCACCATGCCCCTCAAACCTTCCCAAATTCTGAATCTTCTCAAAGCTAAACGCGATGACTTTACTAGATTCGATAAAACAGCTCTACAAGCTCTAGAAAAATACCGCTTCGCCCTTACAGAAGCGTCTCAGGAATCAGCCGAAACATTACTGGAGCAATTAAGTAGTTACTCGGTCAACGATCGAGGGGCAGAACCTTTAGAAACTACCGATCCTTGTCCTAATTGGATTATCCCCGCCAAATTAAACTGGCAAAGTCGTGAAGAAAGTTACACCTGGGCCCGCGATCGTATTACCGGCGTAGCGACATTTGCTGTTGACGGTTCCCAAATTTATCCCAGCAAGGATCTCTCCATTCCAGTCGCTTTAGTTCAAATTGGCTGGTACGAAAATTTCCATTTACCCGATGGTCGCTATGAGAAAGATATTGCTACTGATGTCATGACTCCTACCGACCTCAAAGTCAGTAGTAGTAGCGAACCGGTCGATCGTCGCGTCAACATGCGTCGCTTCGAAATGGAAGTTGAACGCTTAATCCAATATATGGAAGACCGGGCCAATTGTGAGAACTGTCTAGCATTTTTCGATGGCTCTTTAGTCGTAACCTTCGCTGAAGCCTTTGATGACGATACCCGCCGCTTCTACGTCAACTGTATTACCCGCTTGCTGCAAGCCAGCGAACAACATCGTGTTCCCCTGATCGGTTATATCGATACGTCTTACGCACGTGACTTAACCTTGATGCTGCAACGCTTATACAGGCTACCTGAGGTCAACTCCATTCATGATCCCCCTCTCCTCAGCAGACATATGCAGTGGGGCGATCGCACTCCCCTATTCTCCTGCCGCCGTCCTGGCATCCTTAAACAATACCCAGCCGCGATCTCAAACCGAATCGCCTTTACTTACTTGAAAGCCCATGATGGTTACCCAATTCGGCTTGAATTACCCATTTGGATCTATGAAGCTGGGATTCATGACCAAGTCCTAGATTGGGTACGCTGCGAAATTATTATCGGTGGTGGTTACCCCTACGCTATTGAAACTGCCGACCAAACAGCAGTCCTAAAAAACGACGATCGGCACGTTTTCTATCGACTACTACAAGATTGGGCAGACTCAGAAGCGTTAAACCTACGACTGTCTCGCAAAATGGTTAGTAAAGTTCGTCGTCGCTAACCCAAACCCATCATTAGCGATCGTCTAGCACTAGATTTCCAGGCGCAAAGCCATACAAATTAAAAATCCCCTCCAAACATTGGAGGGGATCTTCTGAAAATCACCCTGGCATCGAGCTATTTTTGCGGGACGCTACCGTCCGACTATCTTCGCCGCTGGTCTGTTTCACACCTGAGTTCGGGATGGGTCAGAGTGGTTCCACACCGCTAGAGACACCAGGAAAGCTTGAGAAACTTT
>DATNPU010000224.1:0-18936 GCA_036703105.1 Microcoleaceae cyanobacterium
AATTCAAGGGATTGGTTATGGTCGGATCTGTCAGGAATTGGAAGTGACAGAGTTGGATACCTGGAAGGAATACACTTTACTAGAAATTGATGTGGAAGATGATGACGAATCAATTTTACTGCTGAAAATGACTTGTCCCAGTACAGGGTTTATTCATGTAGCCCGCGTTCCTCCCGATAGTCTGTCGGCAAAAGAGGCAATTAGCTGGATGAATTGGGATATTGACCCAGAAGAATTTGCGGTGCAAACCTAAAGACTGAACTAATTGATTTGTTAATGAATAGATTGGGCGATCGACTATGATTGCCCAATTTTACTTTGAGCCTGGTGATAATGACGAATTCTGGATGTAAGGTAATAGATGTTCTACTTGTAGATATTGAATGATGATTTGTTGATCAACAATTAAATCGCCTAAATAGGGAGCGGCTTGATGATTCATGGCTGGCCCCACTTGTGTTGATAATGACCAAGAAATTGTTTCCATCACCCGCTCGGCAATCAACCCAAATAGGGGAGCCGTTTGCTGATCTAATGCTTTGTTTGATCCTAAAATAGCTGCATCTGTAGCCGCGATCGTTGGATCTGTTGGTATAGGGGCAGTAATGGGGTAGATAAGGATAATTCGAGTACTTAAATGAGTTGCACAGGGATGGCCTTGAAGTAACAACCCCAGGTCGATCACCGGCACGAGTTGACCCCGATAATTAAATAGGCCAGCGATATGACTGGGGGCGTGAGTTAGCTTCTTGAGTAGCACTAAGGGGGTAATTTCTACAATATGTCGGCTATCTAGGGCGAAGTGCTCATCCCCTACATGCAGCAGTAGTAGTAGCATGGCTGAGCCTCATTCATCGCGTGTGATTTGGATAAATCAACTTTTTGGTTGACAATGGGATTATTACTGTTCTTTTATTAGTAATAATTCGGTTTGACAGATTCATGCGCTTCGGCTTTTACTAGTTACACATTACTTGTGTTTCAATATGGTTCAAAAGATAGCATAAATATCATTAAGTTCTAATTGATTAAATAAGTGTTTTGAGACGGAAAATCGCTATTTTTATATTGATGGACAAAATTAAATTTATTTGAGATTTGGCAAGTTCTGCTAAAAAGCATGGAGGAATGGCAATGAAGCGAGGTATTAAAATTACTCAACTCGTGCCTTTAGGGTGTGGTGCGATCGTACTTCTAGCTGGACTATCGAATATTCTGGCCCAGTCCACTACCAACATGCTGGTTGAATCGGTTGGCTGGGTAACTCATACTTATCAAACCAAACAAAGGTTGAAAGACTTAGAAAAAATTTTAGTGGATGCTGAAACAGGTCAGCGTGGATTTATTTTTACAGGGGTAGAGAGCTTTCTGGCCCCTTATAATGCCTCTAAAAATCAAATTGACACTAGCTTCGCGAATTTAAGGGAAAACATAGAGGACAATTCTGCACAACTAGAACGGTTATTAGTTGTACAAAATTTGACTAACCAAAAAATGCAGGAGTTGGCAGAAAGTATTCGCTTAAAACGGGCCGGTAAAGAACAAGCACTGAGAGCATTGGTGCTGTCTGGAGAAGGCAAGCAACTGATGGATAATATTCGGAAACAGTTAGATGCGATCGCTCAAGCTGAACAGAGTCTGTTAGATAAACGGCAAAAGGCGGCATTACAGGCTCAAGCGCTTTCTAATATGATGATCTGGGGCAGCGTTGTGATTGTGGTTATTGTAGGAGTAGTGATTTCGATCGCGATCGCGCGGATTCTCAGTCGCTCGTTAGGTAAAGCGGTTAAAGTGGCGGAACAAGTAGCTAATGGGGATTTAACGGCTCAAGTCGAAGTGACGTCAGATGATCAAATTGGTAAGTTAATGTTAGCGTTGCGAACAATGACTCAAAGCTTGAACTCATTAATTTGTCAGGTGCAGCGATCGGGAATTTTAGTGACAACTTCGGCAACACAAATTGCAGCGTCTGGTCAACAGTTGGATGGCACCATGACGGAACAGGCGGCTTCAACGAATCAAGTGATGGCGACAGCCAAACAGATTTCTGTGACTTCAGCCGAGTTAGTGCGATCGATGGAAGAAGTAGCCATGATGTCTCAAGATACTGCGCAGGTGGCAGCAGTGGGGCAGCAAGGACTACAGCAACTAGAAACCACGATGCGGCAATTAGCTAATGCAACTGACTTGATCGCGGCTCGATTGGGCACCATTAGTGAAAAGGCAAATAACATTAACAACATTGTTGTGACCATTACAAAAGTGGCTGACCAAACAAATTTACTGTCTTTAAATGCTGCGATCGAAGCTGAAAAAGCCGGTGAGTATGGCTTAGGATTTGCGGTTGTAGCTCGGGAAATTCGGCGCTTAGCGGATCAAACGGCAATCGCGACTTTAGATATTGAACAGATGGTGAAAGAAATGCAGTCTTCGGTTTCTACGGGTGTGATGGAAATGGATAAATTTTCTCGGGAGGTCGATCGCAGTGTGCAAGATGTGAATGGTGTAAGTCAACAGGTTGAACAAATTATCCAACAGGTTCAGCAACTTTCACCGAAATTTGAAATGACAAATCAAGGGATGGAAGCTCAGGCTCAGGGCGCCCAGCAGATCAGTGAAGCAATGATGCAGTTGAGTACGACTTCTAGCCAAACTGCTGATGCTTTACGAGAAATTAATCGAGCGATCGACCAGCTCAATCAAGCGGCTCAAGCGCTACGGCAGGAAATTGCGCGGTTTAAAGTGAGTCATCAATCCGATTATGCTGCGCTCGCGTTGCTAGAGCCACCGCCTAATTTTTCGTTGTCTTGTTAATGACAAGCCAAGAAGATAGTTGAGCGGTACTTACATCCATGATCTATGTTCCCTAAATTTCCTGATTCCAGGGAAGTTTGAGCGCTATGAGTCCTACCCCTTCATCAACCGAGTTGCATCGATGCTGGAATCTGATCGGCATTACTGGCGATCGTTCCTGCTCGGAATTACCCACGGTGATTCACTGCTACAATTGTCCTGTCTATTCAAGTAGTGGACGTAAATTGCTGGAACGAGAAGCTCCAGTTGAATATCGTCAGGAATGGACCGACCTGCTGGCCAATGCGGAATTGAGTGGTTTAGCAGGTTCGCAGCAGTCGCAGAACCAAGCGATCTCAGTGGTAATCTTTCGGTTACATCAGGAATGGTTAGCGCTGGCAGCGACCTTATTTCAGGAGGTTACTCCAGTTAGCACGATTCACACCTTACCCCATCGCAGCGATCAAGTGTTGCTGGGGTTAGTGAATATCCGAGGTGAGTTGCAATTATGTGTATCCTTAACTAATTTGTTGGGATTAGAGTCTACGACTCGGGCAAATCAAGTTGTGAGTCCGGTGGTCTATCCCCGGATGGTAGTAGTACAACGGGGGAGCGATCGTTGGGTGTTTCCAGTCGATGAATTGTATGGAGTACATCGAATCACCTCGTCTGATCTTTATGATGCGCCAGTGAGTGTGACAAAATCGTTGGGAACTTATACAAAACAATTGATTCATTGGCAACATCAATCAGTCAGTTTTTTAGATGAGAATTGGTTGTTTCAGGCATTGCGCCGGAGGATGGTGTAAATGGAACGATCGGATTTTAGCCAATTCTCGTTGCTGGAACTGTTTTGCCTGGAAGTGAAAACTCAGGTTGCGGCTTTAAATGATTGTTTATTGGCCTTAGAATCTCAGGCCGATCCGCATGAGCCTTTAGCATCCCTCATGCGGGCGGCCCACTCGATCAAAGGTGCGGCACGCATTGTGCAGGTAGAAGCAGGAGTTAAAATTGCGCATTTGATGGAGGAATGTTTTGTTGCGGCTCAGTCAGGAGCGATCGGGCTGCAAGCGCATGATATTGATGTGTTATTGCGAGGCTCTGATCTGTTACTGGCGTTAGCCGATACGTTAACGTTGAATCCTGATGCCGTTTTATCAGAACATGATCCGGATATTCAAACCTTTGTCCAAGAGATTACTACTATCCTGACAGAACCTCGCTCAGTTCCAACTTGCGCGATCGCTGTTTCCCCAGCAGAAGTAGCGACGACTGTTGGGGTAACGCCCCTCGTACCACTGTCACCGCCAGAATCACTGCCATCACCCCCTTCATTACCATCAGCCAGTGCTGCACCACCATCGCTGCTTTCTCCAGAACGAGTAGTGCGGGTAAGCGCCGAAAACCTGAATCGATTAATGGGATTAGCAGGAGAATCACTGGTTGAAGCCAATTGGTTACAACCATTTGCAGACTCTCTATTAAAACTAAAAACTCATCAAACGGAATTAACCCGTTTATTAGAAAAATTTCAGGAATCATTGGCGAGTCAATCACTCAGTCAACAATCCGTTGAGTTATTGAACATCATTCAATTAAAAGCGAGTGAATGTCGGCAAGTACTAGTCGATCGCCAGAGTGAACTAGAACAATTCTCGCGGCGATCGGCGAACTTAGCGGATCGCTTGTACCGGGAAGTGATTGCCAGCCACATGCGTCCCTTTGCCGATGGTGTCCAGGGTTTTCCTCGGATGGTGCGAGATTTAGCCAAGCAGTTAGGCAAACAAGTCAAACTAGAGATCGTGGGTAAAGCAACTTCGGTCGATCGCGATATTTTAGAGCGATTGGAGAATCCTCTAACTCATTTGCTCCGTAATGCGATCGATCACGGTATTGAACCTCCTGAACTGCGGTTAGCAGTTGGTAAACCCGCGATCGGTACCATTCGGTTAGAAGCCACTCACCGTGCCGGCATGTTGGCGATCGTGGTCAGTGATGATGGCCAGGGGATTGATTTGGAATTGTTACGACAGCATGTGGTGCGCAAACAATTGACCACCTCTGAGATGGCTGCTCAACTGACAGAGCTAGAGTTATTCGATTTTCTCTATCTACCCGGATTTTCGACGGCCGCTAATGTCACGGATATTTCTGGTCGGGGTGTAGGGTTAGATGTGGTGCATAGCACTGTGCAGGAAATGGGAGGAACTCTACGTACCCAAGCTCAATCTGGTCAAGGTATGAGCTTTCATCTCCAACTGCCGCTCACGCTGTCGGTCATTCGAACGTTGTTGGTAGAGATTGCTGGAGAACCCTACGCGTTTCCGTTAACCCGCATCGATCGCGTTGTCGCACTGCCACAGTCAGACATTGCGTTCTCTGAGAACTATCCTTATTTTGTGCTGGATCAGCAGGCGATCGGGCTGGTCATGGCCCATCAAGTCTTAGGGCTAAATGCTCCGCCTCAACGTTCTGAGGTTTTGTTTGTGGTGGTCATTAGCGATCGCTTAAGTCGATATGGTGTCGTTGTCGATCGCGGCTTGGGTGAACAAAGCCTGGTGGTGCGTCCTCTCGATCCACGGTTAGGCAAAGTGCCCAATATTAGTGCAGCGGCATTAATGGAAAATGCGGCTCCAGTGCTGATTATTGATGTGGAAGATTTGGTACGCTCGATCGACAATCTACTCGCTAGTGGACAGTTCAGTCAGGTGGTCGCTCATACTGAGGCGGCGATCGCTAAATCTCATAAACATATTCTGGTGGTGGATGATTCCATTACAGTTCGGGAGATGGAACGAAAATTACTGGAAAACAAAGGCTATAAAGTTGATGTTGCTGTGAATGGGGTGGATGGTTGGAATGCACTCCGGACGGGGCACTATAGTCTAGTGGTGACAGATATTGATATGCCCCGAATGAATGGTATTGAATTAATTAGTCAAATTCGGGCGCATCCTGAGTTAAAACGCTTGCCCACTATCATCGTGTCCTACAAAGATCGAGAAACCGATCGCTTGCAGGGGTTGGAAGTGGGAGCCGACTACTACCTGACAAAAAGTAGTTTCCATGATGACACCTTTCTGCAAGCTGTAATTGATTTGATTGGAGCTGCTTGATTAATAATGCTATGAGAATTGCGATCGCCAATGACGGACTAGTTGCAGCAGAAGCCTTGCGCCGAGTGGTGGCTACCGTTCCAGAGTATGAATTGGCCTGGATTGCTTATGACGGTATGGAAGCCGTCGTTAAGTGTGCGATCGATCCTCCAGATCTGATCTTGATGGATTTGCTGATGCCAACGATGAACGGGGTAGAAGCGACTCGGCGGATTATGGCGCAGTCTCCCTGTGCAGTGTTAATGGTCACGGCGGGAGTTCATCGTTTGCGGGCAGAAATTTTTGAGGCGATGGGCTATGGTGCTCTGGATGTGGTGAATACTCCGACGCTTGGCAACGAGCGGGATTCCGAAGGGAGTCTGAGACTATTGGCAAAAATCGCTACGATTCGCAAACTCTTGGGCAAGTCTCGCTGTAAATCAGTTCAACCGACGTTACCTCAACTCCCCTTAAGCCGACGATCGCAATCCTCTGCTTTAGTGGTGATTGGGGCTTCAACTGGTGGCCCCCAAGCGATTGCCACGATCTTGGCTCAATTACCGACCAATTTTCCTGGGGCGATCGTGATTGTGCAGCATATTGATGCTCAGTTTGCTCCTGGATTAGCAGAGTGGTTAAATCATCAGTCTCGTCTACCCGTGCAACTTGTGACTCCAGGGTATCCACCGCAACCCGGTAGAGTGTGGCTAGCCGGAACAGACCATCATCTAATTATGCGATCGCAGCATGTCCTTAGCTATACTCAACAACCTCATCAAAGTTTCTACCATCCGTCGATCGATGTGTTTTTTCATAGCGTGGCTCAACACTGGATCGGTCAGGGCATTGGAATGCTGCTGACGGGGATGGGACGAGATGGTGCGACGGGGTTAGGAGCCTTAAGATCGGCGGGTTGGTTAACGATCGCACAGGATCAGGCTAGTTCAGTTGTGTATGGAATGCCGAAAGTCGCGGCCGAATTGGGATCTGCATCACACATTTTGCCGATCCAGAGCATTGGTGCTGTCTTAACCCAACGGTTAAGCTTATCTTAAGTTCGTGCAGGACTGGATACTCTTTTGCCCAATGAGAGAATAGTAGTGATTTGTGGGGTTTTTCTACCAACCGGGTACTTTAGAAGCAATATTGTCTCTAGCGATCGAACAGACTGGATATTCCAGCAGTCTTCCTGGCAGATTCACAAACTTCCAATCGGTATGGATCAACATTTTGGCAGCGATGTGAACAAATTATCTGTATTCAGAGTCTTATGCTCCGGTGCATTGCCTAATTTAGTCCTGCAAACTTCCTATCTGTAAAGTTTAGGTTGGAATCTTTAAACCAAGGAGATCTTTGCTCTATGCCATTTAATCCGCATCATCCTTCATCTAAAGTTGCTTTTGCTTTGTGTGCGGCTGCCGCTATGTTGACAACGGTAACTATGGCTGTGCCCAGCCAAGCTCTAGAGTTTCCTAAAACGAGCGATCGAGGTGCTCCGGCCAGAACGGGGGGCGGTGGTGTTCGTGGGGGTGGCTGTAGCGCTTCAGATAAAACGCTGCTGACGGCGTTAATGCCAAATAATAATGTGGGGACAACGCTTGCGGATAGCCCTACTTTATTTTTCTATGTGCCGAAGTTCCCGAGTAAGAATGCTGAATTCCTGCTGGTGGATGAGAACGGCGATGATGTCTATCAAATGAAGGTCAACTTGCCAGCTTCGGCGGGTGTGATCCGAGTTAGCCTACCGGAACAAACGAGCGATGGTAAACCGCTCTTGGAAGCTGGCAAAAATTATTCTTGGGCTTTTTCGATCGTGTGTGATGCTAAGGATCGAACCCGTGATTTAATTACTGAAGGACGAGTGCGGCGAGTGGCGCTGAATACAGAACTAGCAACGGCACTGAAAACAGCTAATTCGGATGTAATGAAGCAAGCAGAACTGTATGCCAAAGCTGGCATCTGGCAGGAAACGTTAGAATTAGCCGCCTCAATTCGTCAATCAAATCCTCAAGTCTGGCGTGACTTGCTGAAATCCGTTGGTTTAGAAAAGGTGGCACAGGCTCAATTTGTTAAATAACCCTCAGCCAAGTGGTATGAAATAACCATGCAGTTTGCCGCCCACTTCTGGTTCTGGGTGAATAAGATTATCTAAGTCCCCAGAATCAGGAGGCTTCAAGGCCTATGGGCAGAGATCGCCAAGGGTGCTGGTTCGGCAAGATTCTTTTGATATTAGGTCTATTTACTTCAAGCCAATCATCCCTTGATTCTGCTAGGAGGGCGTACTGTGTGGAAAACGGTTAAGCATCTACTCTGGGAATGGCGAGGCGTCGCGATCGTGGCTCCCACGGTAACTGGAGTAGTGCTATTACTGCGAATGGCTGGTCTATTACAAGCCTGGGAATGGTCAGCCTACGACCAGTACATGCGCTTCCGGCCTCAAGAAGCTGTTGACGATCGCGTGGTGATCGTTGGCATTGATGAGGCTGATGTGAAAGCCATTGGGCAAGCCATTATTCCCGATCGCATTTATGCCGAACTGATTAACAAACTGAAAGCTAGAAAACCTCGGGCGATCGGGTTGGACATCTATCGTGATGTGCCAGTACCACCAGGGCATGCCGAACTGGTTAAAGCATTTAAAACAACCCCAAATCTGATAGGGATTCAGAAAGTGGTGGGCGATCGTTGGCGAGACGCTGTTGCTCCACCACCAGCCTTGAAAGCAAAAAGTCAGGTTGGTGCTAATGATTTGGTTTATGATGCCGATAACCGAGTGCGCCGAGGCTTCGTCAATGTTAAAGGTGCTGATGACCAGCAGGTTTACAGTTTCAGCTCATACCTAGCTTTGACTTACTTAGAAGGAGAAAAGATCAAGCCTCGCAACATTGAGGGCACGACAGATGACTGGCAACTAGGACGGGCTGTTTTTACTCCCTTTGTTGGTAATGATGGCGGCTATGTAGGTGCCGACGATCGGGGCTACCAACTATTGATTAACTATCGTGGGGGTAACCGTACCTTCCAAACTGTTTCCCTCATGGATGTATTACAGAACCGATTACCTGCCGACTGGGGGCACGATCGGGTGATTTTAATTGGAGCGGTGGGCGAAAGCTTTCGAGATGTGATGCTGACGCCGTACAGTAGCAGCTTCCTAGGGCTTACAGAGTTCATGCCCGGAGTAGAAGTTCACGCTAACTTGACTAGTCAGTTTATCAGTGCAGCACTGGATGGTCGCCCTTTGATTAAAAGCTGGTCAGAACCATTGGAATGGTTATGGATCTTGGGTTGGGCTGGAGTGAGTGCAACCTTAGCGTGGCAAATGCGGCATGTCAGCCATGCTCGGAAATACATGATCCTACGAATTCTAATTCCGATTCTGGCGGCTGGGGCATTACTTGGGAGTACTTTCGCGGCCTTTGTGGCCGGTTGGTGGATTCCGATCGTGCCAGCGATGTTGGCGATGGCCGGAGCGGCAATATCGATTACGGGCTTCCTGGCTTATAGTGCGGGTAAAATTCGTAAGACCTTTGGGCGCTATCTGACGGATGAAATTGTCGCTAACTTGTTAGAAAGCCCGAAAGGGTTATCGCTAGGAGGCGAACGGCGAGAGATTACTATCCTGACCTCTGATCTGCGGGGGTTTACAGCAACATCCGAACGCTTACCACCGGAAGAAGTGATTAAAGTGATCAACTTTTATTTGGGGCATATGGCGGATGTAATTACCCAATATCAGGGGACGATCGACGAGTTTATGGGGGATGGTATTCTGGTGTTGTTTGGTGCCCCTACTCAGCGATCGGACGATGCTGAACGGGCTGTTGCTTGTGCCGTTGCCATGCAGTTAGCCATGACTGAAGTGAATGAAACGGTGAAAGCCTGGGACTTGGCTCCTCTAGAAATGGGCATTGGCATTAACACGGGTGAAGTGGTGGTTGGCAATATTGGCTCCGAAAAACGCACCAAGTATGGCGTCATGGGTAGTCAGGTCAACTTAACCTATCGGATCGAGTCTTATACCACGCCAGGTCAAGTTTTGATTTCGGAATCGACCTTGAAAGCAGCGGGTGCGAGTGTGCAGGTGATTGGGCAGAAGGAAGTGAAGCCGAAGGGGGTGCAGAACCCGTTGCAAATTTATGATGTCGGTGGTATTGCTGGAGCCTATAACCTCTATTTGTCCCAGGAAGAAGAAATTTTTGTGCCTCTTCCAGAAGCGATTCCAGTGTCGTATGCCGAATTATCTGGTAAGCATGTCAGTGAAACTATGCTGAAGGGTTGTTTGATGCACCTGTCCGCCAAAGGGGCCTTGTTGAAACCTGATGATGTTGATATGGCAAACTTCCCTGCACCATTGAGCAATCTCAAGTTGAATTTCTTGCCCTGGGGTGCTCAGACGACCACTAGCGATGACATTTACGCTAAGGTACTCGATCTCCCCACCGATCAGGGAGGGTTTTATATCCTCTTTACGGCAAAGCCCCCAGCCGTTGCGGCTCAACTCGAAACACTGTATCAGGCATTGACGGGGTGAATTTGCCAATGATGATCTTCATTCCCTCTTAGAAACACTATGACCACACTGCTGTTTTTAGGTTCAGGATCTGCATTTACGGTTGGGGTAGATAACTTTCACTCCAATATGTTGCTGACAAACGATCGCGGTCAATCACTGCTGATTGATTGTGGTTCGGATATTCGCTTTTCCTTACATGCGGCGGGATTGTCCTATCTGGATGTGACGGATATTTATCTCAGCCATCTGCACTCTGATCATGCTGGTGGACTGGAATATATTGGCTTTACCCGTAAATTTGATTCCCGCTGCGATCGTCCCCGTTTGTACTTAAACACGGATGTGGCGGCAGAACTCTGGGACAGAACCTTGTCGGGAGGCATGCGATCGCTGCATCAAGAGATTGCCAATCTGGATACGTTTTTTGATGTCCGGTCTGTGGCACAAAACGGCAGTTTTAGCTGGGAAGGCATCCAGTTCCAGCTAGTGCAAGTGATGCATGTCCATAATGGAGTCGAGTTGATGCCAACGTATGGACTATTTTTTGACCTGCACGGGAGCAAGATTTTTATCTCCACTGACACCCAGTTATGCCTGGATCAAAATCAGTCGGTGTATGAAGCGGCGGATGTGATCTTTCATGACTGTGAAACGTCGCTATGTCCCACTCCAGTGCATAGCCACTATGAGGAACTCGTCACTTTACCCGATCGCCTGCGCCAGAAGATGTGGCTCTATGGTTATCAACCCGGTGACCTACCCGATGCAACTGCGGATGGGTTCCAGGGATTTGTCAGACGGGGGCAGATATTTGAATTCAGCCCCCGTTTGGTGGTAGAGCCACACCCAGTGCTGACAGTTTAAGCCAACGGTGAGTACCTAACGAACATAGGCGATCGTCACACCAGAACCCCCTTCCTCACGGGGAGCCAATTCATAGCGATCGATCAGGGGATGCTGTTGCAGAAAGGCATGAACACCCAACCGTAGTTTACCGGTGCCGTGACCATGAATAATCCAAACAGCGCCACCCAAAGCCTCAGAAATCGCTTTGTCGATCACCGGTTCGGCATCGGCTACCCGACTCCCTCGAATATCGATCGTGTTATGGGCGGTGCGCACGATCACAGGTGCCGCAGGTGGAGAAGTTGTTCCAGCATCTTTATGGGTTCGCTTATCCGTTTCGCCACTCGCCTTACTTTTAGGTTCTGGTTTAACGGGCTTTTCACCAGTTAACGACTCGATGTCATCTAGGGATACGGTCATTTTCATCAGCCCAAACCGCACCGTCAGTTCATTATCCTGATCGGGAGCCGTCAGCACTTCCGCTGTTTGACCTAACCGGGGAATGCGAACCCGATCGCCAACTTGAGGCCGAAAACCCTTGGGAATTTCAGGTTTCGGTTTACGTGAGGGCAAATGTTGGGCCGCAATTTGATTGAGGTGCTCGGTTGCCTGTTGGGCCTCTTGCGCGGTGGGCGAGCCTTTTTGCAGATGACGAATCACTTTGGCAATTTCGGCTTTTGCCTGGGCGATCGCCGCTTGTACCGCCTGCTCTTGGGCCACTTGTAAGTCGCGTTCCCGCTGCTGCAAACTCTCTGCCTTACGGGACACCTGCTGATGCAAGCGTTCGGCTTGTTCCAGTAACTTCGCGGCTTCTTGAGATTTGGTTTCCTGGCGACGCCGTTGAGCTTCTAACCCTTCGATTACCTGGTTCACTTCCTGGGAAGCTCCCCCCACATAGGTCTGAGCCTGCTCCACGATCGCTTGATCCAATCCCAGTCGTTGAGCGATGGTTAATGCATTCGATCGTCCCGGAATCCCCCACAGTAAACGATAGGTGGGGCCTAGAGAAACATCATCAAACTCTACAGAGGCATTTTCAAATCGTTGATCCTGATACTTCAGGGCTTTTAGCTCCCCAAAGTGAGTTGTCGCGATCGTTAATCCGGCGTGATCCGCTAAATGTTTCAATAGAGCGATTGCCAACGCACTGCCTTCCGATGGATCCGTCCCGGCACCCACCTCATCCAATAACACCAACGATAACGGGGATGTCACCTGAGGCGGTGCTGTCGTCTCCATCTCCTCTATATCCCCCACCGCTTCACTCGGTTGCAATGCCGCTAGAATCCGACTAATCCGTCGAATATGGCCGGAAAACGTGGATAGGCTTTGTTGGAGCGATTGCTCATCCCCAATGTCGGCCAGCACTTGAGCAAACCAGGGGAGCTCCACGGGTTCACGGGCGGGGACAAATAATCCCACCTTTGCCATTAACACGGTTAGCCCCAAGGTTTTCAGCGTGACCGTCTTCCCGCCGGTATTAGGGCCAGTGATCGCAACCACACGGATGGAAGGTTGAATCACCAAATCGATCGGGATAACGGCACGGCCTTGTTCATGCTGTTGTTGCCACATTAATAACGGATGACGCAGTTGCCGCAGGGTAATGGGATCCGTCGCATCGGTATCTGACTGACCCCAAGTAATAAACCGGGGTGGATTCGCGCCTAACCATAGACTATAGCGGGCACGGGCAGTGGCGAGATCAAGGGTGGTCGCGATCGCCAATAACCGTTCCAAATCAGACTGCACCGCCGCGATTTTGTCGGTTAAGCCTCGTAAGATAATTTCAATTTCTGCTTGTTCCTGCCGTTCCAGTTGTCGTAACTGGTTATTCAGGTTCACGGTATTGTGAGGTTCGACATACAACGTGGCCCCACTCATTGAGGTGTCATGCACAATTCCCGGAACCGCATCTTTTTGAGGTGCTTTGACGGGTAAGACAAAGCGTCCGGCCCGTTGCGTAATCAGGTGTTCTTGAATCGCATTGGCTTTACGCTGCAAAATACTTTGCAACATTGTATAGACCCGATCGCGAACATGCCGCTGCTGCTCCCGAATATTGCCGAGTTTGGCACTGGCACGATCGGTGACATCTCCTCGCTCATCAATACAGTGGTGAATTTCCTGCTCAAGTTCGGGATAGGTGCGCAGATCAGCAATTAATTCATTTAAAACAGTTAGTTCAGGTTGCCCATCAATCACTCGCCTTAACTGACGCATTCCGGCTAGCGTCAGGGCAATTTCCAATAACTCTTTTCCAGATAATAATCCTTGCCGTCCGGCCCGTTCTAGAGCATCTCCTATGTCGCTAATGCCCTCAAAGCTTAAGCCAGAACTCAGACGGCTTTCCAGGTCATACACTTCCTGGGTTTGCGCCAATAGGGCTAAACTTTCCGCCTGGCGAGTCGGAATTTTCAAATGTTGGGCGGCGATCGCTCCTAGCTTCGTTGCCGCAAAGGTCGAAAGATGTTGGCACAACCGCGACCATTCCAAAAGTTCGAGCGTCTCTGCCTGAATCAACTTGTCCCTGCTGGTTTGACTACCTTTCTATTGTAGAAGGCGTGGGGAAAGGATAAGGCCGGTCAGCAGGAGATTGAGAAGGTTAGGGAGAGGGGGAGGAGAGCGGTTTAAGCGCCGTTGGACACCATCGGTTTGCCGGAACCAGCGATCACCAGGGTTTTGTGCAGTTTTTTGATCGCCTGCACCGTTTGTTTGTAATTGGCCGTGTCGCCCTGTTCCTGGAATAGTTGAGCGGCTTGGCGCAAATCCTTGATCGCTTCCAACCGATGCCCAATTTTGATACAGGCCAGCCCCCGATAAAAGTAGGCACTGGCATCCTGAGGATTGAGGCGGATGACTTGGGTATAGTCCTGAATCGCCCCCAGTTTATTCTGCATCCGGGTACGAGCCAGACCGCGATAAAAGTAGGCGCTCGTATAGTCGGGATTGAGATGGATTGCAGTGGTATAGTCTTCGATCGCCCCTAGCTTATCTCCTAGCTCAGACCGGATCACACCGCGATTACAGTAAGCAATGAAGTTCTCCGGATTATGTTGAACGGCTAAGGTCAGATCATCGATCGCCGCTTGTCGATCGTCGAGATCGTAATAGGCCAGGCCTCGGTTGTTATAGGCCACATCATCATGGGGGATAATTCGCAGAACTTCGGTATAGTCCGCGATCGCGCCTGTGCGATCGCCTAAATCATACCGAGTAGCCGCTCGATTGAAGTAGGCAGTGGCATCGTCGGCATCTAAGTCTGGCTCATCAAACCGTTGGATTAGGCCTTGAATTACCGTGGCATCTGTGGTTCGTAAGCCCACGACAGCTTCTGGAAAGACGACGCTGGCTGTGGCAACGGACTGCGATCCCAAAATGGCAAAGCTACGATCGCAAACTAAAAAGTTTTCATCGGTTCCTAAGACTTTGAACCGAAAGCGATCGGGGTATTGCTTTTTCAGTTGGGTGAGTTGATTCAGGGTGGTGTAAAGAAAGCCTTTTTCAGTGGGATCAATAGCGCGACGGCGATCGATCGGTCGAGCCGTGTGGCGGCTGGTGACATCGCCCAAATGGCCCCAACCAATATCAAGACAGCCTTTGCGATCCAAAAACTGCCGGAATTTCTGCATCATGGCATCGTCTAAGGTGGCTGGACTGGGATAGGGATAAACCACCACTAATCGGGCTTGGGCGCGATCGAGGGCTTCTTCCAGCATGGCTCGACTGCCGCATCCAGTCGCGGTTGGTGCATCAGCCATTGTCTGCCGATTTCTGGTTTGCACGTCAAACACTAACTCGTACTTGGGCACAATCTGATTGGCCCGGAGTTGCTGCATCACCTCATCCAACCGAGTTTCTACCGCAGAATCAACCTGAGTTTGCAGATCCATAAAGGCACTTTCGGCCCATTCCACACGGCCCGCCAGGTATTTAACTTCATTCTGTAAAGCGGTAGAGTCCAGTAATTGAGGGAGTCGATTCACCCAGTCGCGTAACTCTTGTTGCTGGCGATCGATGGTTTCATTCACCTGATTGACGGCGGAAAGCTGCTGTTGTAGTGGGGCGAGGTGGGTCGCGACAATTCCTTGAATCTCAGTTTGTAAATATGTGGGATTGGTGGCCGTTGCGAGTTGATCTAACCGGTGTTCCAACGATGCGATCGTGGCTTTTAGCTCTTCTACGGCCTGATTCTCTATGCCGGTTGAAGCTTCTACCTCCGCTTCTTGGTTGCTTTCATAGGCCAGCCTGGCGGACACTGTATCTACCTGTTTTCTGAGGATGGTTGTGGCCACTTTCAGCGGCGTCATGGATTGTTCTAACGCACTGTTCTGTTGATTGAGTTTACGCAGTTGGGATTCTACCCGTGATAAATCCCGACGAGAGGCTAAATCCCCAATCACTTTAATTAAAGAATCAATATCTTGTTTTAATGAGGTCGCATCAAATTGAGGGGGAAGCTTATTAAACCGCCGATTCAGTTGGTCAATCTGAGCTTGTAAGTCCCGGTGAGAATGTTGCTGCTGCTGGTGATCCAGGCTTTGGAGCGTATTGCGTACCTGAGCTAAATCTGTTTTTAAGTGGGCCAGTTCATCTTCTAATGTTCCTAACCGAGAAGCCGCTCCTAAGCGATTGAGGGATTCGGTAATTCCCGTAACTGTGGCTGACAAGTGGGCATAGTGATCTTGGAGTTGCTTCACCTCCTGGTGCATCAACCGCCATTCGGGGCGGGCCAGTTCTCGCTGAAGATCCCCCACACTTTGGGCTAACTCCGCTAGAGCCTCCTGATTTTTCGCAAGTACCGACTTGCGCAAGCTAGCCAGGTCAAACACACTCGGCATGGCCTGAACTTGTTGCTGGAGGGAATTAATATCACTAGACAACTTTTGATTCAGTTGTGACACTGAATTAGCTGTTGCTTCCTGAGTCGTCTCCTCGATTTGTTGACGACTGATCAGATTTAGCAGCAATAACAATACAGATACTGGAGCCGCGGTATAGAGAAGTAAAATCTGCTGAGAAGCCAGCGCTGCTAACGAACCAATCCCTGAGCCAACTAATAAACAATATTCTGCAACATTCAGCCACTTACGCTTTTTCACGGCTTCCCTTCACCACTGATGATGTAGTAGGTTCATCAGCTTATGCCTGAGCGGTTTACCTTCGCGATCGGGGCTATCATCACGATCTCTTAGCCAAGATGTTCCACAATCCTATAGGCAATCAGGCATAAACCTCTGTTCCCTTCTTCCAGATTTCCGTTGTCTGATCAGGAAAGCCGTCAAATCGTCATTATGGAACCTAGAGAGCAGCGATCGTAGGAACCAAAAGCAGCAAAACTGTAGTCTATTCTCCCCAGCCAGGTGTTATCTGATCTCCCTCACCTCCCTGCTCTTCCTCATCTCCCCCAGTGTGACCGATCGCCCTGATGGCTCCATCTCCGTCAAACTAACGATAGGATTAAGCCTGCCTCCACGATATAATCCCAAGTGTTTGCCAGAAATTTGACGAAGACCAGATAAATTCGCTAGAACAGCCAGAGATTGCCAAGAGGTGTGAGAGGACGTGGACCAAATCGAAAGTAAGCCGAAATCCCCAAGCTCGAATGAATCAGGTGAGCGTCCCAGTTCTACAGTTCCTTTCCAACCGATTATGTCTTCGCCGTCAACTAAACACCATGCCTCCACTCCCTGGATTGTTCGGGGGTTGGCGATCGCGGCGGCGGCTGTCACTTCTGCGGCTCTGGGGTTAGTGATGGCATTTTTAGTGCCCCTCCCAACTGGGATTCTTTCTAAGGAGAAGACTGGTGGAGAAGATCAGGTCTGGCGGAGTGGGTTTGGTTATCATGTTTCCCGCCCGGTAAATATCCTGGTGATGGGGATTGACCGAGTGCCAGAAGCCAAACCAGGTTCTCCAGAAATGTTTGGTGGGCGTAGTGACACCATGTTGTTGTTGCGAGTAGACCCCCTGAACGACTCGGTCAGTCTGCTATCGATTCCCAGAGACACGCAGGTCGAACTGGAGAATGTGGGCATGACTAAAATTAATGATGCCAATGTCCGGGGTGGGGCAACGCTGGCGGCTCAGACTGTAAGTGGCATTTTGAATGGAGTGCAGATCGATCGCTATGTGCGAGTCAGCACGGATGCCTTTCGAGAATTGGTGGATCTGATTGGCGGTGTTGAGGTGAATGTGCCTCAAGCCATGTCCTACGAGGATAAAACCCAGAAGCTGAAAATTGAACTTTCACCGGGGCTACAAACCCTGAATGGTGATCAGGCTGAACAATTTGCCCGCTTCCGGCACGATGGCTACGGAGATATTGGCCGAGTCCAACGGCAACAAGCCTTACTACGAGCCTTGCGGAAACAGATCATGAATCCCATGATTATTCCGCGGATCCCTAGTTTGATTCAGGCAATGCAAAAGTATGTGGATACGAATCTCAGCTTTGAAGAGATGCTGGCCTTGGTGAGTGCAGGTCGCCGGATCGGTGATGGGGAGTTCAAAATGGTGATGTTGCCCGGACGCTTCAGTGCCCCGGATGAGTTTGTCGCTAGTTACTGGATCATGAATCTGGAAGGGCGCGATCGGGTGATGAAGCAGTACTTTGAGGTGAATCCAGTCACCACGGAAGCAGCGACTTCCCGGTCAGCCGACACGCTGCGCATTGCGCTACAGAATGCTTCGGGTAATCCGGGGGCAGCCCAGCAGGTTCAGAAGCAGTTAGCAAAGTTAGGATTTAACAATGTCTATATTGCTGATGACGCCTCGCAACCTCGGCCGGATACTCGCATTATTGTGCAGCAAGGGGATCTGGATGCGGCGAAGGAAATTCAGAACAAACTGGGGTTTGGTAAGGTAGAAGCAGATTCGACGGGTGAATTGGATTCTGACCTCACGATAAAGGTGGGGGCTGACTGGCAAACCTTATCTAAACAGGCTACTGAACCTTAATCCATGCGAGTCCATCGCTTCTTTCGCTTCTTTCGCTATCTGAATGTGGCCACCTTACAGGAAGTGATCATTCGTAGCGCTCATCAGCGTTTACCCGGACTGGCTGCTGAGATTGCCTTTAATGCTACTCTGGCCATGTTTCCCGCGATCGTTGCTCTGTTAACAGCGATCGGGATGTTGGGCTCATCCCAACAAGCCTTCGACCAACTGATTAATCAACTGGGACGGGTGGCCCCAGAAGAAGTATTGGGGTTAATTCAGGGATTTATTCAGGAGATTAGTCGCTCCAGCAATCAAGGCTTATTCTCCATTAGTTTTATTGCCTCACTCTGGATTGCCTCTGGGGCGATTAGTGCGGCCATGAATGCTCTGGATGAAATTCATCAGATTCCGATGGCGCAACGTCGATCGTTCTGGAAGGCGAAGATCGTGTCGTTAGCGTTGACGATCGGAACGCTAGTGCTCATGCTGGTCGCTTCTGTGACCCTGTTGGTGAGTGATTGGATTGTGCAATTGGTGGCCAGTCAGAGCGATCAAATTGTGGAAACGATCTCTAAACGACCCAATGTTATGGAACCGCAACTATTACGGTTGTGGCAACGCCTGAGTTTACCGTTAGCATTAGGCCTCGTAGCACTGGCGTTTGGCTTCATCTATCGGTTTGGCCTTAGCCGATGGAAAAAGGGAACACCAATCCTTTCTGGAGCCGTGTTGTCAACGGTGTTTTGG
>DATNPU010000236.1:0-5080 GCA_036703105.1 Microcoleaceae cyanobacterium
GATTGCTTTAACTTCTGTAGTATCAACAGCCATAATTTCTTCCTCTAGCTAATCGCTAAGAGCCAGCGGCTCATCACTCGCCCCTCTTTATCGGCGAGCTTTCTTATCACCACCGGCATGACCCCGAAAGGTGCGAGTGGGGGCAAATTCACCCAGCTTGTGACCAACCATCTGTTCGGTAACGTAAACCGGAACATGTTGCCGACCGTTATGAACAGCGATGGTCAAGCCAATCATCTGAGGCATGATTGTGGACGCACGAGACCAGGTTTTGATCACCTGGTTATCCCCCTTTGCCCGCATTGCCTCAATTTTGCGCAGCAAATGATCTGCGACAAATGGACCTTTTTTCAGCGAACGAGCCATGCTCTACCTACTCCATTCTTAGTGCTTGCAGTTATGAATCCCGACCGCCTCGACCGCGCTTCGACGACTTACGACGACGACGGACAATCAACGCGTCACTGAGTTTACGCTTCTTACGAGTTTTGTATCCCAGAGCAGGCTTACCCCAAGGAGTGACAGGACCAGAACGACCGATCGGTGCTCTACCTTCACCACCACCATGTGGGTGATCAACCGGGTTCATTACGCTGCCTCGAACCTCAGGTCTGCGTCCTTTCCAACGCTTACGGCCTGCTTTACCAAAACTGGTATTGCGAATATCAGCGTTACCTACAGAGCCAATCGTGGCATAGCACTCACGGCGGATCATTCTCACTTCACCGGAAGGCAGCTTCAGCGTCACGAAGTTTCCTTCCTTTGCCGCCACTTGCGCGCTAGCACCAGCCGCCCGTACGATTTGGCCACCTTTACCAGGAGTTAGCTCAACGTTGTGAACGATCGTACCTAAGGGAATATTGCTTAGCGGCAACGCATTGCCAACTTCAATTGGCGAGTTAGGGCCGGCAACAATGACAGTGCCAACTTGCAAGTTGGCCGGATGCAGAATGTAACGCTTCTCACCATCCTGATAGTAAAGCAGAGCAATACGAGCGTTCCGGTTTGGATCGTACTCAACTGCGGCCACTTTGGCAGGAATATTGTGCTTGTCGCGACGAAAATCAATCATGCGATACAAGCGTTTATGACCACCACCCCGATGGCGGCAGGTCACTACACCACGGTTGTTCCGGCCTTTCGGACGATGACGAGATTTTGTTAAAGACTTCTCTGGTTCACTCCGCGTAATTTCAGCGAAATCCGAAACGCTACGCTCACGAGTTCCAGGGGTATATGGTCGGTATAAGCGGATGCCCATAGTTCACACTCTTAAATGCTTGCCAAACCTCAACAGTCCTAGACCTCGGGGAAGAGGGTAATGGAGTCCCCAGATGCCAGGGTTACGATCGCCCGCTTGTAATGAGGACGATAGCCAATAAACTTACCCACTCGACGTTGTTTGCGAGGAGGATTAATCGTCTTAACCTCAACAACCTTGACATCAAAGAGCGTTTCGATCGCTGCTCTAATCTCTGGCTTGGTTGCTTTAGGAGCCACCTCAAAGGTGTATTGATTGTTCTCTAGCAACAAGGTTGCTTTTTCGGTGATCAGCGGACGACGAATTAGATCGACTAGATCACGAGGGGAATATTCAGTCACCGTAGACCTCCTGGATTTGAGAAAGCGCAGATGTGGTTGCCACGATCTGATCCGCAGCCAGCAGATCAAATACATTCAGGTTGTTCGCAGAGATTAACCGCAAGTTGGCAATGTTACGAGCAGACAGGTAAACCGTCTCATTCCGCTCCGCTACAATCAACAGAACTTTTGCACCTGGCTGGACTCCCCAACCTGCTAACGCATTAGCTAGTTCCTTCGTCTTCGGCTGAGGCAGCTTGTCGGCGAAATCTTGCACAACCACTAAGTCATCTACACGACTTTGCAAAGCTGTACGCAGAGCCAACCTCCGCTCTTTACGATTCATTTTTTTCTCGTAATCTCTTGGCTTAGGACCAAAGATTACACCACCACCCCGCCATAACGGCGACCGATTAGAACCGGCGCGTGCCCGACCTGTTCCTTTTTGCCGCCAAGGCTTCCGTCCACCACCACTGACTTCAGCACGAGTTTTTGTGGAAGCAGTTCCCTGACGGGCATTTGCCATTTGGCGCACTAGGGCGCGGTGAACAACGTGTGCGGCACTGGCTTCACTAGCGACTCGCAACTCTAACGAAGCGGTTCCGGCTTCTTGTCCTTGCCAATCTCGAACTACACAATCAACCATATCTCTTTAATCCCGTCTCGATTCAGGTAACGACTGTTAGGCATTGGCTCTAGAGCAGCCTAATATCCCTGGCGATCTAAGCAAATGACTGATGCTTACCCAACAGTTTTGGCAGGCACAACATTCACTAATGCACCTGGCTTACCGGGAATAGCACCTTTAATTAGCAGCAGATTCCGCTCAGTATCAACGCGAACAACTGTTAGTTGACGGATAGTCACCTGACTACCCCCCAGACGCCCTGCCATCCGCTTACCCGGATAAACGCGTCCTGGCGTTGTACCAGCGCCAGTAGAACCAGGAAGACGGTGGTTCTTAGAACCATGCGCCATCGGGCCGCGCTTAAAGTTGTGACGTTTTTGATAACCAGCAAAGCCACGACCAATACTGGTTCCAATTACATCTACTGTCTGTCCGGCAGCAAATGTATCTGCTTTGAGCTGCTGGCCTAACTCAAACTGAGCCGCATCATCCAAGCGATATTCATGAAGATGCCGAACAGGCGAACAACCAGACTTCGCCAAATGACCTAATTCAGGCTTATTTAATGCCTTTTCAGTTGCCTCACCATATCCAACCTGAATGGCCGAGTAGCCATCAGTGTCAACGGTTTTGATCTGGGTGATCGTGCATGGACCTGCTTGAATGACAGTAACAGGAACTGCTTTCCCTGCTTCGTCAAACACCTGGGTCATACCAAGTTTGGTGCCGAGAATACCGATGGACACGGTGACTGACTCCCTCTATCTACACACTGCAAAATTCGGAGATCGTGAAAATAAATTCAAGACCTCTGACTAACCACTTTCATCGCCACAAATCAACCGAAGCTAACCTCTCAAGATGACTCCTAAGAAGCTGAACTTCGGAAAGTCTTTTTATAAAGCTTTCGATTTAGCTTTTTGCTTCTGAGAAAGTTTAGATAACGATCGAACCCGGCGTTTACCCCTATCAGGACTTAAGTAGTGAACTACTCAGTATCCAATAGCGAGGGTAGAGCTTGATTAGAACTTTGAGCTGCACAAACGTTGCTAATTCACAGGTTTGCCAGCAACTCAAAATTTTAGCGACAGTTATCCAATATAGAACAACCTTCTGGAGTTTGTCTAGACCTAACCTTAAGAAATTTAAAGGATGACTCTTGCAGAGAATCAATGCTCTGTTTTGCCAGCTTCTGGGCCAGATGTGAGACACTATTTCAGGGAGCATAGGGGATGCAGAGCAATCTCATCTATATGGGCAGGCTGGCATCAGTTAACCTTAATAGCAATGGGTAACGGCACGAAGGAATCTATATTGATATGGCACTGATTACTACTGGTAAGCAGCTGATCCGAGATCTGGAAACACAAGGAGCCTTAGGCGTTTATGTGCCCTTAGAAGGGGGATTTGAGGGACGCTACCGCCGACGGATCCGGGCAGCAGGATATACCTCTCTCAACATTACCGCGAGAGGACTAGGCGACGTAGCCATGTATCTCACTGGAATTCATGGCGTACGTCCCCCGCACTTAGGTAAGAAGACTACTGCGTCGGGAGCTGCCGTTGGCTATACCTATTACATTCCTCCAATTTTAGCCACGCACTTAGAACAGCTACCCCCTAAATCTAAAGGCTTGCTGTTGTGGATCATTGAAGGAAATATTCTGTCGAATCAGGAATTGGAGTACCTAGCCAATCTGCCCAACGTGGAACCCCGAGTTAAAGTTGTCGTTGAACTAGGCGGCGATCGCGTCTTCCGGTGGGCTCCGTTAAAACAAGCATTACTATCGGCATAAATGTAGTAATCGGTAGAGGGGCGATCGGAAGCGGTAGAAACCACGATCGCCCCTCTCTAATAGGGGATTGAGCCGACTAAAAAATCACGTTTTTTTGATTGACAGCTCGTATTTTTGTATAGAGCGCATTAGCATGGAAGGGTGACTGAACAAAACTTCCCTTTATGCTCCTTACGGGAGGGACACTGGTTTAAGTTAATTTGTGGAGCCAGTTTCCAACACCTCCCGACGATTCGCTACCTGGCGCTTGCGTATACCCTGGCTGGTGCTGACTGTATTGATGTGGCGGCTGATCCGGCGGTGATCTCTGCGGCTCAGGCCGGAATTGAAATGGCAACTCCACTGATCGAAGTGGCCCAGCAACAAGGATTTGCCGTGAAAGCTCGCCCTTGGTTAATGGTCAGCTTCAATGACGGGGAAGACCCCCACTTTCGTAAAGCCGAGTTTGAGGCGATCGCCTGTCCATCCAACTGTGCCCGTCCCTGTGAAGCCATTTGTCCAGCTAGCGCTATTGTCTTCCAATCAACCAGTCCATACCATCCACACTTTACTTCTGTCTCCGGCTTAACCGCTGCATTGCCGGCTTTCTCAGGAGTATTGGCCGATCGGTGCTACGGGTGTGGTCGTTGTTTACCCGTCTGTCCCATCCAACACATCTCAACGCGTTCCTATGTTTCAACTCCACAAGCGATCGCACCATTAGTGCTGCAATCTGGAGTTGATGCGATCGAGATTCATACTCAGGTTGGACGCTTAGACGATTTCCAAAGATTATGGGCCGCGATTGTTCCTTACCTTAGTCAGTTGAAGCTTGTAGCCGTCAGTTGTCCAGATGGGGAAGGGTTGCTGGAATACTTGCAAGCGATCTACACCATCATCAGTCCTCTACCTTGTGCATTAATCTGGCAAACGGACGGTCGCCCGATGAGTGGAGACATTGGCATTGGCACGACAAAAGCTGCCATTAAATTAAGTCAAAAAGTTTTAGGAGCAAAACTACCTGGTTATGTGCAGCTGGCGGGCGGGACTAATCACCACACAGTACCAAAGTTACGATCGTTAGGATTGTTGCAAC
>DATNPU010000144.1:0-8392 GCA_036703105.1 Microcoleaceae cyanobacterium
ATCGTGCGGGTCGATCGCAAATCTGATGCACTCCCGCCTCTGGAACTGCAACTCCAGCTCGCTGCGTATATTCAGCAGCACTTGGCAGAAGTGGATGCTGTAGTGTGTTCCGATTATGGGGATGGAACGCTGACCCAGCCGATTATCGCCGCCGCCTTAGCCCATCCCTTAAGTGTAGTGGATGCTCAGAAACAGCTGAAACGGTATCAAGGCGCTACCATATTTACGCCGAACTTGCCCGAAGCTGAACAGGCGATCGGCTATTCGTTTGTCAAGCCCACCGGCGGAATGGATCTGGCCCAATTACGCCAAGGTGGTCAAGATTTGCTGGAGTTAACTCAGGCTAAGCGGGTATTGATTACGCGTGGGGAAGATGGCATGAGTTTGTTTGAACAAGATGGGACAGAGCACCACATTCCAGCGTTCAATCGGACGGATGTATTTGATGTCACCGGGGCAGGAGATACGGTGGTCGCTGCCCTGACGGTTGGCTTAACGCTGGGCGCCTCCCCTTGGGAAGCTGCTGTCTTAGGGAATTTAGCGGCTAGTATTGTCGTGCGGCAGTTCGGGACAACTACTACAGATGCCCATGAAATGAAGGTTGCCCTGCAACTTCTACTAGACGAATATGCCTTGAATTAAGGGGATGCAATGGTCGACTCCTATCTAGCTTGGATCTAGACGATCGCTAAGCATAGCAGGGCTACACCCGGTTCGAAGTATCCTGAACAACAGGTAATTTGGCTATAACTACTTACAATCTCTGTAACCTGACGGGGAATGACTAAGGTTAGGTGTTCCTAATTCAATAATCGATTGATGAACTTTACCATTCAGCAAGTTCTAATTCCGGCGGCCCAAGGCTATGAAACCACACATGTGCAAATTGTGGATGGGCAAATTGCCGAGATCGGTGCCGATCTAGAAGTCATTGGGACAGTGGTTGACGGACGCAATAAGCTACTTCTGCCCGGATTTGTCAATGCCCATACCCATTCCTCGGAAATGTGGCAGCGAGGCATGATTCCGCCCGTCCCCTTGGAATTATGGATTGCTGAACTGTATGATTTTACCCCCCTAAAATCAGAGCAGATCTATCTCAGTGCCCTGGGAACCGCTGTTGAAACCTTATTGTCGGGGGGCACAACCGTGGTTGATCACCTGGTGCTGATTCCAGGTCAGGAAATGGCAACGATCGCGGCCGCAGCAAGGGCTTACCGGGAAGTTGGCATTCGCGCTTTCATTGCTCCGCTGATCCAAGATGATGGGCTAGATGCTGGGATGCCTACAGGGGGAGGATCGAAGGAGACGGCGACATACCATCGCTCAACCGCAGAGACATTAGCGATTCTCCAGCAAGCGATCGATGAGTTTCATCGCCCCGACCAGGGGATTGCCATGATGGTTGCTCCCACCGGGCCTCAGTTATGTTCCGATGCCTTATTCGCTGGCTGTATCGAGTTAAGCGATCGCTATAACCTGGCTCGTCATCTGCATTTATTAGAAACCCAAGCGCAGAAACTATTAGCTCAGGAAAAATATGGTTGTAGTGCCGTACAACACCTCAAACACTTGGGCTTTCTCAACCATCGCACCTCTTTAGCCCACTGTGTCTGGTTGGATCAGGCGGATATTGAGATGTTGGCTACGACTCAAGCCACGGTCGTTCACAATCCCTTAAGTAATTTGCGATTAGGCAGTGGAATTGCGCCAGTTCTGAAGTATCGTCAGGCAGGGATTAATGTCACTTTTGGCTGTGATGGTTCTGCTAGTAATGACAGCCAAGATTTACTAGAGGCGATCAAGATTGGTTCCATGCTGCACAATGTCACTGATCTGGACTACCGCCATTGGCTGACTCCTCGACAAGCCGTAGAGATGGCGTCCTTAGGGGGAGCAAGTGGGTTAGGGATGGCAGAGCAATTTGGTTCCCTAACGATCGGTAAACAAGCTGATTTAGTCTTGTATGACCTGATGAGCTTATCGCTCTTGCCTCGCACAGATCCGATCGGATTGCTGATTTGGGGTCGGCCAACGGCTGCTGTGGATAGCGTTTGGGTGCGCGGACAGCAAATTGTGGCTAATCATCAAGTAACCACGATCGATGTTGATGCTCTACGCCAGCAGTTATTTACCCACAGCCAATGGAGCACTGAGCGGCAATCGCCAACTGTGAAAGAGTTTGAGGCACATTACCGCTCGGTGATGGGATTACCTTAGCTGCAAGGCTAACGAACTGATTTGGTCAAATCTGATTGGTTAAGAACGGTTAGCCGGACTCCGGTTCTCTTCTTTCGGTTTCGCCTTATTCACCTTCAGTTGGCGACCCATCCACTCAGCCCCATCTAGTTCCTCGATCGCAGCATCCTCCTGAGCATCGTCCTCTAGCTCCACAAAGGCAAATCCACGCATTCGTCCGGTCTCGCGATCGGTGGGCAACACAACCCGCTTCACCGTTCCATAATCAGTAAATACTTCGGTTAAGTCTTCAACGGTGGCCCGATAGGACAGATTTCCAATGTAAATGGTCATAGCAAAAGCGGGATGAAAGAAACAACAAAGCTGAGATTCAGACGTCCCAACCAACCTGAGATAGCTGGTCCAGGGACGATTCAGTTCTGAATCTTCCTATCAGTATTATGAGTAATCAGAACGATCTGCGCTGTAGCACAGATTTCATGATGCCAACTTGTTTTGGAACCCGCTACATAAATTACTGATGGATCTCATTATTCCCGCCAATTGGAAGTGTCGTAGGGAGTGATTAGGGTAGGCATTTCCAGTGAGCCGTCGGTATGCTACTAACCGATCGTGGTGCCTACCCCATTTCAACCTAAACACTGAGAGCGATTAGTCGATCGCGATCGACTGTGGCCCTTTGCTCTTACCGTTGTGGCTGTCCGAGCCAGCCGAGTAAACCGAAGTCCCAGATTGGCGATCGAGCCAGCTTTTAACAGGATCGTCAGCTAAATTTAGCCGCAGCAAACCAGAAAATAGACCACCCATAAAGGCGATCGGTTGCTGAGCAACTTCCTTGATTAACGGTGTGAGTTCATCCAAAAACACAGAAAGCCTCCTTGATCCTAACCATGCCAAAATCTAGCATTTCTCTTGGCGTTTCATCATCGGGTTTAGGCAAGAAGTCGATAGGACTAGACCAACTAAATCGCTATATATTTCCCTCTAAAAAAGTATCCAGTCGTAGAAGTGCTGGAATGCGGACAAACTGAAGTGAATATCGTGAGACCAGTTAGCGACTGAGCAGTTGCGAACCATCAAAAATTACGGTGGATACCTGGCAAAGATTCACGTTACTGGCAGTAGCTTCCTGCTGATTGGCAGTGATTACTCTAACATCGTAGTAGCAAGTACCCGAAGCTCCAGTATTGAAGTTAATCTGAATTTGTTCTCCAGAGGGCAATGTATCTCTGCCTAAAATATCTTCTTCCCAATCACTCGTCTGGACTGTAGACACATTGAGTTCGTAAATTTCAGTACTGCTATCGTTAATCAGAGTAAAGTCGCGTTGATCGGCACGGGCAGACGAGCTAAACAGGAGGGAAGCCGTCACAGTTGTCAGCAGCAGCAAATTTCGGATGTGCTTCTGGCTCATAAAGACCTGGTGAAAGTGAGGTGAATACTTGCTATTGTGTGTTGCCCAAAACTTTTAGAATAAGCTGGAAATCACGGATTACTTTCGCTGTAGGCAATTTATCAACGTGAAAATACGTAGCACTTAGACTATGCAACTCTGCCAACCCCCCGCTCCCCTGCAACCTGGAGATTTACTCACTGTGATCGCTCCTAGTGGAGCATTACGAGAATTAACGGCGTTTGATCAAGGAGTTAAAATCTGGCGCGATCGCGGCTATCAAGTGGAATTATCACCCGGTTTTGACGATCGTTGGGGCTATTTGGCTGGCAGTGATCACCAACGTCGCCAACAGTTACACAACGCCTTAACGCATCCTCAATGTCGAGGTATTCTCTGTGCCCGCGGTGGATGGGGCGGGGCGCGTTTGCTGGAAGACTGGCATTGGCCACTGACTGAACCCAAATGGTTAATTGGGTTTTCTGACATTACTAGCCTCTTGTTTGGTCTCAGTCAGCAAGGAATTTCTGGGGTTCATGCGCCTTTACTGACCACCTTAGGAAGCGAGCCCGATTGGTCAGTACACCGCTTATTTGATTGGGTAGAAGGTCGTTCGATCGCACCATTACCGGGAAAAGGCTGGGGCCAAGGCCAAACGACCGGATTACTGTTACCGGCTAACCTAACCGTCGCAACGCACTTAATCGGCACTTCCCTGCAACCCGATTTGGCTGATGGTGTTATTTTGGCCTTGGAAGATGTGGGCGAAGCGCCTTACCGCATCGATCGCATGTTAACGCAGTGGCGGTTGAGTGGATTATTACCGCAGGTTAAGGGGATTGCCTTAGGTCGGTTTAGCCAGTGTGACCCACCTCCCAACATTCCTAGCTTTACCGTCGAACAGGTGTTACGCGATCGGTTAGGCGATTTAGGGATTCCGATCGTGTCTGAGCTGCCGTTTGGGCACGATGGGGTCAACGCGGCTTTACCCGTGGGGGTAATGGCCCACTTGGATGGAGATCAGGGATTCTTGACAGTCAAATCCTAAAAAAGACTGCGTTTGGTTCGGTTATCTCCCTATTTTTTGGCTATGTTTCTGGAAACGCTTGCCATAGCATTGGAGTATGCTAATATCGATAGCTGGAAAAGCAGTTTCCCGCTGCTGCAATGATTGACACGATATAGAACTTTGTTGCGGTGTCAAGTTCGGGAAACGTTTCACGGAAAGCATTCGCAAAATCTATTTATTCATGATCAGAGACGGTATGAACCAGCAGGTTATTCACCCAATGGTTAAGTTACAGCGTCAAGTGCGATCGCTGATAGACTCTAAGGTCCTCAAGCCCAACGATAGTATCTGGAAGATTGCCTTGCTGTACGGTGACGATTGGTCGTTTTGGAAGCAAGAATTACTGGCCTATGACTTTACGATGCAAGACCCGGTTAGCGAACTGCTAGCGGTTGAAAGCTGGGACGAAGACGAACAGTAATCGTAAACTGCCATTACAGGCATCTAGCTAACGCTTCAGCTAACTCTTTCGCACTTTGGTAACGATCGCTCGGTTCTAGGGCCGTGACTCGTTCAATGACTCGACGTAATGACGGAGCGATCGTTGTGACGCCTTGCAAATTAAAGTGATAGCCCTGCCCATCAGATTTCTTGAAGCGGCGGGGTGTATCTCCGGTGAGCAAAAAAATTAGACTCGGTCCGATCGCGTATAGGTCGGATTGAATCACAGGGTTGCCCTGAATTTGTTCGGGAGCACTATATCCTTCTGCGCCAATCCGGGTCGCTGAGGGGGCGCCCACCGCTTTAACGGCACCAAAATCCAGCACGACAATGCGGTGATCCAGGGTCCGGACCAGCAGATTGCCGGGTTTAATGTCGCGGTGGATGATGGGAATCGGGCGGTTATGCAAATAATTCAGAACTTCACAGGTCTGCATCATCCAGGCGATCGCCTGTGGCGGTTTGACAGGGCCAAACTGACGAATGCGCTTTTCTAAGTCCTGACCATGTACCAGTTCCATGACCAGGTATTTTTTACCGGCCTCAATAAACGAGTCATGAAATTTGGGAATGCCCGGATGATCAAGGCTTTGTAACGTGCGCGCTTCTCGCTCAAAAAGTTCTCGGGCTTTAGGAATGCGGGCAATATCTGCGTTCATCTCCTTCAGCACCTGCAATTTCCCTAGAGGCCGCCCCGTTTCGGGGATCAGGCCAGTTTGATGCCAAACCAGATAGATCGTACCCATACCGCCTCTGCCCAGAACTCGTAAGATCTGGTATTGCCGCACAGTCTGTTCTACCCGGATAGGCTGACCACAGTGAATGCAAAACAGATTCTCAATGGCATTGCCTGCATGGGAACACGGTTGGCGGGTGGCTTCCAGAACTGCGGGCGGAGAGAATGCTGGATGCAAGGATGGATCGGCCTGCTCCTGACTCTGAATCAGGGCCTGCGTTGGCTCCTCGATCGTGGCCTCGGCCCTAGCTGGAGCGGGTAGCCGCACTTGGACCTGTAACAATGGGCCGCCCTGAGCGAGTTGAATCTGAGCATCCGTGAGAATCAACCCTTGAGATACTGATCGCCCATTAAGATACGTGCCATTACTACTATGGTTAACTAATTGCCAGCAGGGTTGGGCTTGTGACGATCCTCGGGAAACGGGTAATTCAATTTTGTGTAATTCCAGGTGATGGCGCGAGACTAATAAATCGTCCAAAATCACCTGATTATCGAGCGATCGTCCGACTCGGATCGTAGACTCCGTTAGAAATTGCCATTGTCTCACGGGAGTCTGGTGTTGCGGATGTAGTAGGGTCAGGATCACCATTGCCTATCGCAGATGGCTGAGGCTAGGGCGAACCTTGGCCCGAATTGCGATCGCTGTAATATTGTCATGCCCATTATGTTGGTTGGCCAGCTCAATCAGTTGGCTCACCCCTTTATCCAGGTTGGCTTGAGAGCTGAGTAGCGGCTCAATATGAGTTTTGGTATAGGTTTCCAGCAGATCATTATCCGTTAAGCCATCCGAACACAGGAGCAGCAGCATATCCTCACTGAGTTCAAAAAACTGAATATCTGGTTTAACAAACTGCTCATCACGCGGCCCTAAGGCTTGGGTTAATTGATAGGCATCGGGACGAGCATAGGCCACCTCAGGATCAACCCCCCGCTGAATTTCTCGTTGCCCGACCTCATGATCGACCGTGACCTGCTCTAAACCACGCTTGCGGGTATAACGATACAACCGACTATCACCCACATGGGCAACCGCTACTTCCGTATCTTGAATTAACACCATGACCAGGGTCGTGCCCATCCGCCCACTTCCCGATCGGGCATTTTGTTGATTGACATCATAAATAGCTTTATTTGCCAGTTGCACAGCCTGGGCCAGAATTTCGATATCCGGTAACTTGTTGCTGCCAGCCCCCGGAAACGGTAGATTTTGCCAATGCTCCTTAAAGAAACGGCGGAGGGTATCCACAGCTAAAGCACTAGCTACTTCGCCCCCTGCATGGCCACCCATGCCATCACAGAGGATATATAAGTTACGGGCATGTAGTGTTTTGCCAGACGGACTTTCTAGTTTACTGACCTGAGTTTCAATACCGAAATAATCTTCGTTATGGTCTCGCTGTTGCCCAATATCCGTCCGACCAATTTCCTCTAGAGCAAACAATTGCATCGGTAGGACAACCGTCGGCATTTCATCGCTGTCCAGATCACCGTCTTCTTCTAGCTCATCAAGCTCATCTAAGGCTAATTCCAAGCGAGTTGGCGAGATTGAACTGGCAGCTGCAAAATCGGCATCGTCGGCATCTGCCTCTGATAGTTGGAAGGTATCAAAGTCTTCTTGTTCCAACAAGTCTGATACTGGTTGGTTGTCTTCGAGTTGGTTGGCGATCGTTTCTAGACGCGATCGTAATTCCTCCGTTGTAGTGATTTGGCCCGCATCTAAGTCAGCTAGCAGACTTGTAATCGCATCAACTTGAGTCTTTTGGGATTCTGCAAATAACGCCTGCCACAGCCGTCCTAAATCCTTGAGGCAGAGGGACGTTCCTACGGGGTTATGATGCAACCGCTGTAGACAGAGGGCTTGGTCTTCATCGAGCCGGAGACTGCTGATGTCCAATAGGGTTTGCTGACAGTTCCAGGATGACAAGGCTTGCCACAGCTCCACCATTTCGTAGAGCCAATGCAACACCTGAAGGACCGGTGGAGCCATCTCACTACTTTGCCAAAGATCGATTAATAACGGATAGTGCGATCGATCTTCGAGTAACACCACATCCTGATCCTTGTAGTGCCAGACATCATGAATTGCAGGGATCGCTTGATAAAACTGTTCCCCTAAGGTCAGGTAAGGTTGGGCAAAATCAGGGATTGCCAGAGAAATAATTGACTCTGCGGCTTCACTGGGATTAGAGCCAGTTGAGTCTAGTTTCTCGGCGATTGGCCACAAGTTGCTAGCTGAGACGTCTTGTCCCTGAATGATCAGCATCTCTAGCCAGGAGAGTTGTAAGGGTTGGCAGTCGAGGACCTTGACCTGTTGTTCGCTGGTTTCTCCCTCAAACCAGGGTAGAGGCTCTAGCAAGCGATAACGCTGCTCTTCATCTAGGTAATCGTTAATGCTTTTGGAATGATCTCCAACCGTTAGAGTCGCGGCCGCCGCTCCCGTTGGTGGTGCTGATTTCGTGACCCTGCGACTGGCCGTGACGATCGCCAGCCATATCACCCCAGACACAGCCCCGCATTCCTGGCAATTTACCACATCAAAGGGATTGAGATT
>DATNPU010000238.1:0-26176 GCA_036703105.1 Microcoleaceae cyanobacterium
GACGGCTCCCCGCTGGTTGTTGGAGGCTTATATTCCGGGCGATTTTATTCTGCGTCCCCGCGCGTTTGATGTGGGTGTGGTGCAGAGTGACAGCTTGAAAATGGATAAGCCGGCCACCCTGGAAAAGTTGCAACAAATCAAGACGCAACAGCATCGCATGATTGCCTCTGAAGTAAATTTTCTACGGCAGAATCGGGTGGGCTTGGTATTAGCTGATATTCCCCCCTTAGTTGTTCCGATCGCTCATGCGGCTGGAGTTCCCGTCTGGATGATGAGTAACTTTGGGTGGGATTTTATCTATCGGCAATGGGGTGGTGAATTTGTGGAGATCGCTGATTGGATTGGTGGTTATTTTCAGCAATGCGATCGCTTATTTCGTCTACCCTTACATGAACCCATGACGGCATTTCCTCAGGTGCAAGATGTGGGATTTACGGGTGGCACACCCCGTTATTCGGTGGAGGAATTGCGACAAACGTTTGGGCTTACTACACCCCTCGACCGAATTGTGCTGATGACATTTGGTGGATTGGGGTTAGAAGAAATCCCGTACCAAAATGTGCAGCAGTTTCCCGATTGGCAATTCATTACGTTCGATCGCCATGCCCCTAATTTTTCCAACTTGATGCCAATTACAGATCATCAATACCGTCCGGTGGATTTGATGCCGATTTGTGGACGGATTATGTCTAAACCAGGGTACAGCACCTTCTCTGAAGCTTGCCGCTTAAACTCGCCAATTGTCTCTATTACTCGCGATGATTTTGCTGAGGCTCCAGTGCTCATTGAAGGTATCCAGATGCATGTGCCGCATCAAATCCTCTCATCAGCCGAATTTTTTACAGGAGATTGGCAATTTCTACACCAACCCCTGCAACCGGCTCGACAGCCCAATTCTGTTCCTACGAATGGAAATGAGACGATCGCACAAGCTGTGATCGACTTTTTTCAGACCCAGTAGGGTATCCTCCCACTCAGGCTGCTCTCTCTGGAATCAGCTACTATGAGAATCATTGTGGAGTGGGAAGTGAGAGAAAATTAGTGTCTTCAGCCAATTTTCTCTGAAATCAATTGAATTGAACGAAGTGGGGCATCCTAACGCTATAGGTGCATCTCTTAAAGTCATATGAAGCACATTCCCAGATCAATTGGGGTGGGAGTAGGTGCGGCGGCTCTTAGCACGATCGCTGGCATCAGCTTGTTGGTTTGGCAGCGCCACATATCCCGAACTCAGGCAGCGACAATGGTTTGCCAAACGATCGCCACGGATCCTAATCCTCCCCTCAATGTTCGTTCTAGCCCGATCGTGGCGAACGATAATGTGATTGGCAAGCTCAAAAATGGCACACTTCTCACGGTGATTGACGAGAATGGGGGCTGGCTCCGGATTAGCACTCCAGCGGCGGGTTGGGTTTATAAAGAGTACACGGTCACTAGTTGCATTCTACCGACTGAAGCTCCACCCGCCGGAACGCTGCCGCCATCCGCTAATGATGAGGGCAGCCGTACCCTTGCTACAGCAACTGAGCATTACCAGGATGGCAATCTGACAGCCGCGATCGCGATGGCGAAAATGGTCACTCCCAACAGTTCAGCTTACCAAGCGGCTCAAACGGCGATTGTGCAATGGCAACGGGATTGGCAGCGGGCAGAATCACAGTTTTACAGTGCCCAAAAAGCCTTACGGGATGGCAGATGGCAAGATACCATCAGCTTAGTCAAAGGCTTTCCTGATAATCGATTTTGGAAAGCAAAATTAACCCCGATCGTGCGCCAAGCAATTGAATTTCAAGGGCAGAAAAATAATAGTGGTGTAGCGATTCAGCCGAAACATTAAATTCTTGAATTCGTCCGTTTTTTTAGGTCAGATCGATGTAACAGAGTAATTAGAGCGTCTTACTATACATCGCTTCTAAAACTGTTTCTCTGATTCTCTATTGGTTGCTTCTATGAAATTCCAGTCGTCTGTTCCCTTTCTCGCTGGTGCCGCATCCCTCGCCGCGATCGCGGGTATTACCTATACGGCGGTGCAATCTTCGCCTCGAACCCTACCCACCACTACCCCGTCTGGAGAAGTTAGCTCAGCTCCTCCTGCGATCGCCGCCTCTCCATCTCCTACGACGACCGCAACTCCTGCCTTAGCCTCACCTCAACCCTCTGCTACTGCAACGCCTCCAAGCAGCGGTTCTGTGAATGATGCGCCAGCAGCTGCTCGGCAAGTCAAGTCCTGTGAAATTACGATGGCAAAGGTGAATGATCCAGAATCACCGTTGAATGTGCGTTCTCAGCCAACAACGGAGGGTAGCCAGATTGTCGGAACCTTGCGAAATGGTGAGTTTGTCACTGTAGAACGTGAGCAGGATGGTTGGTTGCAGATTAGTATACCGATGTCCGGTTGGATTGCTAAGAATCGGACGGAGAGTGGTTGCAATCAAAAGCTAGAACAGGTCAGTTTCGCTGCTGGACAGGATCAGGTGACGATTCGCGATCGCTTTATTGGCACAGGCTCCCATCGCTATGTCTTACAAGCCAAACAAGGACAAACGATTACCGTTACCCGTGAAGCTGGAGCGTTTCCGGCCGTAATTGCACCTAATGGCAAATATTTAACCGGCGACCCAGACGATCGGCGAACTGACTGGTCAGGTACAGCCCCTCAAACTGGAGAATACATCTTTCAACTCGACTCGAACTTCCGGGGCTATCCCTACGCCTTTTCTGTCCAGATTCAGTAGGGTGGCCTACTCCTGCGGTGGTTGGCCATCTCGCCGTCCCAGCTCATACACGCCACAGCCCACACAGGCTAGCATTCCCATACTGATGGCCCAGCTTTGTCCTAAGGTCAGTTCCACGCCATAGTTACAGAGGCTACCAATCACCAGAAACGGCACGATGCTAAATAGCGAGGCGTAAAAAGCATTTTGGGCTTCTCGCCCTTTCCGTGTGCGTTCAAACTCGGCTTCCGATGTGTAGAGCGATCGCTCCGCAAAGTTAAACCAGCGATTCAGTTGTTCCATTACCCAATGGCTAGCCGGAGACAACCCTAGATATAACGCCAGTGACCAAAGGGTAGCCCCTGCGATCGCTGTGGGGTTAAGCACAATTGGGAAGGGGAACAACTCATCGAGCATGGAGGTCAGTCGCAGTAACGTAGTGTCAAGCCGATTGGTGTATTACCCATTCTGCCTTGAATCGGCAGCGAGTAGTGAATTGTACTCATGAAATTTGTGAAAGTCCGATTCTGCCAGGGTTTAAGGCGATCGCATAAACTTTTTTCAAAAAAATGGCTGATTGGGCTTGCAATTTACCTGCTCTCTCCGGTACTATCAATATCCGTGGGTGAGCGGGTCGGTGCCCGAGTGGTTAATGGGGGCGGACTGTAAATCCGCTGGCTACGCCTACGCTGGTTCAAATCCAGCCCGGCCCATCCACGATAACCAGCAAGAGGTAGAAGTGATTGCTGAAATTACTTTTACCTTTCTGTTTGGTCTCATGCCCTTGTAGCTCAGTGGTAGAGCACACCCTTGGTAAGGGTGAGGTCACGAGTTCAATCCTCGTCAAGGGCTCTTGTTATATGTACATTCGCACATTAAATGTCGCTATTTGCAAAATAGGGTCGTTTTCAGCTCTATTCTTCCCTCAAGGTCTGTAGGCCGCCTAAATTCAGGCATTTATATCACTGCAAGCTTGCACACACTAATTCTTGTAAGTTTTGCATTGCAGACAGGTACGAGCTTGGTATTTGTTCACTTCCTCCATCGATTCTGGGGTGTGTACGCTACGCTAAATAACGCCAGGGAAATGGCATTGTACACGAGGAGCGAATTGGTTATGGCAAAGCATACGCAGGCGCACTTATCGCGTACTGTTGATAAACGCAAGCCTCCGGCGTTGAAGGATATGACTAAACGCCAGATGGAGTATTACATGGGGGCAAAATTGTTGGAAATTGGTGTTGACCCCAATTCGGCAATTTATCGCTGGTCTACAGAGGATAAAGGCAACCAGGAAGTGTATACCTACAGCGCCTACTGGGCCGACTCGAAGGACAAATTGCTGCAAGAGGAAGCTGGTTCATAAAGCCAAGCAGGAGTGCCTGCGATCGTGGCTACTCCTGCTCTGTTAGAGATTGAAATAGTAAATGAGAGAATTGCGATCGCCGCTTTACCAGAAAGAAGGTTGATGGCGGATCAAGTTAAGGAACTCTTCACGGGTCTTTTGCTGTTCCTGGAATACCCCAAGCATTGCACTGGTTACTGTCCAGGAACCCGGCTTTTGCACACCCCGCATCACCATACACATATGGCTGGCTTCCATAACGACTGCTACACCCTGAGGTTCCAGAATGGTTTGTACTGCTTCAGCAATTTGCCGAGTGAGCCGCTCTTGTACCTGTAAGCGTCGGGAATACATTTCCACGATCCGCGCTAGTTTGCTCAGTCCAACCACCTTTTGGTTCGGGATATAGGCAACATGGACCCGTCCCATAAACGGCAGCATGTGATGTTCACACAAACTGAAGGCATTAATGTCCCGTACTAACACCATTTCATTATGACCTTCGTCAAAAATGGCTCCGTTAACCAGTTCTTCCAGAGATTGTTGGTAGCCACTAGTCAGAAAGCGCATCGCTTCAGCCACTCGTTTGGGAGTTTTGAGCAGACCTTCGCGCTCGGGATCTTCTCCTACCCCTAACAGAATGGTTCTGACGGCATCCATCATTTCTGCCTGGTTTTCTTCAGAGGGGGGATGGAGTTTCGGTTCTTGGTGTCCGTCCAGGGTATTACGATCGGGGCGGGTCTGAAGCGTGGTCACGGGTTCTCCTGAGGAGGCTTTAGAACCGTTGGCACCATTGGAAGCAGCAATAGTCATAAATTAAGTCGAAGGTAGGTGAGATACGAACGTGGACAAGATGGGCTGAGTTAGAAGCTGGCTCGGATGCGGCTAGAATGTGCCAGCGTTGGGCATCAAGGTTAAGTCCTCGATCACAGCAGTTTCGGGTAAAAGTGCTGCGTAGAGAATGGACTGAGCCACGATTTCTGGAGTTAGCATTTGAGTGCGATCGAAATCGGCGTTAACAGTTTTGGTATCCCAAATCGGGGTATTCACTGAACCGGGAGAAATGGTCACCACTCGAATGCCATGCGGACGCTCTTCGGCCGCGAGAGTTTTGGAAAGCGCCACTAAACCAAATTTGCTGACACAGTATGCCCCCCAATGCGGAAAAACTTGATGGCCGGCGATCGACGCCACATTAATAATGGTGCCGCGTCGCCGTTGCCGCATTCCTGGTAAAATTCCCTGAATGCACTGAAACACACTGGTTAAATTCAGGTCGAGTACCTGTTGCCAGTCTTGCAGTGACATATCGGCCAAGGCCCCGGTATACCCCATACCAGCATTGTTAACCAGAATATCGATCGCGGGCAGTGCTTGATCAATGGCTGCGATCGCTGACCGGACCTGAGTCAAATCAGCTAAATCGGTAGGATATACCTGAGCTTTGACTCCATAGGCAGCGGCTTGCTCGGCCACCTGTTGCAGTTGGCCTTGATTGCGACTGACTAAAGCCAGATGAATCCCTGCCTGTGCAAATGCTAGGGCAGTTGCTTTGCCAATGCCACTGCTTGCCCCTGTAATGAGGGCATACCGTTCTGTTTGAGGATTCATGGAAGCGCCCAGTATCGAGAGTCTGCGTAAATACTTAATCGTGGAATTGCTGAGAACCGACCTGACCTTTACGTAGGCTAGCGGGCAGGACTGAGCTAGCAATTAACCGCATATTAGAAATGGGATTAAGTTCCCCCATACTTGTTCACACGATGCAGTTACAGGTTGAGATGCCACATCAAATCCAGATTCAAAGGTCAAACTTAGGTCGTATTCGCCTAGTTGGGTTCGCTAAAGGCAGTTATTCCAATTGAAAGTACAACTGCATTTGGCAAAGCCGCACGACGAAGTCGGAAATGTGAACATTTGTTACTGAATTGATTATATCACTCAGAATTGCCTTGTTTCAGGAAAACCGTAGGGTTAGGCAGGAATATCGGCAAAAACCCCGATCGCCCGGAATTTTTGGTAGCGCAGATCACGTCGTTGTTGCCCAGTTAACCGACCTAGTTCTTCTAAGTGATGCAGGATTGATTGTTTTAAGGTTTCGGCCGCGTCTAAGGGGCTGGCATGGGCACCGCCGATCGGTTCTGGCAGAATTTCGTCAATAATGCCAAGTTGTTTCAAATCGGGAGCCGTAATTTTGAGAGATTCGGCAGCTTGAGGGGCGCGGGACGAATCTTTCCAGAGAATTGCGGCACAGGCTTCGGGTGTAGCCACGGTGTAGACCGAGTGTTCGAACATAAGTAAGCGATCGCCCACACCAATCCCTAACGCCCCACCGGAGCCACCTTCACCAATCACTGTACAGAGAATGGGGACATCGAGCCGAAACATTTCTCGCAGGTTATAGGCGATCGCTTCTCCCTGCCCCAGTTTCTCAGCTTCCATCCCGGCCCAGGCACCGGGCGTATCGATAAAAGTAAGAATTGGCATACTGAAGCGATTAGCATGATCCATCAGTCGCATCGCTTTGCGATAGCCACCGGGAGCGGCCATGCCAAAGTTGCGAGCCACATTATCTTTAGTATCCCGACCTTTCTGATGCCCCAGCATGACCACGGGCTGTCCGGCAATCCGACCGACTCCTCCCACTAAGGCGGGATCATCATTGCCACCGCGATCGCCGTGTAGCTCCATCCATTCATCGCTAATGGCTTGGATGTAGTCTAAGGTGCTGGGGCGACGGGGATGACGCGCCACTTGCAACCGCTGCGAAGGTGACAGACTACTAAAAATTTCCTGACGTAGTTGGACTGCTCGGGCTTCTAGCTGACGAATTTGATCGGAGACATCGACATCATTTTCTTCCGCTAGTTCACGGATTTGAATAATGCGAGACTCTAATTCGGCTAATGGCTTTTCAAAGTCGAGCAGGATCGGTTTACGTTCAGTGGGTGCCATAGGTGTGGGACAAAAATGGGGATGAAGAGGGAAATGCGATCGTTCAAATTGAGAGATTAGGTGATTGCTCCCTAACCTCTCTTGAGTGTCTGATAAATCAGTGATTAAACTAACAACGGTCTAAAGCCATGCTTCACAGAAACTTGACCAATTTGATCCATCTTCTCCACAGTAATCCGATTACGTCCCCAAGAGAAGTTGGTATGCCATTTTTCAAATTCCAGCAGCATAGATTCGGCAAAACAAGCAAATAGTTGTCGGGCTGGCACATCCATATTGACGATCGACATGATCTTCCAATCAATGTCTAAGGAATGTTCAACAATGCCACCGTTCAGGACAACTACTCCGTCTCGCTGAATTTTGTTACCGAGATTTTTAGGATAACCACCGTCAATCAACAAGCAGGTGGGTTTGAGCACAGCCGGATCGATCTCGACGCCTTTGGGCATACTGGCTACCCAAACGACGATGTCAGCTTGAGGGAGTGCTTCCTGCAAATCCATAATCTTGCCGCGACCTAATTCGGCTTGCAGCTCTTGGAGTCGCTCGCGGTTACGGGCAATCAGTAGTAAATCTTCGACATCGGTGCGAACATTTAGCCACCGACACACCGCGCTGCCAATGTCACCCGTGGCGCCACAAACGGCGACAGTGGCTTTAGACAGGTCGATGCCTAGTTGGGCAGAGGCTTGCTCAACCTGACGGCAGATAATGTAGGCGGTGTGTGTGTTGCCAGTGGTAAACCGTTGGAAATCGAGCAGGACATTCCGGACTTGCTTAATTTGCTCCAGGTTAAAGTTCTCAAAAATAATGGAGGAAAATCCGCCGAGTGCCGTGATGTTGATACCATGCTTTTGCGCATGGGCCATCGCGTTGATGACTTTCCGGGTAGCCGCTTTAATCCGCCGAGCGGCTAGCATTTCCGGCAAAAAGCAGGATTCGACATACTTGCCTTCGATCGTCTGCCCGGTAATACTAGTTACCCGGATTGTATCGACGATCTGCGGTGGCGCACTGCACCAAAAATCTAACCCTTGATCGGCATATTCTGGGTAGCCGAGTTCTTTAGCAACGGATTGAGCGTGTTCTAGACTGGTAAGGTGACCGATAAGACCAAACATGAATGACGTGGATAAATTGTATTGAGCTTGTTTAAAGGCATAAACACCAGCAAATTGCTACAGGCCAGCTAGCGAAGGGCCTGATGCGACTAAGTTCAAATTTGCTGAGATGATCAAGATGGCAGTTAGAGATACTAATAAAAAATGCTTTGAGATAGTGTGAGAGGCATTCTGTGGAGAACACCTCTCGGAGTTGAGATTAGGCAGCCGCTAGACCCATGGCCGAGAGCCGCATCACATCTCGGTTGCTAAAGCCAATATTGCCCAGTGCTTCACCATATTGGATCATAAAGTCTTCGACTAAGGCTTCTTTTTCCATGCCCAAGACTTTAGCATCCGCTTCGACTTGATTCAGCATTTGCCAGACGATCGGGAGATTTTGCCGATTGGCGGCTTCTAGCTCGGTTTTCACGTCGTCAAAATTCGCTTGTAGCCACTCTTCACCGAAGTTGAGGTGAGTATATTCGTCCTTGACGACGCCTTCCGTAATTTTGCGAGCGAAGTCGTCGGCAACAGGAATGTAAATGTTGTAGGCCGCGATCGCAAAACATTCAATGATTAACGCTTGGATTAGCAAGCAGGTGGCGATGTTACCCTGAGCTGCTGCGTCCTGAAAGTTTTGATGCAGTTTAGAGAAAAACTCGCGGGCAAACTCCATATTAGGAGTCACCTCAAGATTACGTCCGCAGGCTTCAAAGCCTTTTTTGTGCCGACTTTCCATTTTCGCTAAACCGATCAACCGCTCTTTATGATCTGGCAGCAGTTCAGCCAGTTTGATGTAATTTTCGTTGGCTTCTTGCTCACCTTCAATCACAATGGCGTTGATGCGGCTGTAAGCATCGCGGTAGGTCTCGCTATGGAAGTCGATTGCTACAGTAGCCTCAAGCTGCGGCATAGATTACTTTCTCCTCGAAGAATGCTGCCGATCGCTGATCGGCATAGGAACGATGGGATAGGAATGTGGGGTAAACGTAACAAACAACTTAACATTTCTGCTTGTATCAATGTAGCGCTTTCCTACAATGAATTAAAATCCATTGTAGAATTTCGCGCCTTGGCAAGCCAGAACGTGAGACCTGTAGTGGCCTCAGAGTCCAGGTATTAAGTTGAACCAGTGGATTGATTCTGGTGTTACGCGATCGCCAGAAGTCATTCCTGATTCTACATATTCTTTATCCATCTCGTACATTTAACTTAATAATGACTGTCAAGCAACTCTATAGAGTCTGGCAATTAACCCAGAAATATGCTTGAGATTAATTAGTGGCCGACGGAATATCTTCATCTAGTTGAGACAGGATTTTTAGCCGCACTGTACGTTCTCCCAGGCTATCTAATTGGGTCTCCAGTACCTCACCTGATAGAGGATTCAAGCAACTGAGTAAGGTGCGTAAGTGGGGAGTACTGGCACCACTGTCGAGGTAAACTCGCTCTGACAGAGAATTTAGCCGCTTCCAGGTCATAAATAGTTTGACAATTAATTGCTCTAACTGAGCCGCTTGATTCACCATATCGGCGGTTGAACTCAGACAACCAATTCGGAGGGCTTCTTCCAACGCTAGTTCTAGATCTAGGGATTGATTGTTTAATGCTTCTACTTTGGTGGCCGCTTCGAGATACTTCGCCAAATAGCGAGCTTCTGCCGTCACTTGCTTCAACGTATCCACATCAGGATTTTCGATAATCTCAGTTCGCAGTGATGTTTGGTGAGCTTCTGGTAGCTTTTCCATTTCGCGCACCAAAGGAGCCAGATATCGGGTGGGGATGGTATGGTCAGCCGCTTTTTCTTTAATCTCAGTGGGCAGGAGTTCCGAGGTCATGGCTGTCCATTCATCGGAGAGCTGTCGGACTTCCCGCCGGGTAATGCGATCGCCGCGTCGGGCTGCATCACTCACCATTTGTTGCACTTCGGGAGCCGCATGAGCTGTTTCTACAAAAGCCCGTTTACTGAACTGGTTGACATCTTCAGACTCTAAAAAACCGCCTTCCAGCAAGGTGTCAGCACTATTAGCCAGCTCAATCAACGAGTAAGCCTGACTTTTGCTAATTTCCCGGTCTTTCAGCCAATTCAGAAATCCGGCACCGCGACCATCGCCATTACGCTTTTCTCGATCGCGGACGGCCCGTAAAATCCGTCCCCGCCAAATATCCGTTTGTAAGTCAAACCGATCGCAAACCTGCCAGGCTTGCTCAATCCGGTGCTGAAATTCCTGATCGGGAATCTGTTCGTCATCGGGATCGGGTAGTTGGAAATTTAGGTCAACTCCCTCTAGCATGGCGGGATCAAGTGCAGGAGTGAGGTTTACCGGAGACTGAGGAGCTTGTACCATCGAAACCCTTTGCGGAGAACAGGCTGATCATTATGGCATGGGTTGGCGATCGTTACTCCGGTAGTTACAGAGAGATAGGGGGATGGGGAAGATAAGGGGGATGGGAAAACCTTTTGCTCTCTCACCTCCCTTACCTTCCTTACCTCCCCCACCCCTGCTATTCCCGTTCTAACCAGCGTTGGTACAAATCCGGTCGGCGATCGCGCGTCCGTTGGACTTGTTGCTCATGACGCCATTGGGCGATCGCGGCGTGGTTGCCGGAGAGTAGCACCTGTGGAACTGGCCAGTCGCGGAACACGGGGGGACGGGTATATTGCGGATAATCGAGTAATTCCTGTTCAAAACTCTCGGCCTTTAATGACTCTTCTTTGCCGACAGTTCCCGGTAACAGGCGAGTTACGCCGTTAATCAACGTCAGAGCGGGGATTTCGCCACAAGTGAGGACAAAATCGCCTAATGACACCTCGCGAGTCACTAGATTCAGAACTCGTTCATCTACCCCTTCGTAATGTCCACAAATAATGACTAATTGTTGATAGTTAGCAGCAAAATTTTGGAACATAGCTTGGTGCATTGGTTCGCCCTGGGGAGTCATTAGCACCACTTCGCGCGGGGGAAGTTGGGGTAGCGATTCGACGGCGGCAAAGATGGGTTCTGGTTTCATCAACATCCCCACACCGCCACCGTAAGGCTCATCATCGACTTTGCGATGTTTATCGGTAGTAAAGTCGCGGGGATTGGTCAGATAGACTTCCGCGATTTGTTTGGCTAAGGCTTTGCCTAAAAGCCCAGAACTGAGGGGAGAGGTGAAGAAGTCGGGAAACAGGGTAACGATGTCGAAACGCATGGTGAAGGAGGGAGGGAGAGGGTGGGGAGATAGGAGGATGGGGAAGATGGGGAGATCAGATTTTACTGGTTTTGGTCAACTCTAAGATGATCGAGGTCTGCTGGCTTTTTGTAATTTAGACTACGCTTTAATGGCTAAAGATTATGCCTAATTAAGAGTGTGTGCCAGGATGCAATCTCCTGGAGATCATGGGTTTGCCAAAAATTAGGGTAGAGCCTGTTTCACCAAAATAGTAATCTGGTCTAGATAGGCGTAGCGTTGCCTTGGTTGCCTTAACTCAAAACGGACGATCGGCAGTTCAGCGATAGGATGATTAACAACAACGTGTCTTCCCGACTTACCAAATTCTTGGAGCGTTGGTTTCATCGAACGCTGGGGAGTAGCGCTATGCCGCAACTAGTGTTTCATCGCCTTGGAGAGGAAATGCCCCAGTCTACGAAAACTGCCATTATGGTTATTGGGGGAGCCGAAGATAAAGTCCACGGACGCGAGATCTTGCATAGCTTTTTTACTCGTTCAGGGTCGGCGGATGCCCGAATCGCTATCATTCCTTCTGCGTCCCGTGAGCCAGTTGCGACCGGAGAGCGGTATCACAGCATTTTTACCGAGATGGGAGCCAAGGGCATCGAGATCTTGGATATTCGCGATCGCGAGCAATGCGAAGACCCCTTGATGCAAAGTTATGCCGAGAACTGTACTGGTGTATTTCTGACTGGAGGAGATCAGTTGCGCCTATGTGGGCTACTCGCTGATACTCCCCTGATGGATATGGTGCGACAGCGGGCCCAACGAGGGGAAATTACCTTAGCTGGAACCAGCGCTGGAGCGGCAGTTATGGGCCATTACATGATCGCCGGTGGTGGCAGTGGTGAGTCTCCGAATCGATCGCTGGTCGATATGACCACTGGGTTAGCCATTCTGCCAGATTTGTTGGTCGATCAACACTTTCATAACCGCAATCGTATGGCCCGGTTAATGAGCGCGATCGCGGCTCACCCCGATCGCCTAGGGGTGGGGATTGATGAAGATACCTGTGCGGTGTTTGAAGGGGATGGCACTTTACAGGTGATTGGTAAAGGCACGGTGACGGTGATTGATCCCAAAGATTTGTCTTATACCAATCAACCTGATGTGGGAGCGACGGATCCTCTAAGTATCTATAACCTGCGGGTGCATGTGCTCAGTTATGGCGATCGATTTGACCTGCGCAAACGGACTGCTTTACCACCGCAGCATCAGAAGTTTTAAGGGGGAGAGGAGAAAATCGCTGTCGCTAGTTGCTGCAATTCTAGGGAATTCTCGTTAAGCTGATTGCAAGCTTACTTATAAACTCTGATGGCGGTGAAAAAACGGTTCATGATGAACAGTCTCGGATCCCTCAGAGCTTGAAACTGAATAATTGCATCAAAAAATCTGCTCTAAGCAGCAGTGCTCACCCTCGCCATTATTGTGCAGGGTTTCGCGTTTGAAATGACTCCTAAATGGCTAACTGCTTATGAAGATTCTCAAAATCCAGACATTACGAGGTCCTAACTATTGGAGTATTCGTCGTCACAAGTTGATTGTAATGCGTCTGGATTTGGAGGAACTTGCAGATAAGCCCTCCAACCAAATTCCAGGGTTCTACGAGGGATTAATTCAGGTTCTCCCCAGTTTGATTGAGCACTTTTGTTCGCCGGGTTGTCGGGGTGGCTTTCTGAGTCGAGTCCGAGAAGGCACGATGATGGGGCATATTATTGAGCATGTTGCCCTAGAGCTACAAGAACTAGCGGGGATGCAGGCAGGATTTGGACGAACGCGAGAATCCTCGACGCCAGGCATCTATCGAGTGGTGTTTGAGTACATTTATGAGCAGGCGGGACGCTATGCGGCTCGGGCAGCAGTCCGGCTGTGTCAAAGCATTGTCAACACTGGTACCTATCCAGCGGAAGAACTGGAGCAAGACTTATCAGATTTACGCCAGCTTGCCGCTGATGGTTCTTTAGGGCCCAGTACGGAATCGTTAGTTAAAGAAGCAGAAGCCCGAGGCATTCCCTGGTTTGAGTTAAGCGCTCGTTCCATGATTCAGCTGGGTTACGGGGTGCATCAAAAGCGGATTCAGGCGACGCTGAGCAACTACACCAGTATTCTGGGTGTAGAACTGGCGAGTGATAAGGAAGGTACGAAGCGCATTCTTCGAGAAGCCGGAGTGCCGGTGCCGCGTGGCACAGTGGTTGACTATCTGGATGATCTGGAGGAAGCGATCGAGTCTGTGGGTGGCTATCCGATCGTGATCAAGCCTCTGGATGGCAATCATGGGCGCGGGATTACGATCAATATTGAAAGCTGGCAGCAGGCTGAGGAAGCCTATGATGCCGCCCGCGAAGTGTCGCGATCAGTGATTGTTGAACGCTACTACAAAGGTTGCGATCACCGGGTTTTGGTGATTAATGGCAAAGTCGTGGCGGTGGCGGAACGAGTGCCAGCCCATGTGGTGGGGGATGGTCGTTCCACGATCGCAGAATTGATTGAAATTACCAATCAAGATCCTCGTCGGGGTGAAGGTCATGACAATGTGCTGACCAAAATTCAACTCGATCGTACCAGTTGGCAACTGCTGGAACGGCAAGGGTTGACCGTAGAGACAGTCCTCGATCGGGGTGAAATCTGCTATTTGCGAGCAACGGCAAACTTGAGTACTGGTGGAATTGCGGTCGATCGTACCGACGACATTCATCCCGAAAATGTGTGGTTAGCGCAGCGGGTGGCCAAAATTATCGGCTTAGATATTGCGGGGATTGATGTGGTGACTCCCGATATCACTCGTCCGCTGCGAGAAGTGGATGGGGTGATTGTCGAAGTTAATGCGGCTCCTGGCTTCCGGATGCATGTTTGCCCCAGTGAAGGCATTCCACGGAATGTGGCGGAACCTGTGATGGATATGCTATTTCCAGCGGGAACCCATAGCCGGGTGCCGATTCTGGCTGTCACAGGCACCAATGGTAAAACTACCACAACCCGCTTGATTGCCCATATCTTTAAGCAAACTGGACAGGTTGTAGGTTACACGACGACCGATGGCACGTATATCGGCGATTACCTGGTAGAACCAGGAGACAACACAGGGCCGCAGAGTGCTCAACTGATTTTGCAAGATCCCTTGGTGGAAGTGGCCGTGTTGGAAAGTGCTAGAGGTGGCATTTTGCGATCGGGCTTGGCGTTCCATGAATGTAATGTTGGGGTGGTGTTGAACGTTGCGGCGGATCACCTGGGCCTGGGCGATATTGACACGATCGAAGAAATGGCGCGGGTGAAAAGCGTTGTGGCTGAAACGGCCATGCCCAACGGTTATGCGATTCTGAATGCCGATGATCCACTGGTGTCTGCGATGGCCAGTAAAGTCACTGCTCAGGTGGCCTATTTCTCGATGCATCCCCAGTCTGACTTGATCAAAGCCCATACTCAGAAGGGCGGTTTGGCGGCGGTTTACGAAAATGGTTACCTCTCAATTCTCAAGGGGGACTGGACGCTACGGATTGAACAAGCGGCGAATGTGCCGTTAACGCTGGGTGGGCGGGCACCATTCATGATTGCTAATGCTCTTGCGGCTAGTCTGGCGGCCTTTGCTCAGGGAGTCCGCATTGAGGATATTCGAGCAGCGCTGTTAACCTTCCGGGCCTCTACCGAGCAAACACCGGGCCGCATGAATCTGGTTAACTTGGGCAAATATCACGCTCTGGTAGATTATGCTCATAATCCCCATAGTTATGAAGCGTTATCTGGATTCGTCAAGAATTGGCCGGGGGAACGGATTGGGGTGGTTGGTGGACCTGGAGATCGCCGAGATGATGATTTTGTCATGCTCGGGACGCTAGCCGCTGGAATGTTCGATCGTATCTTCATCAAAGAAGATGATGATACGCGTGGACGTGCTCGTGGTGATGCCGCCCGGTTAATTACGGCAGGAATTCAGCAAGCTAAGCCAGACAGCCGTTATGAAACGATTCTGGATGAAACTACCGCCATTCAAACGGCGTTAGATGCGGCTCCACTCAATAGTTTGGTGGTGATTCTGCCAGAAAGTGTGACTCGGGCTTTGCGCTTGATTGATGCCCGTCGGCCTTTGGGCGAAGCAGAGACGCTACAAGAGACTGGTGTGGTTGAGCCACCTAATAATGGCAATGTAGTTGAGCCACAACCCAGCGCTCCCGATGAAGATTCTGTAGAGTATGTGAACTTCGGACGGTAGCGTTAGCGAGTAAATTGGGGCGTTGACTATGATGGCGGATGGTACCCACTATCCGCTCTTTGTCCTCATTGGCTATGAATTTACCTCCCTCGCATCGAGCTGCGCGATCGTTAACTGATGATTTAGCGGTTCGCTGGGCTAACAGAATTATTGTGTTGAGCGTTGTGTTGATCGCGTTAGCGACCCTGTATCCGTTTCGGTTACGGATACCAGAAGGTCTGCTGATTCGACAGGTGCTGCGCGACTTTGTTACCAACCCGACCAATAAGGTAGATCTGATTGCGAACATTGTGTTATTTCTGCCCTTGGGGTTTGGGGTCAGTGCCAAGCTATTGAACCACAAACGGCTATGGCGGCCACCTTGGCTCGTAGTGCTTGGATGTAGTGCAGGCTTATCATTGACGGTCGAAATGCTACAGATTCTGCTTAATGACAGAACCTATGCACTCACTGATGTTCTGACCAATACCTTAGGCGGCTATCTTGGCTATTTGACGTTTAAGTATGGCCGATCGCGGGTTTTGGGTATCGTCCATGCTGGGTTGCAAGGCTTCCAACGATTAGTGTCTCGGTTGTCATGGCGACAGGTGAGTGCGGCATTCCTGGCCTATATGGTGTTAGCGATCGCGGTGGTAGGTTGGCTGAATGGTTCGACTTTACGGACATGGGATCTGAATGCCCGGTTACTCATTGGCAATGATCCAGCCGATCAATTGCCTTGGTCAGGTCGGGTGGCCCATGTGCAGATCTGCGATCGGGCGTTATCTGCCAGCAACCTAACGGCATTTTTCACGCAAGCCCAAGCGCCGCTTCCTTGTGGCGACCACTTAGTGGCGGCGTATCCGTTGACTAGTCCATCTGGCTTAATCGATACTACTGGACAATCTCCTAATCTGGTTTGGCAAGGTTCTGCCCCTACCTCAGCGTTAACCTCTCCTGAGGGAGCTTGGGTTTCAGCGGAACATTGGCTAGAAATGCTCAGTCCAGCCACCCAGTTGAATCAACGCCTGCAAGCGAGTTCAGAATTGACTTTGGCCGCAGTGATAACTGCCGCTCAGCCAGATCTATCTTCCCACTTTCATCGGATTCTTTCCCTGTCTGCTCAGTGGTCGTTAGGCAACCTCACCTTAATGCAATGGCGATCGAACTTATTGCTGTGGGTGGCTACAAGTTTCAATAAATCCGGGGTGCTTGCTCCTCAAGGGTTCCTATCAAATACCTGGGCTGATGGACAACCCCACCGCATTGTCATGACTTACTCCGGTTTGGTGGTACGTGGGTATGTGGATAGCGCTGAGCAGCCGCTCATGGTTTTACTCACCCCGATCGATTATCAAGTCATTTCTTATGTCTTGGTATTTGTGCCGATCGGGGTGTTGCTGCGCTTGCTAGTGAGTGCTGGGAAAGGGCAACTGTTCGGGCAACTGTTCGGGCGACTGGCGCTCACAAGTGTGGGGTGTGTGCTGCCACCCTTAGTCCTAGAAAGCATACTGGCTCACCAGAGCGATCGTCCTATCCGATTGGCCAACTTACTGCTGAGTATTTTGATTATTAGTGTGACCTTTTGGGTTGCCCGAGGACTATCCACTCGGGCAAAACCCACGCTACCGGAGACCACAACTGGAGACTAGCGGTTGTCCAGTCTATTTTTCGTCTAGATCATCGTTGTCTTCATCCGGTTTACTAATCTCTTCTTTGAACCCGCGTAGCGTTTTGCCTAATGTGCCTCCCAACTCGGGAATCTTTTTGGGTCCAAAGATTAGAATTGCCACGATCGCAATGATCGCTACTTCCGGCCACCCCAAACCAAACATAGCCATCTCCTGTAACGGTGTCCTCATTATCCCTCCTTTGTCAGGCGGTAAGCGACCCCGATGGTGGGACAATAACAAGCGGCAAGCAAAACTTCTCAGGATGGTTGCCCCCTTGCCACCTGTAACATCGTTGTTGTGATGGAGGTAGAATGTCAGCCTTTAAAGCGGTCAGTTCAGCCATGTCTGCCCAGAATTCCTTGCCCTCAGCGATTTCAGGCGATCGATTACACATTGAAGTGTTGAGCCGCCCAGTTCAGACAGCGACTCAAGACAGCATTGGGCAGGAGGTGATTCAGGGGCTAACGCAACAACCGAAAATGCTACCACCTCAGTATTTTTATGACGATCGTGGCTCGCAGTTATTCGAGCAAATTTGTGAGTTACCGGAATATTATTTGACCCGTACTGAAACGAGTATTCTGCAAGGTTGTGCTGCCGCGATCGCAGAACTAACTGGAGTGTGTGAACTGGTGGAATTAGGTAGTGGGAGTTCCACCAAAACTCGTTTACTCCTGAATGCCTATCAAGCGTTAGGCTATCCCTTGCACTACATTCCGATCGATATTAGTGCGGGGATGCTTCAAGACAGTGCCTATCAGTTATTAACGGATTACCCAACCCTACAGATTCACGGTTTAGTGGGCACGTATGAGCAAGCACTTCAGCATCTTTCTAACCCGCATTTGCCCAAGCGTTTGATCTTCTTTTTAGGCAGTAGTTTAGGGAATCTCAATCCGGCTGAATGTGAGCAATTTTTTCATCAAATTCGAACGGCGTTACAGCCTGGAGAATACTTTCTGTTAGGAGTAGATTTGCACAAATCGACGGAGTTGTTAGAAGCGGCTTATAACGATCGTCAGGGCGTAACGGCTGAGTTTAATCTCAATATGTTGCGGCATCTGAATCAGCGGTTTCAAGGTAACTTTGATTTAACTCAATTTGAGCATTGGTCATTTTACAATCAGTCATTGCATCAAATTGAAATGCATCTGCGTAGTCTGCGATCGCAAACAGTCGAATTAACCGCTTTAAATGTCAAAGTTTTTTTAGAATCTGGTGAAACAATTCGGACAGAAATTTCGCGTAAATTTGACCTGACTGCAACACAACAACAACTACAATCAATAGGTTTAAATCCGTTACAGGTCTGGACGGATCCAAATACCTGGTTTGGCTTATTACTCTGTCAAGTTAGCGATCGTGATGGATAAATCACTCCCCAAATATTGGGCCATATGGCTGCCCCGGCTTACCCCCTACTTGTTTTTGTTACCCGCATTATTGATGCTGGGACTGACCGTGTTTTATCCAGCCTTGCAAGCGTTTTACCTCAGCTTTACTCGTTACGATATTTTGACGGCTCCCGAATGGGTCGGATTAGCCAACTTCCGGCGCCTCTGGGCCGATACTGTGTTCTGGCAAACCTTTCGCAATACCCTGCTGTACATGGTTTGCGTTGTGCCGTTGCTGGTGATGCTGCCCTTGGGATTAGCGATTTTAGTGAACCAGAAGTTGCGGGGGGTGCGCTGGTTTCGGGCCGCCTACTATACCCCAGTGGTGATTTCGATGGTCGTGGCGGGGCTAGCTTGGAAGTGGCTCTATGCGGAGACTGGCTTACTGAATCAACTACTGCGACTACTCGGCATTTCTAGCGACGGCATTCCCTGGTTAACCAGTCCCAGTTGGGCCATCTTTAGCGTCATGGCCGTGACCGTCTGGAAGGGGTTGGGATATTACATGGTGATTTATTTGGCCGGACTCCAAGCCATTCCCCAAGAACTGTATGAAGCGGCCGCGATCGATGGCTCCGACGGCATCAAACAACATTGGGACATTACGGTGCCACTAATGAAGCCTTACATTTTCCTGGTGGCTGTGATTTCAGCCATTTCAGCAACTAAGGTGTTTGAAGAAGTGTATGTGATGACCCAAGGCGGGCCGCGCAACAGTTCGGCCACGATCGTCTATTACCTTTACGATCGAGCGTTTAAGGATTTAGATATTAGCTATGCGTGCACGATCGGTCTGATCATGTTTGTGCTCATCCTTGTCTTATCGCTGCTGCGCCTGAGTTTAGAGCAACTCACTACGGGGGACGATCGGGCTTGAGGACTCTAATCAATACGGAAGTTATAGGGTAAGCGAACGTAAATGCCACGGGGATCATTTAAAGCGCGCAGAGCCGATAACTCACTGTAGAACTTGAGTGCTTCCGTAGCTAAGGGATCGAGCTTGGTGGAGAATTCTGCCACTTGCTCATCTTTATTGCTGCCAAACAGCCGTTCTGTCAGCGATCGAGGTTTGGGATATTCTGCCAGCGTCCATTTGTCGCCCAGGTTAGCTTTTTTAGCGGCGTATTGGAGCGCATCATTCAGTCCTCCCAGTTGATCTACCAAGCCTAAATCTTTGGCCCGGCTACCTGACCAGACCCGACCCTGGGCAATCTCACCGACTTTAGCTTTATCGAGTTTGCGCGAGTCGGCCACTTTGGTAATGAATTGGTTGTAAATCCGATCAACGGATTGTTGAATTAGGGCCAATTCTTGTGGGGTTTTAGGCCGAGAAACCGACATAATATCAGCGTACCGACTCGTTTTGACGGTATCCCAGGTTACACCAAGGTTATTCCCCAATTTTTGAATATTGGGTAGAACTCCGAACACCCCGATCGAGCCAGTAATCGTATTTGGTTCGGCAAAAATCCGGTCGCTATAGGTAGAAATCCAATACCCACCGGAAGCGGCGACTGAACCCATTGAGACAACAACAGGTTTAACTTTGCGGGTGAGGATGACTTCTCGTTGAATCACTTCCGAGGCGGCGGCACTGCCACCCGGGCTATTGACCCGCAGCACGATCGCTTTGACATTCTTGTCTAGTCGCAAGTCCCGGAGTTGCTTGGCGAATCGATCGCCACCAATCTGGCCGGGTTGCCCTTCACCATCGACAATATTGCCTTCAGCGTACACGATCGCAATCTGATTTCTGGAAAAGCCATCTTTCCCCAACTCATCTTCGGCAACTTTGGCATACTCTTTTAAGGTGACTTGGCGGAAGGTTTTATCCTCGGTCGTATTGCCTGTAATTTGTTTTAGTTCGGTCAATACCTCATCTTGATAGGCCAGTTTGTCCACTAGCCGCAGTTTTAATGCCTCTTCTGGTTCTAGTTCGGCTTCGCGATCGGAAATGGCTTGTAACTGCTGGGGCGTCAGTTTGCGATCGGCACTGGCGGCCGTCAAAAATTCCTTCCATAGATCGCCTAAGAGCGCTTGAGTCTGTTGCTTATTCGCCGGGCTCCGCTCAGTTAACAAAAACGGTTCCACTGCCGACTTGTATTTGCCCACCCGCGTCACTTGCACCCCAACGCCAAACTTCTGTAAGGCATTGGCAAAAAAGGTGGCTTCGGAACTTAAACCATTCATTTCTAACGAGCCAAAGGGATTCAGCGCGATCGTATTAGCTACGGAACCGAGGTAATAATCCCGCTCTTGCCAATCTGTGGGATAAGCAATAATCTTCTTACCCGCCGCTTTAAATCGCTCTAGGGCACCCCGCACTTCCTTCAGCGTGGCAAAACCGGAACCATTCCCCGCCGAATTAATATTGCCATAGAGGTATAGGGCGACAATGCGTTGATCTTTGGCCGCCTGGTCGATCGCGTCCACCGCCTTACGCAGAGAAATCGTTTCCAGAGCTGTCCCCGATAACGCTTCTTCAAGTGCTTGTCCCCCACCGGAGCCGGGTGGCGCATCAATAATATCTAGCCCCAAATCAAAGACCAGAACGGATTTATTGGCTACTTTCGGTTCAGGATCTTTGGATGCTGCCCCAATAAAGAGGGCAATCAGCCCACCAATGCTTAACCCCATAAAGATGAATAGGCCGAGCAGGGTCGCAAACGTATACTTGAAAAAGTCTCGCATTCGAGTAGGTTCCTAAAACAAGCAGCGATTCGCTTCTATCCTAATCACTGCGTTTGCAATTGAGCATCTAACGCTTTGAGAATCCGATCGTTGACCTCATCCCAATGGGCTTTGGTTGCGGTGTCTGTGTCTGAGTACGATCGTTGTAATAGTTTGCCCAACTCAGCTCGTAGTTGCTTCAGGTGATACCGAGCCAGGGTAGAAGCTGCTTCGGGAACCCGAGCCGAGCGTAACGTCATTTGAATCATTTGGTTTAAATAAACCTGTTGGAGCCCCCGCCGGAGAGCTGTAGAAGAGAGCTGGGGTGGCTGTCCAGTTGGGCTGGGTAAGAGTTCCGGCCAGATGATAGCTTGCAGCCAGTCAAATAGTTCGGTCAGAGTAAACGCTTGCCCCGGTTTGGATTTTAGATCGGCATCGCGCAGTCGTACCAGGCGATCGTAGTCAAACAGTTGCTTCAGCACTCGAGTCTGTAACCACAAAATCCGATCGTGAATCGGATAGTCCAATTGCTCGGTGGGGGTTTCACCCCAGTGGTACCACCGCTCTGGCGTCAGTTTATTGAGGAATTCGGGTGAGAAGCGAAACGCGTTAGCATCAAATACATAGGTGTTTAATAGCTCTAAGGCCTGCCGTTGCTGGTTGGCTGGAATCGGTTCTAAAGGAAGCCGCCCGATCTCGTCCCCAGCCCGATAGCGGTTGAACGATTGTCCGCCAATGTAATCGGTGAGTAAGGCTGCATAGCGGGAATAGTACTGAAAGATAGTGTCAAACCGATCGCGAACTTCATTAAACCCATCACCGCTGCGGGGAAACCGTTGGTCTAAGGCTTGCCATAACCGTTGGGCATTGGCAAACTGCCAGGGCGCATAAACGAGCAAATCATTACTCAGATCAAACCGTTGGATTTGGGGATCGAGTTGAGCATCGGCATCTTCATCTGTTCCATAGGCCAGACCCGGTTCAGGCGCCCGGCGGGCAATCTCATCTAAAAACCGCCTTTCAGCCTGCGGTGTGCGAGCGTTAAACGGGGTATACCCATAAGCGATCGCCCATTCGTCATATGGCCCGACTACCTGGGTGAAGTAATCGCCTTGTGGGACTGTGGGAGGTGCCAGATTCACCGCCGTGTAATCCATGACAGAGGCAGCTAACCCCTTGGTATGAGTGAGTTCTGTATTGTTTAGCTCAGTCGGTGACAGCATAGCACTGGCCCGAAAATTATGGCGCAGTCCTAAGGTATGCCCGACTTCGTGGGCAATCAGCTCTCGCAAATATTGGCGGACATAGTCCTGCATCGTTTCACTTTCTGGGGCAGCACTATGCAGCATCGATAACGCCATTGCTCCCACCGCAAACTGTTGGGAGGCGGCCTGCCGATAACACTGCTCGTCGGATTGGCTTTGCTGCCGCCGGACTGAGGACGATCGCGATTTTGAGGAGTGAGCAGAGGGACGACAGGACAATGGATCGGCTTGCCCCTGCGACTGGCCATGCGGTTCCAGAGCCAGATATTCTTGTTTTAAGCTCCGGACAAAACTGGCATCGATCAAAATATCAGCATCTAAGATCTCGCCGGTCAGCGGATTGACGCGGGATGGCCCATACCCTGCAAAGGCGGGTTGGTAGGAGGTTAGCCAGCGAATGGTGTTGTAGCGGGCATCGGCTGGCTTCCAGGTGGCATCATCAGGCATCTGCTGCACTTCGATCGCATCAACAAATCCAGCTTGCTCAAAGGCTTTGTTCCACAACAATACTCCCTCTTTCACAGTGTCGCGATAGGGTTTAGGAATGGCGTTTTCTAACCAAAATACGATCGGCTGTTTGGGGGGAGATAGGGGCGCAGTTGGATCCTGTTTTTCTAAGTGCCAGCGTTGGATGTAACGCACGAACGGGGACTTGTACGATTGTTGGGATAAATCCTGATACGCCGTGATGCTATACCCAACGCGATCGTCGGCCAGGCGGGGCCGATAGCCGTTATTCGTTGGGAGTTGTGACCAACTGTAATGGACTTGCAACCCAAAATTGCGACTGTCTGGTAGTGACTCAACATCGGGTGGAGTTTGATCGGGGGGATTAAGCGAAAAACTATAACTGGCCTCCAATTCCACATTCTCCGGAAAAACCTGAACCTCTCCTAACGCTGATTTCTCTGTATCCAGGCTGTACTGAGCCTGTAGCACTTCGGATAAGCCCGGAGCAAAACCAGGGAGATCGCTCAATAGCAAGGGTTCTAAGTCAACTAAAAAGGTGTGGTGCTGAGGATGCGTTTCTTTGATCGGGAGAGTTGCCAGAACGGACTCGCTAAACGATCGCCGTACCGATCGCTCAATTGGATCCCCAGGATTGGCCCGAAAATAGACATTGGGCACAACGATCTGCAAGGCATTTTTGACATGCCGGAACATAAAGATAAAGCTAGGCTGGAGTCCACCACCTAAAATCCACCGTTCGCCGATGCCAGACTCCTGTGTAGTGCTCCAGAGATACTGAACATTCAGTTGGTCGGGGGCAATTTCCGCTAGCAATTTGCCTGTCTCTAGATCTGTGTAGAGTGTGAATAAGCCGTCGAGTTGTTGGGCATTGCCGATCAAGGGGGCAAAGGGATCAGGAGCAGATTTTGTTGTTGGTGAGCGGCTGGGTTGGTTCGCTCGGCTCGACTTGGCGATCGAGCCTGCAACGCGTGACTGAGGTTGAGCGAGTGGCCGAGCCGTTACCTGTAACCCGCTTTGATGTCCTACCCAGGAAAACACTGGATGTCGAGAGTCGGTACACAAAACGAGCAGCAGGCTCAACCAAAAGGCGAGAACGATCGCAATTTTCTTCATGCTCTGGCTGCACTAACCCGGTATGGATAAGCTAAATCACCCTACAGCTAAAATTTAGTTGCGATCGCTCTAATCCATTTTTTTTAATGTCAGATTTGGCTACTGGTTTGATCCACAGACCTATTCTGCGATCGTGGTTACTTGGGTGCAGATAGTAATCTGATGCGATTTAGCCATTGACTTTAGGAACTCAGTGAGGAGTATAGGATTAACTCAGTACTTCTACGAATTTCTTACTCAAGATTCATACTGAAAAGTTTTTTATCCGTGTATTTGCGATTGCTGTTTGCCAACTTAGCCGAAATCGAGAATAACCCTAAGCGTTATTGATAATTTAGTCGCTACAAATTAGTTTGTTGTCGTTTTTTCGATTAAAAGAGGATTTTTTTAATTTATTGGTTGAAGCTAGCCAAAACTCTTTGAAATAGGGGTCTTACCCCCTTTTACAACGACGTTGATTTTGATTAAGTTCATAGTAGAGAGCGAAAAATTCAGGATGGATTAACTAAGGTTAACTCCGTAATGTTATCTAGATCATCTAGTGTCGTTTCTTGATCAGTTGTTGTGTTCCCCCAAGCTGAAAATTCGATCCATTGCTCAGATTTTAGGGAGTTTTGTTGCCGCCTGAAGGTGCGGCTATTAGGAGAAACACACAATGTCACGGGATGCCCTAGTTGTCGGAATTAGTTCCTATCAACATTTGCCCAGTCTAGGTGCACCGGCGCAAGATGCCGAGGCGATCGCGCAACAGCTTGAATCCTATGGCGATTTCCGTGTGACCCGACTGCCAGAAATGGTGAAAGAGGGGCATCTCCAAGTAGGTGTTAAAACTCCAGTCACGCTGGTGCAACTGGAATCTGCTTTGGTGCAACTGTTCAAACCGAAGGGCAATAATATTCCACATACTGCCCTGTTTTATTTTTCAGGCCACGGGTTGCAGAAAGAAGCTGGCATTCGTGAAGGGTATCTGGCCACCAGTGAAGTGAATCCCCTGGGCCATTTTTATGGTTTATCCCTGTTTTGGTTGCGCCGGTTATTGCAAGAAAGCCCGGTACGGCAGCGCATTATTTTGCTGGATTGTTGCCATAGTGGCGAAATCCTCAACTTTTTGGAGGCGGATCCAGGCGCTCGATCGGGCACCGATCGCCTGTTTATGGCCGCCTCACGGGAATATGAATCGGCGTATGAGTCAATTTCGGGTAACTATAGTGTCTTCACGCAAGCCCTGATTAATGGCCTTGATCCCCGACGGCTGGCCAATGGCCTTGTCAGTAACTACGCCTTAACCGATTGGGTGAGTAGTGCCTTAAAAGGAGAAGTGCAGCAACCCCTGTTTGAAAATTCGGGGAGCGAAATTATTCTGACTCGCTGTCAGGGGACGCAAACCGTTTTACAAACCAGCCTGGCTCAAGAGATTTGTCCGTATCGGGGGTTGGAATTTTTTGATGAACAACATGCTGACTATTTCTTCGGGCGGGAAGAACTCACCGATCAGTTGATCGATAAGTTAAAGACAGGTAACTTTCTGGCTGTAGTCGGGGCTTCAGGCAGTGGAAAGTCGTCACTGGTGCGGGCCGGTTTGGTTCATAAGTTACGACGGGGACAGCGGTTATCTGGCAGTAGTGATTGGCAAATTAAACTGATTACGCCGACCGATCAACCCCTCAAAAGTTTGGCCAATGCCTTTATTAATCCCTCGGCTTCGGCGGTTGATCGCGCAGAGCAATTACGGCGGGCAGAGATTTTTCTGCAAGATGGCGGTACGGGGTTATCCCATCTAGTACGAGCCAGCTTGATGCCCAAGGCGGGTAGCAATTCCCGGTTGGTTTTGATCATTGATCAGTTTGAGGAAGTGTTTACGCTGTGCCAAGGCCCTCATGCTGAACGCGATCGCCATCGTTTCTTCAACTGTTTGACCACGGCGTTACGGGAAGTCGGCGATCGTCTCAGTATTGTGATTGTGCTGCGGGCAGACTTTTTCAGTAAATGTTCGCTCTACAACGGGTTAGCGGAGCAAATTGAACAATTTCTGGTCATGGTGACGCCTCTGACCTATGACCAAATCAAA
>DATNPU010000242.1:0-7455 GCA_036703105.1 Microcoleaceae cyanobacterium
ATCCAATCGCTGCAACTGCTCTGGCTGTCCAAAGGTGGTTCCTCGATCCTGCGTCTGCGTCACTGTAGCACCACTCCTATCCCAACATTTGATTACAAAATTGCAAACATTGTATTGTGCTTCGTAATGCTTCACATTGGCAACTATCTATATCGGACAACGATCGCATGGGTTTTCTGCTTTTGACGCTATCGGAACTGTCAGTGGTGATCTGGTTAATACTGCTCGGATTGAGGGGAGGGTTTTGGCAGTGTGATCAGGTGCTGGAGAGTGAAGGAGATGGGAGAGATGGAGAAGGTGAGGGAGAGTATCCGACGGTCTGGGCGGTGATTCCGGCGCGGAATGAGGCGGAGTTATTGCCAGTGACGCTGCGATCGCTGCTTCAGCAGGATTACCCTGGTCAACTACGAGTGATTTTAGTGGATGACCACAGCACGGATGGTACGGCGACAACTGCTCAAGCGACGGCGGCCGCATTGGGGCAGGCAGAGCAATTAACTGTGTTGGCTGCTGAGCCATTACCGACGGGTTGGTCAGGGAAGTTGTGGGCGATGGATCAGGGGGTACAAAAAGCTCTGACCGGCTCACCGGACTATATTTTGTTGACGGATGCAGATATTTGCCACGATCGCTCCAATTTGCGGCGATTAGTGAGTCAGGCGCGGCAACGAAATCTATCGATGGCTTCGGTAATGGTACGATTGCGCTGTGAAAGCGGTTGGGAACAGCTACTGATTCCGGCGTTTGTCTTCTTTTTCCAAAAACTCTATCCCTTCCGTTGGGTAAATGATCCCCACAGAGCTACTGCCGCTGCGGCTGGAGGGTGTATCCTAATTCGGCGCGAGGCTTTGGAACAGATCGGCGGACTGCAAACGATTCGGCAGGCATTGATTGATGATTGTGCCTTAGCTCAAGCGGTGAAAAGTCGAGGCAATGAGAACGATGGGGTAGGTGAGGGAGATCCGCGATCGGGGATCTCCCTTCAGTCGGCTAACAATATTTGGTTGGGCTTGAGTGATTTGACCTGTAGTTTACGTCCCTATCCATCACTGCAAACGATTTGGGATATGGTGGCACGGACAGCCTACACGCAACTCAACTATTCCCCGTTATTGCTAATTGGGACATTAATCGGCATGACCGTGATTTACTTAATTCCGCCGATCGCCTTAGCCGTGGGCATTGTTCTCGGCCATAGAGCGATCGCCTTCACAGGATTAATGGGTTGGTTACTGATGACGCTGGCCTACTCTCCCATAGTCCGGTTTTATCGGTGTTCTCCGGTTTTTGCTGTCAGCTTACCGGCGATCGCACTGCTTTACACCTGCATGACGATCGATTCGGCTTGGCGACACTGGCAAAAAAAAGGTGGAGCTTGGAAAGGCCGGGTTTATCCAGGGTAAAAGTGGCATGGGTAACTAACCAGTCTTTTACCCATGCCTTGCTCCGCTACGCTACCAGAGACCAGAGACTCCCCGGCCCTGTTGAGCCAAGCAGTTATCGAACAGCACCTTATCACCCACTTCAACAAACGCCTCGTCGCCTTTTGTATTTAGAGTCACACTCCCATTACTGTATTTAGCACCGGAGGCAGACTCAACCTTGGGTAAGGTAATCACTTTGCTCCCAAACGTCAGCCGCACATTATCATCAGCTCCGTCAGGTTGATACACGGCAGTGAAGCCTTTATTCGCATCACAGCGATAGGAAACTTTGGTTGTACCTTGAGACGAGACAGGGGAGCTAAAGACAGTTAAGCCAACGGATACAGTTAGGACACCTAAGACTGATGAAATCAATTTATGCATGATGGTTTCCTCCTCCAATAATTTCGCAATAGTTGTATTGGGCTTATTGCCTGCCTGCCAACCTTCCTGAATTGCCATAGCCCTAACTGGTCAAGCGAAGGTTTTGGCGCTCATTTTATGTCTGCATTTCAATTTGGAGTCACTTTTTTTTGATACTTAAGAATTCGGATCAAAATATTGGAAACCGGATTAGGATGTAAGACTTGCTGCAAGAACATTGTGTGCAAACATCACGGATTTCTACTCATAATTAACAGATTGGGCATACTAGCGTAGAGCCACTGTATGCTTCATTCATCCCGTTCCCTAAGGCACACTTTCATCTATGCCGGTTCAGAAGATTCCTCTCGAAGCGCTGCAAAAAATTCGTCAGCAAATTAAAAATGCGTTAGAGTTACCTGACTCGGAAAATCATCCCCGATCGTGGTCATCGTTAGATGAAGTAGACGAATTGCCAGAACCCGATTCTCTCAGCGACTTGGGCGACTTATTTAGCTTTGGTGGTGTGCCAGAGGAAGCCACCCACGTTCCGAATACCAACGGCAAATGGTTTATCAGCACCACCAATCCCGGAGCTGTACTGACCAAGCTACCTGGGCTAAAACTCAAAGCTGGATTTCGGTTAGTCGGCTACTTGAACCGAACCGCCGAGAACGGAATTGGGATGATTTGGGCAGTACCTGAAGATCTCAGCACAACGGCTCAGTTAGAAAAAGCGTTGGCGGCCAGTGGTGATCAGCAGCATCCCCCTCAACCTGAAGGCGCCTTCGCTGATGTGATGGAGGCCATTCAAGGCGATCGCTCTCCGGCTTCCTGGATTGTGGCTTCAATGCTGCGGCGCGAATTTCGGGAATTTGGCGCCTTGGGAAAGTCGTGTAATTGGCTGCACCATCGTCTGATCGATGCGGTTCCCACTCAGGCCAAGTGGCAGTGGCGCGTTGCCAATCCTCCTAAAGATTTAGCGCCCAAAGTCGTTATTTACCCGGATAACAAAGTCGCGATCGAATTTTTTACCTGCCGAGTCACAGCTCCCGTAGCTATCTTCCAGCATATCGATCAATACCCACCGAACCAGTATCAGGCGGCCAGCGTTGATCGGGCCATCGCCATTCCCCAAAAACAATAAGCAATAATCCCTGCTGATTGTTTATTGTTCACTGTTCCTTGTTCTAAGATAGATGTAAGGCGGAATGATTCCGAGATTTTATCCCTACACTCTACGAACCAGCGAGTAACACAATCCATGACAGTTGGGGTTTTGGTTGAAAAAAAGAAGCTAACGAAGCCACCGTTAGAAATTCATCATCTGGGCGATCGGGTATTGCGCCAGGGAAGTAAGCGCGTTGCCAAAATTGACGGGGATATTAAGCGGCTGATTCGAGAAATGCTGCAAACGATGTATAGTGCTGATGGCATTGGTTTGGCAGCCCCTCAGATCGCGGTCAATAAGCAAGTGATTGTAATTGATTGCCAGCCCGACGAAGCCGCGACGCCGCCCTTGATTTTGATTAACCCCAGCATTACCAACGCTAGCCAAGATATCTCTGTTACTCAGGAAGGTTGCCTCAGCATTCCGGGCGTGTATTTGGATGTGAAACGTCCCTCGGCGATCGAAGTTGCGTATAAAGATGAATCTGGTCGTCCGCAAAAGCTCTCGGCCTCCGGTCTTTTAGCCTGCTGCATTCAACATGAGATTGATCACCTGAATGGGGTGATGTTTGTCGATCGAGTAGAGAATGCTTTGTTGCTACATCAGGAATTGAGCAAGTATGGCTTTTCCAGCCAAGCCGTTAAACCAGTAGCGTAGTTGATTGAGGCAGAGGATTTGTGACTCCCAAAAGCGGTGTATTGTTGGCCGGAGCCTGTATTGCTGGAATTGCAGCGGTTGGCTCCATCTTTGAATTAACGTCTGGTACACCCGACTTGGGAACCGTACCCACTACCATCATTCTGATCGCAACGTTACCGTTAGGAGTAATCTGCTTCTTTGCGGCAGTGCGTGATGCTAGAGCTAATCAGCAATAAACAGGTTGAACAAACCAGTTGGTCAATGTAGGATTAACCAACTGAGGAGAATAATCGGTAGATAGCTCAAAAGTTTCCCTCCTCCCATCTTTGGTTAAGTCGTAGTTCTAACTTCAGTGTGACGGGTAAGCTTCGCTATACCGCATTTCTCCGCCAACTTCTGCCTGGGGCTATAGGTCAGAAGCAACCGTCCTGCTTTCCACTCTCAGATAGCATCATCACGATCGGGCGTGATCCCCGTTGCCAGATTGTCCTAAATTCCGATCTGTACCGTTCGGTATCCCGCCGCCATGTTGAGATTAAGCCCGTTTTAGGGTTTGAATCAGCCGATGGCACTAGTTTCTGGCAAATCTGTGACCTCAATAGTGCCAACGGTACCTTTTTGAATGGCCAACGGCTGCAAGGCTGCCAAGTCTTACAGGTCGGCGATCGCTTTATGCTTGGGCAACAAGGCCCAGAATTTGTTCTGGAATATTATGCGCTGACGGATCGACCCGCGACGCCAGAGCTGGAGACCCATGGCTATTTTCCCCCCTTCGTAGCGATCGACCCGACGGATCGCCTGGTACTCAATCCATTCCCCGTAGTTGAGCCAGAAAAAGTCAGCCTGACGCAGCTATTTCCGATTCTTTCGACTGGGCAACACCTGATCCGCAAGGCTTACTTATTGCCTGCTGTGATTACGATCGGGTTTGTTGTGTCCTTGTTTTTGGCAGTCGGTCACGCCTGGTTGTTTAATCTGCTCCTGGCGGCGTATTTGGCAGGTGCAGTGTATTACTTTGTCTATCAGCTTTGTGGCAAATATAAGCCTTGGTGGGTGCTGTTCAGTGCGGCCCTGCTGATGATTTTGATTTTAGCTAGCCCTTTACTTAACCTATTTCTCTTCGTCTTCCGCCAGATTTTGCCTGGAGAAATCCCTACAGGTGATACTTCAATTGATCCGTTTACCCTACTAATCCGCATGTTTTTTGGGGCAGGGCTAATGGAAGAATTGATGAAAGCCTTACCGGTTCTGCTGGCCTGTTATCTAGGAAAATGCTTGCGATCGCCAAGACGGGAAGAAATTGGCGTGTGGGAACCGTTAGATGGCATTTTGCTAGGGGCGGCTTCGGCAGTTGGCTTTACTCTAGCCGAAACGTTGGGACAGTATATTCCTGGCATTTATCAATCCACCTTAGCGGCTGGAGAAGGAGCCGCCCAACTTGCAAGTTTACAACTATTAATTCCCAGAGTGCTCGGTTCGGTGGCTGGGCATATTGCCTACAGTGGCTATTTTGGTTACTTTATTGGGCTGAGTGTGCTGCGGCCCCGGCGTTGCTCTCTGATTCGGGGGGTGGGGTACCTAAGCGCTTCTGGGCTTCATGCCCTGTGGAATGCCACTGGTCTGATTAGTCCTGTATTACTGGCAGTAGTTGGGATTCTGTCCTATGCCTTTTTAGGATCAGCTATTCTCAAAGCCCGTGAAGTTTCGCCGACCCGATCGCAAAACTTTGCCACTCGGTTCTATCAATAGACTGTGAGCAATTTATGGGCAGCTAACAGGATGAAGGCTGAAAGTATGTAGCGGTTAGCCTTCATCCGTCAGTCTGCATCGCTTATTCGGCTGATGGTTTGGTTTTTTGCAGAGTCTCGATTACACAGTGAGCCACTGCTAGGCTTAAACGGGCCTGATTCAGTTCAGATTGTTCTTGCCAATTCACCTGGGGCACTTTTGCCAACATCGCCTCAACAGGATCACCTGTATAGGTATCACGCAACTCATAGGCCAGAGGCCGGGCTAGCACTTCCAAATCTTCGATCGCCAAATTGGGTAATAGGTCTTGCACAGAGGCAATTAACCGCTCTGCCATCGATTCTGCTGTCGTGGCCACTTGTTGCACTCGCTCAACGATCGCAGTCAGAATAGATTGAGGCACTCGTACCGCAAATTGTTGCATGACACTCGATTGCAGCGTTACATTTGCCCACAGCGTATCAATTTGGTTGAAAAAGGCTGTAGACCGAGCGGAAATTTCGTCAGACGAAAAACCATCAAATAGCGCATCCTCTTCCACATCAGCAAAAAATGCTTCTGCTTCAGGGGCTAATGGATTCCAGGGGTACGCAATTTTGGCATTGGGATCTTATTCCACTACAAATGCTTCTTCAGTAAGTGGCTCACCCGATTGCCAGGAATGACTTACTCCTTCTGCCTGTACCAAAGCCGTCCATAGGTCATACCCAACATTAGCCGCAAACTGTTTAACTTGGTCGGAACACATCACTTCTTTCTTCATAACCGGACTCCTGCATGCACTGATTTAGCCAACTAGCTTTTGCTGGGAATAGCTACAGAGTAGGGATGGCCAGTTCCGTAACTGCCTGACAAAATCCCAGCTTTTCCATCAAATGGCGTAGGGGGGGTGCCATATTGCCACAATCTTACGAGAGGAAGCGGAAGAATCCTCCAAGCCTAAAGGTAGAACCTCAGACTGAAGCAACGGGACTCTGTACCATCCTGAATCAACCGGACGGTTTTTGATCCAAAATAAATTCTAAGGTCTCATTCTGAGAACTGCCAAATTTGAGTTGCGAACCCGAACAGAGCTGGACTTCCTGGCGATGCACTCGTTGCCAGCTGCCTGCCTGAAGCACCCAGGTGCCAAACCGAGAAATATCTTCTAAAAAGTACGTTACTTCTCCATTACTCTCCTGGCTAGAGTCACGTCGGAAAATCACTGCATGTTCCCGTGAGATTCCCCCTTCATCTTCTTCTAACACCAGATCATTCTTGGTGCGATCGCGCCCGACCCGCATTAATCCACCCCGAATCTGCCAGACTCGTTCGGTCTTCAGCGATCGTAGACAGGCCCGATGGTTATCCTGGCTGCCAATCCGAGTCACCATATTTCCCGGCATCATCGTCGGACTCATTTCCAACGATTTCAGCAACTCGCCATCAAACTCGGGATGCATGTAGAGGACGGGTAACGTCCAGGCCTGTTGGTTGAACTTATATAGGGTGAGCAAATGCTGACGGGCCAAGGCAACCGCCTGATCGATCGGCATCCGTTCTGCTAACGCTTTAGCAAAGGCTTGAATAAAACTGAGGGCTTCCTTATCAGTAATGGAGTCTCGCATTGCCAGAACAGCAGGAACACCATGATGAATCAGCACTTCAGCCAAACTACTGCGGGGAATCAACTGTGCCACTTGTTGATCTGGCAACTGATTTGTCCCAGCGGCAATATAGTGATCGGGCTGTGCCCCCCAGCAGGCGTTGAAGACAGCTAACTTTACCTGACACCGAGTCAATACCTGGGCTAATTCTGTGCCATTCAAGGCCATATCCGGTCGCAGAAACAATAATCCACCATCCGGAGCGGGTGCCCCATGCCCGGCGTAAAACAACACGTTATAGGCTCGGGTTTCCAATGCCTGAATTAACTCGGCGGGAGTTGGCTGTACCAATGTATCTACTTGGCAGGGCGTTTGATTAGAGCCGCCAATGCCTGAGTTGCCAGAGGTTTGTAAGACTTGGGTTAAAGCGGTAGCTTCCTGTTGCAGCTTGAGCGTTCGCAGCACATCAGTGCCAGTTGACTCACTACCGGGTTCTGTATCTTGCCCTAACACCAGCAAAATT